>JBBJMF010000027.1:0-31893 GCA_037719575.1 Nocardioidaceae bacterium
TCGGGCACCGTGACGAGGCGTGGCTCGAAAGGGGACTGCCCAGCTCGTAGCAGCAATGCCCACCTCGCCGTCCCTATCGGTACGAGGTGAAGCAGGAGAACGCTGCGGGTGGCCGGCCGTTGTCGAGCACGGCCTGGCGCAGCATCGAGAACACGGCGGCGTGACCGAGGCGAAGGTGATCGAGCATGGCGTCGACAAGGTGGCCCATCGTGACGGCCTGGTAGATCGTCTCGGCCAAGGTGTCGGGTCGCAGAGCAGCGACGCCTGGGTTATCGTCAGCGGCGACGGCCCAGCAGAGTGCCACAAGGACCCTGGGTCGCACTGCGCGGAGTACTGGGTAAGAGGATGCACGGCGCGCTCGCAAGCGCCAACGTGGACGCGCGCGTACTGCCGGATATGAGCACGCCCTCTGGTTCAGTCTGGTTTCTGGTTCTGCAGGGCCGGTCGGTGTCAACGGACCTCGTTGCACGGTGTGAGCACGGCTCCTTCGAACAGGCTCTTTGCGCTGGACTTCGCCTTGGTGATCACGACCCGGCCGTGTACCGCGCGCACGGTCCATGCCAGGTGGGGGTCATCGAAGAGGGATCCCCCAGTCGGAAGGTCGACGTAGGCGCCGGTGATCCGTTGGCCCGTCATTGTGCCGTGGTAGACGTTGAAGAAGTCGCTCCCGTTGTCGGCCGCGCCGCCGAGCCCCGACAGTCCGGCCCACCATACTTGGTGGCCGAGTTGCCGGATGTAGTGGATCGCTCCGTCGTCACCCTCCCAGGTGCCGGTGAGGTCCACCGACCCGTTGGGTCCGAACGCGAGGTCACGTTTCGTGCACGTCACCGTGACCGATGCCGTGGTCGTCACAGTCTCGGTTGCGGACGGCCCAGCCACAGGACTGGTGTCGTCCCCACTGCACGCGGCGAGACTTTGGATGACGGCGACAGCGAGTGCCGCGACGGCCCCAGTGCGGCCCGGACGGATGCGATCTCTTTGCATGAGTGTGTCACCTTTCTTGGATGGACTCGACGAGGGTCTGAATCCGGGCCCTCTCATCTGGTGGCTGTCGGGTCGGTGCGGCAATGAGCAGGACTGGGCCCCCGGGGCATCGCGTGGGACGTACAGACGAGGAGCTCGGTGGCCAGCAGCTCGACCTCCTCGTCCCCAGCTGCTGCCAGCAGTGCGCAAGGTTGGCCGGCGCACTCTCCGGGCGTCACACTCAGCGGGCGGGAGACGGTCAGGTCTACAGCGAGCCAGTCGGATCCGGCCAACGCCACCGGCTTTTCGGCACGGACGTCAAGCCTGGTGTTGGACCTCACCCAGGCGAGGAGATCGGCGGGGACCGGGTGCCGGTCGGACGGCTGAGCCGGATCTGCCTGCGGATCGTAGATCGCGGTCCACCTTTGCAGGTTCACCCGGGTGCGACCGTGGTGGAGCGAGAGCCATCCGTCCTCACGTGCGGCCAGGAGCCAACCCGGCCCGGGGATCGTGAACGAATACGGGAGACCCGCGACCTGGGCGCTGTATGTGGTTCCATGCTCGAGGGGCGCGGGCGCATCTGGAAGCAGTACCGCGGTGGGAGGCAACGTGGTGACCTCGCGCTGGTCCGGCCACGTCCCATCCACGTCCACCCCCACCGCAGCGGCGGTCGACAACACCACTGCCGCCACCGCCAACACCCGACGTGCTCTGATCGCCCTGGATCGGCGCCAGAGCGCATCGACGTCCGGCAGGCCGGTAGTCAGCTCGTCGGTGCCACATCGCAGCAGATCTCGCACGTCAGGCATCCGTGACCTCCACGATGTCGTTTCCTAGCAGGTCGCGCAGTCGGGCGACGGCCTTGGCAGACAGCTTCTTCACCGCACTTGGGCTGACTCCCATCAGCACTGCAACCTGGTTTACAGGGAGATCCTCGTAATAGCGAAGGATGAGGGCGGTCCGCTGCCGCTCAGGCAGAGAAGCCACCGCGCTGCGGACTGCTCCGCCGTCGACCGAACCGTCGTGGGCGTGTCCCGGGGCGTTCGATGAAACCGGTAGCCCGTCGCTCAACGGTCGTGCGTCGGTACGCCGAGGCAGCGAGATTGAGGCGACCCTGGTCACCCATGCCTCGGGCACGTCCATCCGTCGGACCTTTCGCCAGTGAAGGCACACGCGCAACAGCGTCTCTTGGGTCAGATCCTTGGCCGTCTCCACGTCACCGCAATGCAGGGAGAGCAGACGAACCAACCGAGCATGCTCACGATGGCAGAAGGCCTCCAGCTCCAGCGTGGCTGTCGTCCGTCACCTCGGAACACCACGGCTCCTTCTTCGATAATGATGCCGCCACCTCACTCATTTGACGCGCGAGGCCGCCTGTAGGGATACCCCCGCCCCGAAAGTGCTCAGCCAATGGTGAGGCCGTCGGCTTAGCAGCCGCCAGGGAGATCCCGACACACCGCGACAATATGTAGGTCGCGCCGGAATGTCTCTGCGGCAAATCGGGCCCAGGTCTTGCCTCCGGTATCTCAGCGCCGAACAACAACCTCTCCTGACGGGGTGATAGGCGATGCGGCTGCGTGCGTCGGCGCTTCTGATCCGTCTGGCCGATACCAGCAACGCGTCTGGGCCCGTGACTAGACGAGGCTCCGAGAACCAATGTCCCGAAAGCACCCCGATACACCCTTGCAGGGCACCGGAGCCGCCGCGAGTCCTCGTGCGGCTAGCGGCTCGTCACCTCCAACGCGGCGAGGGCGCGGGTGAGGACGGTCTCCCCGGGACGCGCCGAGATCGTGGGAGTCCCTAGTCTCTGGCACTCTGCAGTGAGCCAGTTTGTTGTGCCAGCAGGCCCTAGATTGATACTGGGTCACCGCCCATACGCGCAGCGAAGTCGGCCCTGGTCTGTGCTTCCTACTCCTCGGTCACGAAGAAGGCGCGAACGAGCCCGCGACTTGGCTCGTCCTCGAAGCTGGCTGCGATCGTAGGCTCCGGCAGGAGGAAGCCACCCGCCGGCATCAGTTTGCTCCGCCGACGGCGAGATAGTTTGCCACGATCGAATCGAGGGCGGCCAGGAATACGTCATGAGCCACTTCGAGGGAGTGGGCGGGGTGCTGGCCCTCGCCCGGTTTCCGCGTCGGTCTGCTGCTCATCGAGCTCGACGATTCGGGCGGCGATGTCCCGAAGCTTGGTGTTGGTGGTCTGGGACAGTCGCACGAGGAACTCGAAAGCCCTCTCGTCCTTGATCGTGTACCGCTCCATGATGATCCCGATCGCCTTGCCGATGACCGTGCGAGTCGCCAGTGCCTCGGTGAGCTCCGTCACCTCGTGGGCGTAGCCGAGAGCGATCTTGGCGTGACTCGCGAACAGTTCGGCGACGTGTTGCGGGTCGTCGAACGCATCCGGGTCCCGTGAGTACAGGTTGAGACCTATCTGTGACTTGGTGTCCAGGTGCAGCCGCATCGCCAGCTGGGACCGGATCCCGAGAGCTGCGATCCTCGGCCCGTAGGTCGGCCACCGTGACTCGGCCCCGATGTCGTCGGAAAGGATGAAGTCGTCGTCTGTCACCACGTCGAAGCACGGCCCCTCGCGCAGCTCGTACTGCAGCTCGTCGATCTGGCAGACCATCGGATCGGTGGGAGCGACCGTCTCCAACGTCCCGTCCGGATGCCTTACCGTGATGCTGGCGTGGTGCGCTCCCGGCACGGTGTCCCGGGCCGTATGGGTGATCCGGACCAACGTCTCATCGAGCTCGCTCGGGCTGCTGAGCGCGGCAGCCACGGCGTTCATGACATTGACCAGGTGCGTATCCCGAGTCATCTCCACTCCTCCTGAGGCGGCCGAGCCCGTTTGGCGCGACCACGGTTCTCGCAGTCTGCCACTGGACGGTCCCTCGACGGCAGGATCTGGCCAACCTGGGCATCGCGGGTTCGACTGAGGAAGGGCGCAGTCGTTGTTGCCTGCTAGCTGGTCGGTCCCCGGCCGACAACAGGAGCAGAGGTCTCGCCGTCCAGCTCCTCCGACTCGTCATCGTCAGCGGCCGGGTCTCGCTGGTCGGCCGGATCAGCGGGACCGGTTGGGTCTTCAGGCTCGAGCGGGTCAAGGGAGACGTCAGGATCAACGGTCCCGGATTTGTCGGAGTCAGGTCGTTGCTCGGTCAAGGGAACCTCCTTCGAAGGGGAACAGACCTCTCACTCTGGTACCTCACACGGGATCAGGCAACCGCACAGCATTTGAACCGAAGGCCCGCCGCAGCCGTGGACAACTCAACGCCCGGCGTCGAGAACCTTGGCGTCCGTGGGTGCAAGGGAAGGATTGGGTGGTTCATGTGGAGACCAAGAGATGGCTCGTCATCGGACTGGTGGCCGCCATCGCTGTCGTCATCGTGCTGGTGCTCGTCTTGAGCGGAGGCGGCGGCGGTGGGGGCGGGGGAGGAGGGGGCTACTGACCGCCCGGTCCGCCGGCACGAGAGGGAGCGGCCGCCACCTCGTGGAACTGAGGTGACGGCCTCCCTCGGCCGGTGAGCTGAAGGCACCTGCGAAAGGCATCACCAGTCGAGAGCTCGGGGTCTTGAGAGGTTCCACGTCGTACCGTCGAAACGCTCGGCGAACGTGAAAGACGTGCTCTCCGGGGCCTGGTTCGTGCCGACTGCCCGGACGTTGTCCGGTGCGATCGCATAATCCCGACGAGCGCGCTGTCGGCGGATCGGTTCATGCTGCCTCCTGGGCCGTCACGCAGGAGCACGCGGCCGCGCGGCGGCGCCGAAAACCAGTGCGACTCGGATCCGTCTGGCTCGCTACCATCGAACAGTCCGCCGCAGTCCGCGGCACCAGCGCTGGAGGAGTCCCCGTGTCCGAGATTCGTGTCACTGTCGTCACCGCGGGCCACAGTGCCGAGCGGGTCGTGACGACGGGCACGAGGGCATGGGAGCTGTTCCGCGACGACCCCGAGGTTATCGTCGCGCGGGTCGGTGGCGAGCTCAGGGACCTGTCGCGCGTGCTGAGCGACGGCGATGAGGTGGCTGCTGTCGCCATCGACAGCGACGACGGGCGAGCCGTCCTCCGGCACTCGACCGCCCACGTCATGGCCCAGGCGGTCCAGGAGCTTTTTCCCGACACACGCCTCGGCATCGGCCCACCGATAACGGACGGCTTCTACTACGACTTCGACGTGCAGGATCCCTTCAAACCCGAGGATCTGGCCGCGGTCGAGACCCGGATGCGCAAGATCGTCAAGGAGGGCCAGCGGTTCGTACGTCGCTCGGTGACCGACGACGAGGCTCGCGACGAGCTCGCCGCCGAGCCCTACAAGCTCGAGCTGATCGGCCGCAAGGGGTCGGGTGCCGCCGATGAAGACGCGGCCGTCGAGGTAGGGGTCGATGACCTGACGATCTACGACAACCTCCGACGGGACGGATCCCTTGCGTGGAAGGACTTGTGCCGAGGTCCGCATCTCCCAACCACCAAGCGGATACCGGCGTTCACGCTGACGCGTTCGGCAGCGGCGTACTGGCTCGCTGATGAGAAGAACCCGCAGCTCCAGCGCATCTACGGAACCGCGTGGGAGAGCAAGCAGGCGCTCGAGGACCACCTGCACAGGATCGAAGAGGCAGAGCGCCGGGACCACCGCCGGCTCGGACGCGAGCTCGACCTGTTCAGCTTCCCCGACGAGCTCGGCTCCGGCCTCCCGGTGTTCCATCCCAAGGGCGGCGTGCTCAAGCGCGAGATGGAGGACTACGTCCGGCAACGCCACATCGAGGAGGGCTTCTCTTACGTCGGCACCCCGCACATCTCCAAGCAGGGGCTGTTCGAGACCTCCGGACACCTGCCGTACTACGCGGACACCATGTTCCCGCCGATGCAGATGGAAGGCGCGAACTACTACCTCAAGGCCATGAACTGCCCGATGCACAACCTGATCTTCGCCTCGCGCGGGCGTTCGTACCGCGAGCTGCCGCTCAGGCTGTTCGAGTTCGGCTCGGTGTACAGGTTCGAGAAGTCGGGAGTCGTCCACGGCCTGACCCGGGTCCGGGGCATGACCCAGGACGACTCCCACTCCTACGTCACCCCTGAGCAGGCCCCGGCCGAGATCAGGCATCTGCTCGACTTCGTGCTCGGGCTGCTGAAGGACTTCGGGCTCGACGACTTCTACCTGGAGCTGTCGACTCGCGATCCCGAGTCGGACAAGTTCATCGGCTCGCCCGAGCAGTGGGCGGAGGCGACCCGGACCCTCGAAGAGGTCGCCACCGCCTCAGGTCTCGAGCTGGTCCCCGATCCCGGCGGCGCCGCGTTCTACGGGCCAAAGATCTCCGTCCAGGCGCGCGACGCGATCGGTCGCACCTGGCAGATGTCGACGATCCAGTACGACTTCAACCAGCCGGCCGGCTTCGGACTGGAGTACCAGGCGGCCGACGGCACCCGGCAGCAGCCGGTGATGATCCACTCCGCGAAGTTCGGCTCGATCGAGCGCTTCATCGGCGTCCTCGTCGAGCACTACGCAGGGGCGTTCCCGCCCTGGCTGGCTCCGGTGCAGGTCACGGCGATCCCGATCGCCGAGCGCCACCAGGACTACCTCGACAAGCTCGCGGCGACGATGACCGAGCGCGGGATCCGCGTCGAGGTGGACAGGTCCGACGACCGGATGCAGAAGAAGATCCGGAACGCGCAGCTGCAGAAGGTCCCCTTCATGGTGATCGCCGGCGACCGGGACGTCGAGGAGGGTGCGGTCTCGTTCCGGTACCGCGACGGGCGCCAGGACAACGGCGTACCCGTCGAGGACGCCGTGGACAGGATCAAGCAGGCCGTGGAGCGACGGGAGCAGGTGTGAACGAACGGTCGCCCGCGGATGCTGAAGACCATCTCTTTGGTGCGGAGGGGCTTGCAGGCGAGCCGGACGGCTTCCAGCGGTTGTGGACCCCGCATCGGATGACCTACATCTTGGGGGAGAACAAGCCCTCGACCCCGGAGTCCGGCGACTGCCCCTTCTGCCTGATCCCAGATCTGCCCGACGAGGAGGGGCTCGTCGTACGACGGGGAGCTGTCGCCTTCGTCGTCCTGAACCTGTATCCGTACAGCCCGGGGCACCTGATGGCGTGCCCCTACCGCCACGTGGCCGACTACCCGCAGCTGACCGCCGCGGAGTCTGCCGAGATCGCTGTGCTCACCCAGCAGGCGATGACCACCCTTCGAGCTGTCTCCGCGGCCGACGGCTTCAACATCGGCATGAACCAGGGTGCGGTCGCCGGGGCCGGGATCGCCGCGCACCTGCATCAGCACGTCGTGCCCCGTTGGGGCGGTGACACCAACTTCATGCCGGTGGTGGCGCGCACGAAGGTGCTTCCCCAGCTTCTCCGCGACACCCGCGCTCTCCTCGCCACCTCCTGGCCCGGCTGAGTCGAGTGGCCATTTCGGTCCGGTCCCTGCTGTTAGGTGGCCGGTTCGGTGCCGCCGTTCCTGAGCCGTACGGCGGCCGGGCCGAGGACCGGAATGACCTCTCACCATGAAAGACCGAACTGGATTGGCCACTGAACATGGAGACCGGACTGGAATGGCCCCTCAACCGGAGGAGGGGGCGAGCTTGGCGGCGACCTGGGGTGGCATCGCCTCGTAGCGGACGAAGTCGCGGCTGAACGTGCCGTTGCCGTGGCTCAGCGACCGGAGCTCGGTGGCGTAGCGGATCAGCTCGAGCTGCGGGGCTTCCGCCTTGACCAGGGTGCGGCCGGTGCCGACCGGCTCGGTGCCCAGCACCCGCGCCCGCCGGGTGGACAGGTCGCCCATCACGGCGCCCATGAACTCGTCGTCGATGAGGATGTCGACGAAGTCGATGGGCTCGAGCAGCTGCACCCCGGCAGCACGCCCCGCCTCTCGCAGGGCCACGGAGCCCGCGGTCTGGAACGCCATGTCGCTCGAGTCGACGCTGTGCGCCTTCCCGTCATACAGCGTCACCCTGATGTCGACGACCGGGTAGCCGGCGGCGAGGCCCCGGTCGAGCTGGGCTCGCACGCCCTTCTCCACGCTTGGGATGAACTGGCGCGGAACCGAGCCGCCGACAACCTTGTCGACGAACTCGAAGCCCCCGCCCGTGCCGAGCGGCTCGACCGTGACGTCGCACACCGCGAACTGTCCGTGGCCACCGCTCTGCTTGACGTGCCGGCCGTGCCCGTTGGCAGTGCCCGCGAACGTCTCCCGCAGCGGTACACGGACATCGACCTGGTCCACCTGCACACCGAAGCGGTGGCGCAGCCTGTCGAGCAGGACGTCGGCGTGTGCCTCACCCATGCACCACAGGACCAGTTGGCCCGTCTCCGGGTTGTGCTCGATCCGCACGGTGGGGTCCTCCGCCGCGAGCCGCGACAGCGCCTGGCCGAGCTTGTCCTCGTCGGCCTTGGCGTGCGCCACCAAGGCGAACGGGAGAAGCGGGTTCGGCATCCGCCACGGCTCCATGACCAGCGGGTTGTCCTTGTCGCTGAGCGTGTCGCCCGTCTCGGCGCGGGACAGCTTCGCGATCGCGCAGATGTCGCCGGCGATGCACACGGTCGCGGGACGTTGCACCTTGCCGAGCGGCGAGGACAGGGCGCCGATGCGCTCGTCCACGTCGTGGTCCTCGTGCCCACGGTCGCGGTCGGCGAACTCGGAGAAGTGCCCGGACACGTGCACGGTCTCGTCGGGGTGGATGGTGCCGGAGAACACCCGGGTCAGGCTGATCCGGCCGACGTACGGGTCCGATGTCGTCTTCACGACCTCGGCGACGAGGGAACCGGCCGGGTCGCACGCGAGCCCGTCGACGGTCTTGCCGGCCGACGTGTAGACCGCCGGGAACCGATGCTCGGACGGGGGTGGGAAGGCCGACGTGATGATCTCCAGCAGCTCGTCGAGGCCGAGACCGGTGACGGCACAGACGGGGATGACCGGGAAGAACGAGCCGCGCGCCACGGCCGTCTCCAGGTCATCGATCAACAGTGCTGTGTCGATGTCCTCGCCGTTCATGTAGCGGTCCATCAGGCCCTCGTCCTCGGACTCCTCGATGATGCCCTCGATGAGCGTGCCGCGGCTGTCGTCGATGAGCAGCTGCTCGTCCTCGTTCGGCCCCCGCACGGATCGGCCGCTGCTCGCGACGGAGGAGTAGTCGGAGACGGTCTCGGAGATCAGCGCGGCGAGGTCGTCGATGTCCGACCCCGGGTGGGAGACCGGGACGTACAGGGGCACGACCTTGTCGCCGAAGGTCGCCTGTGCCGCGGCCAGCACCCCTGCGTAGTCGGCGCGGGCATGGTTGAGCTTGCTGATGACCACGGTGCGGGGCATCCCCACCGCCTCGCACTCCTGCCACAGAGCCTTGGTGGCGCCGTCGACGCCATCGCTGGCCGAGATGACGAAGAGCGCGCAGTCGGCGGCCCGGAGGCCCGCCCGGAGGTCGCCCACGAAGTCGGCATACCCCGGCGCGTCGAGCAGGTTCACCTTGATCCCGTTGCTGACGACGGGGGCGAGGGACAGGCCGACGGAACGCTGCTGGCGGACCTCCGCCTCGTCGTAGTCGCTCGTCGTGGTCCCCTCGTCCACGCTGCCCATCCGGTTGGTGGTCCCGGTCGTCGCGAGCAGGGCCTCGACCAACGTCGTCTTCCCGGACCCGGCAGGCCCCACCAGCACCACGTTGCGGATGGCGTCTGGTGAGGCGGGTTGCGCTGCGGAGGCATCACCCGCGCCCGTTGCTGCGTTCTTGGCGGCCATGCACCCACTCCTTACCGGTCGGATCTGGCTCTCGTACGGCGGGCGAGCCAGGCGAGCCTCACCGGCCGGAATCGTCTAGAGGCCCTACCCTCCACCCGCGCGGCCCACGGCACAAGGGGTTCACCCGCGAGCTGACCGGTAACATCGTCCCGACTCGCCCGACCACGACAGCCCAGGAAGAAGCGACAACCCACCGATGCTCGATCGCTTTCGAATCTTCTGGACCAACGTCGTCAAACCGGTGGCCACCCTGCTGATCCGGCTTGGCGTGTCACCCGACATGGTGACGGTCATCGGCACGTTGGGCGTGGTCGGCGGCGCGCTGGTGTTCTTCCCGACTGGCCACCTCTGGCTCGGCGTCGTCGTCATCGCGGTGTTCGTGTTCTCGGACCTCATCGACGGCTACATGGCGCGCACCCTGGGCCTCTCGTCGAAGTGGGGGGCGTTCCTCGACTCGACCCTCGACCGGCTCGGAGACTCCGCCATCTTCGCCGGCCTGGCCATCTGGCTGTTCGGCGGCGGCGGCGACAGGTTGACCGGCTACGTCGCCCTCTGGGCCCTGGTCATGGGCTCGGTCACGTCGTACGCCAGAGCGAAGGCCGAGAGCCTCGGCATGACCGCGAAGGGCGGCATCGCCGAGCGCGCCGACCGGCTTGTCGCCGTGCTCGTGCTGACGTTCTTCTCCGACGTACTGGACCTGCCGATCCTGCTCTCGATCGTGCTGTGGGCGCTTGCCGCGGCAAGCACGATCACCGTCGTCCAGCGGATGGTGCTGGTACGACGACAGGCGCTCGCCGAGCCGCGACCCCAGCCGGGACAGCCGGCTTGACCCGTCGACCGCCACCCCGGCAGAGGCTCGCCGACTACGCGTTCGGGGTCGGGTGGGCGGTCAGCCGCCACTCGCCGGAACCGGTCGCGTCCCGGCTGCTGGAGAGCGCCGCCGACCGGCTGTGGAAGCAGGGCGGGCCGGGCGTCACCCAGCTCGAGACAAACCTGCGCCGGGCGGTGCCGGCCATCTCGGGCGCGGACCTGCGGGAGCTGTCGCAGCGCGCGATGCGGTCCTACTTCCGGTACTGGCACGAGGCCTTCAGGCTCCCGTCGTGGTCACACCGACGGATCGTCGACATGGTCGTGACGACGAACGAGTCCGCCCTGCGCGACGTCCACGCGCAGGGTCGCGGAGCGATCGTCGCCCTTCCCCACATGGCCAACTGGGATCTGGCTGGTGCCTGGGCGTGCCTGACCGGACTGCCGGTCTCGACAGTCGCGGAGCGGCTGCGTCCGGAGTCGCTCTTCGACCGCTTCGTCGCCTACCGGACGGAGCTCGGGATCGAGGTCGAGCCCCTGACCGGCTCCGGCAACCCGCTGTCCGCGATGCGGGCCGCCCTCGACCGCGGTCGGGTTGTGTGTCTGCTCGCCGACCGGTCGGTCGGCGATGGTGGCGTCGACGTCTCCCTGCTCGGCGAGAGCGCACGTCTCCCCGGCGGACCCGCGGTCCTCGCGCGCATCGGGAAGGTCCCGATCATCGTCGCGGTGCCCAGCTATCGCGGGCCGTTGCTGCACCTCGACATCAGCGACCCCATCGACGCGGTCGGCGGGCGTGGTGGCGTGGTGGCGACGACGCAGCGGGTGGCGGATGCGCTGAGCGCGGGGATCCGCCGGGCTCCGCAGGACTGGCACATGCTGCAGCGCGTCTTCGTCGCCGATCTCGAGGAGCCGGCGGGATGACCGCCGTGCGGCTCGGGCTGGTCTGCCCGTACTCCCTTGACGTCCCCGGGGGAGTGCAGAACCATGTGCGCGACCTGGCCGCGGTGCTGGCCGGCCGCGGCCACCTCGTCCACGTGCTCGCGCCCGGCGAGCCGTCGGCTGCGCTTCCGGACTACGTGACGACGGCCGGCAAGGCGGTGCCGGTGCGTTTCAACGGCTCCGTGGCGCGGGTGGCGTTCGGTCCCCGCGCGGTGAGCCGGGTACGCCGTTGGCTGGCCGAGGGGACGTTCGACGTGCTCCACGTCCACGAGCCTTCGGCGCCGAGCGTCTCGTTGCTCGCCCTGTGGGCAAGCGACGTACCTGTCGTCGGGACCTTCCACTCAGCGATGCCGAGATCTCGGGCGATGTCATCGACGGCGAGCCTGCTCCGCCCCTCGATGGAGAAGATCAGTGCCCGGATCGCGGTGTCGGAGGCGGCCCGGGCCACGCTCGTACAGCACATCGGAGGCGAGCCGGTGGTGATCCCGAACGGGCTCACCTGCGCAGGGTTCGCCCATGCCGTGCCGCGCCCGGAGTGGACGAGCCCCGGGCCGACCGTCGTGTTCCTGGGCCGGACGGACGAGCCGCGCAAGGGCCTCGCGGTGCTGATGAGTGCCTTTCCCGCGATCCTGGAGCGATACCCGCAAGCCCGGTTGCTCGTGGCCGGTCGGGGCGACCCGGCCAGCTGGACCGGCGCCGCGGACCCCGTGACGACCCAGGCAATGGCACGTGTTGAGTTCCTCGGCCAGGTCAACGACGAGGAGCGAGCGCGCCTGCTGTCCTCGGCAGCCGTCTACGTCGCACCGCAGACCGGCGGCGAGAGCTTCGGCATCGTCCTGGTCGAGGCGATGGCGGCGGGTGCCGCCGTGGTGGCCAGCTCGCTCCCCGCCTTTCGCGCGGTGCTCGAGGGGGGCCGTCTCGGGGAGCTCTTCGAGGTGGGCGACCCCCACGACCTGGCGCGGGCCGTGCTGGCGGTGCTCGGCGACGACGAGCGTCGTACCGCGATGTGCATGCGCGCCTCGGCGGCGGTGACCCGCTACGACTGGGCCGAGATCGTCGGCGACATCGAGGCGGTCTATGCGGCCGTGAGGGCAAGATCCCCGGGACAGGTGGGCTGATGGTCGGCCTCCCTGGATGGGTCGTCGTCCTCATCGTCTCGGTCGTGGCCGCGGCGGTCCTGGTTGGGCTGTGGTGCTGGTGGACCGCCGGGCGGCTGGACCGGATGCATCTCCGGGTGGAGGCGGCGCGCGCATCGCTGCAGACGCAGCTCCAGCATCGCGCGTCGGTCGCCACGGAGCTGGCGATCGGAGCACTGGGGGACCCCGCGTCTGCGGTCCTGCTGCTCGAGACGGCGCGGGCCGCTCGAGAGGGTGAGGGCGAGGGCGCGGAGCAGTGGATCGCGGAGTCGGAGCTGACGGCGGTCCTGCGCGCGCTCGACCTCCCGGGGCGTGGCGACGAGCCGCTGGTCGGGGAGCTCTTCGACGCGGCCCGGAAGGCGGCCATGGCGCGCCGCATCCACAACGACGTGGCGGCCACCACACAGCAGCTGCACAGGCGCCGACGGGTGCGCTGGTTCCATCTCGCCGGCCGGGCGGCGGTCCCCGCCATGATCGACTTCGACGACCGTGGTCCCCTGCAAGGATCCGACATGTGAGTGGCCTGGGCCGCCTCAATGTCGGATCTTGATGTCAGGGGTCTCAGCGAGCTCCGGTCGGGGGATGAACACGTTGTTCTGGTGCAGGTCGTTGTGCTCGATCGAAGCGAGCGCGGGCGCGACAGCCGCCATTCGCCCTGCTGTCGCGCGCAATGCGGGAAGCGCCCGCAGCACGCGCTCGGCCAGCTCGGGAGTGACGTACCCGAGGTCGGCGGGAGGGAGGTGGCGCATTCGTTCGACGTGGTGCTCGACGTGGTCGGCGGCCGCGGGCGGCAGAAGGGGCGCCGGGCCCGCGGCAAGCAGATCGTCGCCTCCGTCAGCGACCTGACGCTGAAGGTCGGCGAACTCAGCGATGACTCGGCACCAGGTTTCCTCGTCGGTGCTGTCGAGGTGGAGAGGGTATGTCCGTGGTCGGGAGTGAGCAGCAGCCTCGCGACCGTTTCACCGCCAGAGGCTCGACCACGTGATCAGGCGCCAGCCGAGACAGTTCGTCGACGATCGCGGCCTCAGCCGGCTGGTCCAGATGGTTCGCATGTCGGTGAACACGCCCGCACGTTAGCGCCCGGCCCTCGATGTTGCGAAGTCCCTGGGGCTTTCTCCTTCGGCGGGGGCGGGGCCACGCGGCGCTAGGCGGAGCGGTCGCCGCGAAGGTCGGCGACCACGCTCGCGAGGATGTCCACTCCCTTCCTGACCGTGTCCTCGTCCAACCCGGCGTAGCCGAAGATCAGACCCTGGTCGCCGCGATGCCCGCCCCGGAAGGGGGAGATGCCGTAGACGCCGACGCCGCGACGCGCCGCCGCTGCCACGAGCGCGGGCTCGTCGAGGTCCGGCGGCAACCACGCCACGAGGTGGAACCCCGCCGAAACGCCGGTCGGACGGAAGTCGGGGAGGCGCTCGCCGAGCGCACCGAGCAGGGCGTCGCGCCGACGCCGGTAGATCGGCCGCATCCGCCGGAGGTGGCGGTCGAACTCCCCGCGGGTCAGGAAGTCCGCGAAGGTCAGCTGGTCGAGGATGGCCGAGCCACGGTCGGCTGCCATCTTGGCCCGGGCGACCCCGTCCACGAGCGGTGGGGGGAGGACGAGCCAGCCGAGCCGGAGTCCGGGTGCCAGGGTCTTGCTCGCGGTGCCCGCGTAGACCACCTGGTTCGGGGCGATGCCCTGCATCGCGCCGATGGGCGCCCGGTCGTAGCGGTACTCCGCGTCGTAGTCGTCCTCGATGACGAGGGCTCCGCGCTCCTCCGCCCAGCGGAGCACCGCCGACCGCGCATCGGGCGAGAGCACCGCACCCGTCGGCCACTGGTGTGCCGGGGTGAGGATCACCGCATCGGCGCCGGTGCCCTGGAGCTCCGCCACCTCGATGCCGTCCGGTCCCACTGGCACTCCGACGACGTCGAGGCCGGCGGACACGGCGATCTGCCGGGCGTCCTCGACCGACGACGGGTCTTCGACCACCACCCGCCGGGCACCGGACTCGGCGAGCACCTGCAAGAGCAGCGCGATGCCCTGGGCGAAGCCGTTGCAGATCACCACGTTGCCGGGCTGCGCCGACGTACCCCGCGCCCGGTTCAGGTAGTCGGCGAGCGCGGCATGCAGCTCCGGCGCTCCACGACCGGTCAGAGAGCCGAACCGGTCACTGGGCGTCTCGAGCAGCACCCGGCGGACCGAGCGCAGCCACGCCGTCCGCGGGAAGTGCGAGGCGTCTCCGCGGCCGTACCGGAAGTCGATGAGCGGCGCCGCGGCGGGGGCCGGAGAAGCAGGGGCGGGGTCCGGCTCGGGACCGATGGCGACCTGCGTGTAGCCGCCCGGGCGACTCGTCAGGTAGCCCTCCGCCACCAGCTGCTCGTACGCCTCGACCACAACACCGCGCGACACCCCGAGGACGGCGGCCAGCCCACGCGAGGAGGGCAGGGCGGTCCCGAGCCGGAGCCGTCCGGAGCGGACTCCGTTGCGTATCGACGTCTCGATCTGCCGGTGCAGCGGGACGCGCACGTCGCGGCGGATCTCGACGAGCAGATCGCTCGCGACCGCGGGTGTGGTCCCGGTCGGACGGGGCTGGCCCGAACTGGTACTAGGTAGTGCCATCGAATTGGATCTTAGTTGCAGTACCGATTTCTGGCAGACTGGGAGCTGCAGCAACCCTGGCGCCCGACCGGCGCCGACGATGAAAGGGCTCGACGGCCCCGTTCAGACCGAGAGGGCAGACACGTGAGCGCAGAGAACAGCCAGCAGACCCCGACGTCCACCGGCACGGCCAAGGTCAAGCGCGGCATGGCCGAGATGCTCAAGGGCGGCGTGATCATGGACGTCGTCACGGCCGACCAGGCCAAGATCGCGGAGGACGCCGGTGCCGTCGCGGTGATGGCCCTCGAGCGGGTCCCCGCCGACATCCGGGCTCAGGGCGGCGTGTCGCGGATGAGCGACCCCGACATGATCGACAGCATCATCGGCGCGGTGTCCATCCCGGTGATGGCGAAGGCGCGGATCGGGCACTTCGTCGAGGCGCAGGTGCTGCAGAGCCTCGGCGTCGACTACGTCGACGAGTCCGAGGTGCTCACCCCCGCCGACTACGCGCACCACATCGACAAGTGGCAGTTCACGGTGCCGTTCGTGTGCGGTGCGACGAACCTCGGCGAGGCCCTGCGCCGGATCAGCGAAGGTGCCGCGATGATCCGGTCGAAGGGCGAGGCCGGCACCGGCGACGTGTCCAACGCCACCACCCACATGCGGTCGATCCGTGGCGAGATACGGCGGCTGTCCTCGATGAGTGAGGACGAGATGTACCACGCCGCCAAGGACCTGCAGGCACCGTACGACCTGGTCAAGGAGGTCGCGGCTGCCGGCAGGCTGCCCGTCGTGCTGTTCACCGCCGGTGGCATCGCGACGCCCGCGGATGCGGCGATGATGATGCAAATCGGCGCCGAGGGCGTGTTTGTCGGGTCGGGCATCTTCAAGGCCGGCAACCCGGCGGAGCGCGCCGCGGCGATCGTCAAGGCCACCACGTTCTTCGACGACCCCGACGTGATCGCCAAGGTGTCGCGCGGGCTCGGCGAGGCCATGGTCGGCATCAACGTCGACGAGATCCCGCAGCCCCATCGCCTTGCCGAGCGCGGCTGGTGACGTCCACGCATCACGGATGGCGCTGATGATGGCCATCGGGAGCCTGGGAAAGGCCGGTCGGCTGGCGCAGCTGCGCACGTTCGCGCGATGCCAGGTGTGGTCGGGCTATCGCTCGGACTCCGAGATCAGGGCCGAGGTGTACGACGCCGCGCTGGCCGAGGAGCGTGACCGGGATGCCGCCGCCGCCATGTCGGAGGAGCTGGTCTCCTCAGCGCAGCGGGAGCTCGCCGAGTCGAGCCCCGGCTGGCCGTCCCCCACGGGCTTCGAGCGGCTGCAGCGCGCGTTCACGGAGCTGAGAGGACAGGGAGTCGCCGTACTCGAAGCCGTCGACGACCACTGGGCGGCCGCGGAGGAGCTCGAGCGCCGCACGGCTGCGGGCAGCGACCCGCGGGGGATCGCCTACTTCACTCATCCCGACGTCTGGCATGCGGTCGAGCACGGCATGCTCGAGATCAACCTCTGGCACGGCGGCTCGGCCAACGTCGCGCCTGGCGACTCTCTCCTGGACGAGGTGCTCGAAGCTCTCACTGCTCAGGGGATTCCTGCGGTCTTCGATGAGGGTCGAATCGAGGCGTCGGTTGTCTGGCAGCGCCGGGGCGAGTGAGCAGCCGGTCGTCGGAGTCCTGGCGCTGCAGGGGGACGTCCGGGAGCACCTCCAGATGCTCGCCGGCTGTGGTGCGGATGCCCGTCCGGTACGACGACCTGCCGAGCTGGCCACGCTCGACGCCCTGGTGATCCCGGGCGGGGAGTCGACCACGATCGTCCGGCTGGCGCGCATCTTCGACCTGCTCGAGCCGATCCGCGAACGCCTCTCGGCGGGGATGCCGGCCCTCGGCACGTGTGCGGGGATGATCATGCTGGCGGACCGCCTGGTTGGCGGCGCCCAGGAGCAGGGCACGTTCGGCGGGCTCGATGTCGCCGTACGCCGCAACGCCTTCGGACGGCAGGTCGACTCCTTCGAGACCGACGTCGACCTCGTCGGTCTCGCCACCCCGCTGCATGCTGTCTTCATCCGGGCGCCATGGGTGGAGGAGGTGGGCGCCGGCGTCGAGGTGCTCGCCAGGGTCGCATCCGGCGGGCCGGAGACGTCCACCGGTAGGATCGTCGCCGTCCGACAGGGGCGGGTGATGGCCACGTCGTTCCATCCCGAGATCTCGGGCGACGACCGGGTGCACCGGTACTTCGTCGACCTGGTCACCACCTAGCCGACCTGTCCGCAGGCACAGCTGAGACTCGAGGAGCACCAGCACGCATGTCCGGCCACTCCAAATGGGCGACGACGAAGCACAAGAAGGCGGTCGTCGACGCCAGACGCGGCAAGCTGTTCGCCAAGCTCATCAAGAACATCGAGGTCGCCGCGCGCACCGGTGGAGGTGACCCCGCCGGGAACCCCACGCTGTACGACGCCATCCAGAAGGCGAAGCGGACATCGGTGCCGGGCGACAACATCGACCGCGCCGTCAAGCGCGGCTCGGGACTCGAGGCGGGCGGCGCGGACTGGCAGACGATCATGTACGAGGGCTACGCGCCCGGCGGTGTCGCGCTGCTGATCGAGTGCCTGACCGACAACCGCAACCGCGCCGCCGGCGATGTGCGTACGGCGATGACCCGCGGCGGCGGTTCGATGGCCGACGCCGGTTCGGTGTCCTACATGTTCACCCGCAAGGGTGTGGTGATCGTGCCGAAGGAGCAGGAGGAGCGTGCCTCGACGACCGAGGATGACGTCCTGGGGGCCGTGCTCGAGGCGGGGGCTGAGGAGGTCAACGACCTGGGGGAGGCCTTCGAGGTCATCTCGGAGCCGACCGATCTGGTCGCCGTACGCTCAGCTCTGCAGGCCGACGGTATCGACTACGAGTCCGCCGAGGCGTCGTTCGTGCCGAGTGTGACCGTCGAGGTGGACAAGCCCGGCGCCACCCGGATCTTCCGGCTGATCGAGGCACTCGAGGACTCCGACGACGTGCAGAACGTGTTCGGCAACTTCGACATCCCCGACGACGTCATGGCCGAGCTCGACGACGAGGACTGACCTCGCACGGCCGGGTGTTTGGGTGGTGCACCACCCAGAGGGCCCCCAAGCCACTCAAGTTTGGGTGGCTTGGGGGCGACTTGGGTGGTGCACCACCCAGACGGCCCTTTGGGCGACGCGCCGATCTGGTGGCTGAGCGCGCTACCTGGGTTGGTCAGCCGCGGGAACACCCAGGCCGCGCGGCCATGCGGATCCGGCGCGTCGGTCGCCGGTACGTCGCTAGGCGGCGCTAGGTTTGGCTGGTCGAACACCTGTTCGCCGAGTCAGCGAGTGCTGCCGGTGGCGGGCTCAACCAGGAGGCGCTGTGCGGGTGCTGGGCATCGACCCCGGGCTGACCAGGTGTGGGCTCGGAGTTGTGGAAGGCGGGGTCGGCGGCGCCTTGCGGGCGGTCGCGGTCGACGTCGTCCGCACTCCGTCGGGCGCCGAGCTCGGGCCCCGGCTCGTCATCATCTGGGACCGGATCGAGTCCTGGCTCGACACCTACCATCCCGACGCCGTCGCCGTGGAACGGGTGTTCTCCCAGCACAACGTGCGCACGGTCATGGGCACCGCGCAGGTGTCCGGCGTGGCGATCGCGGCGGCGGCCCGTCGCAGGCTCCCGGTGGCCCTGCACACCCCGAGCGAGGTCAAGGCTGCGGTCACCGGAAGCGGCCGCGCCGACAAGGCACAGGTCGCCGCGATGGTGACCCGGCTGCTGAAGCTCAGCGAGCGTCCCACGCCGGCCGATGCGGCGGACGCTCTCGCGCTTGCCATCTGTCACATCTGGCGTGGTGGTGCGGATGCCCGACTCCGGCAGGCGACGGCGGCAGCAGCGGCAGCAACAGCGGCCAGGCTCGCGAGCGCGGTGGCTTCGGCGCCATGATCGCGTTCGTGCGTGGCATGGTCGCCTCGGTGCTCGTCGACTCGGCAGTCGTCGAGGTCGGAGGGGTCGGCATCCAGGTGCTGTGCACGCCAGCGACGCTGGCAACCCTCCGGGTCGGCGCGGAGACGTCGCTCGCGACCTCGATGGTCGTCCGGGAGGACTCCCTCACGCTCTTCGGGTTCCTCGAGCCAGACGAGCGGTCGCTGTTCGAGACGCTGCAGACGGCAAGCGGCGTCGGACCCCGGCTGGCCCAGGCCATGCTGGCGGTCCACGGCCCCGACGAGATCCGGCGCGCGGTCAGGACCGACGACCTCGTCTCGCTCTGCAAGGTGCCCGGCATCGGCCGCAAGGGCGCCCAGCGGATCGTGCTCGAGCTCAAGGACCGGATCGGCGCGCCGACGGGGGTGACCGTCCTGGGCGAGCGCCGCGCCACCTCGGCTCATGACGGATGGCGCGACACGGTCCGCGGTGCGCTGATCGGCCTCGGCTGGTCAGCGCGAGAGGCCGACGAGGCGCTCGACTCCGTTGCCCCGCTGGCCGACGACGCGGTAGCCGCGGGCGGCCCGGTCCCCACCCCCGACCTGCTGCGGGCGGCCCTTCGCTCGCTGTCGAGGGCCTGAGCAACATGACGTACGACGACCGGTTGCTGGAGGCGGAAGCCAGCGGTGACGAGCGGGCTGTCGAGGCGGCGCTGCGTCCGCGGAGCCTCGACGAGATCATCGGCCAGGAACGGGTGCGCGAGCAGCTCGGCCTGGTGCTGGCGGCGGCGCTCGGGCGCGGTCGGACGCCCGACCACGTCCTGCTGTCGGGTCCTCCCGGGCTCGGCAAGACGACGATCGCCATGATCATCGCCCACGAGATGGGCACCCCGATGCGCATCACCAGCGGGCCCGCCATCCAGCATGCGGGTGACCTGGCGGCGATCCTGTCCGGACTCAACGAGGGCGACGTGCTGTTTCTCGACGAGATCCACCGGATGTCGCGCCCGGCGGAGGAGATGCTCTACCTCGCGATGGAGGACTTCCGGGTCGACGTGATCGTCGGCAAGGGGCCAGGCGCGACCGCGATCCCGCTCGAGATTCCGCCGTTCACGCTGGTAGGTGCCACCACCCGCGCGGGCCTGCTGCCCGGTCCGCTGCGGGACAGGTTCGGGTTCACGGCCCACCTGGAGTTCTACGAGCCCGACGAGCTGCGCAAGATCGTCGTCCGCTCCGCCAATCTGCTCAAGGTGACTGTCGACGAACCCGGTGCCACGGAGATCGCCTCGCGGTCGCGCGGCACCCCACGCATCGCGAACCGGCTGCTGCGCCGGGTCCGCGACTTCGCCCAGGTGCGCGCCGACGGCGTGGTGACGCGGGTGCTGGCACGCGACGCGCTGGCGCTCTTCGAGGTCGACGAGCAGGGCCTCGACCGGCTCGACCTGGGCGTCCTCGATGCGCTCTGCCGACGCTTCGGCGGGGGACCGGTGGGGCTCGGCACGCTGGCCGTCGCGGTAGGCGAGGAGCGGGAGACAGTGGAAGAGGTCGCCGAGCCGTTCCTGGTGCGCTCGGGCTACCTGGCTCGCACCTCCCGGGGCCGGGTAGCCACACCGGCCGCGTGGGCGCACCTCGGGCTGCGGGCACCCTCGACCGCACCGTTCACCGATCAGACCCCGCTCTTCGCCGTCGAGGAGTAAGGCCCAAGCACGGTCGGCCGTCGGGCCGAGAGCCAGCAGCCGACTGTAGCCAGGAGGGTGGTTCGGCTACGGTTACACTCGCCCTTTGGCCGTTCTTGCGACGGCTCCCTGTCATGTCGTCGGTACGGAGGAGTTTCCGCGTGGATGCGAGCCAGCTCGAGGCGTACCTGCCGCTGGTGCTCCTGGTCGTTGTGGGCTACCTCCTCCTGATTCGGCCGGCGCGCAAGCGTGCGCGTGCGACGGCTGAGCTCCAGTCGGCGCTGTCGCCCGGGGACGAGGTCATGCTGTCGAGTGGCCTCTTCGGGGTCCTTGTCGACGTCGTGGACGAGGTGGCCCAGGTCGAGCTGGCTCCCGGCATCGTCGTGCGGGTCCATCGCGGTGCGGTGACCCAGATCATCACCGACCGCCCGTCGCCAGTCGCGGACGACGCCGACGACGACGTACCAAGGCTCCCCGGGGAGACTTCGGGCGACGACGACGCCGGAAAGAGCTGACGTGGCGACGAGAGCGTCGAGGCCGACGCGAACCTTGCTGATCTTCGCGGTGGTGATCGGCGTGATGTACCTCGCCGTCGCAGCGCTCGGGAACTGGAAGCCCAAGCTCGGGCTCGACCTCCAGGGCGGGACGCGCATCACGCTGCAGGCGCAGTCCATCGGCGGCACCGTGACCAGCGACAAGCTCACCCAAGCCGTCGACATCATCAGCTCGCGGGTGAACGGTGCGGGTGTGTCGGAAGCCGAGGTCACGACCCAGGGCAGCGACATCGTGATCGTCGAGATCCCCGGCAAGGTCGACAGCGACCTCGCGCAGACCGTCGGCGAGACCGCCCAGCTCCGGTTCCGGATCGTGGCGGCGGTCTACCCGCCCACCACACCTACCCAGCCCACGACGCCCTCGCCGACCTCGACGTCACCGACAAGCTCACCGACCAGCACACCGACGGGGACGACGCCTACCGGCACACCCCCTGGCTCGCCGTCGACCCCGACGCCGCCGACGAGCTCCTCCACCGGACCCACGCTCGCTCCTGGCAGCGACACGACGTCGGCCGGCAAGAACCGCCCGGCGCCACGCCAGCTCGACCGAGGCGCGGTGCCGCGGGGGGCGGGACCGACGACGCCCACCGCCCCGACCACCCCGACGGGCACGGCGACCTCAACGTCGACCCCCACCGCCCCGACGACACCCACCGCCCCGACAACACCGACCACCCCGACCCCTACCCCGTCCACGGACAGCTTCTCGGTGCTCCCGCCGGAGGCCCTCCAGCCGCCCAACCTGCTACAGATCGACGACCCGTACGCCTGGGTGAAGAGCCCGCCACAGCAATGGCTGCAGGACGCCGCGACCTACCAGTGCCCGGCGTCAGGCCGCACGACGACCAAGCAGCTCGACGTGCCGAGCCAGCCGCTGATCTCCTGTGACGACAAGGGCGCGCGCTACCTCCTGGGCCCGGCGGTCGTCGAGGGCACCGATGTCGACGGCGCCTCGTCGGGCATCCCGCAGGGACAGGTCGCGTATGCCGTGACGCTCTCGTTCACCAGTGCCGGCGGGAAGGCGTTCGCCGATGCGACGACCAAGATCGCGGTGACCAACACGTCGAGCCCCAACGCGGGGGAGCAGATGGCGATCGTCCTGGACGGCGATGTCCTGTCGGCGCCGACCAACCAGCAACCGATCGTCGGGGGCGAGGCAGTCATCACCGGCAGCACGAGCAACCCGTTCACCCAGTCGTCGGCGGCCAGTTTGGCCAATGCGCTCAAGTACGGCGCCCTGCCGCTCTCGTTCACCCTCCAGGACACCACGACTCAGGGGCCGGAGCTCGCGAGCGGCCAGCTCGACGCGGGCATCGTCGCGGGTATCGTCGGGCTGATCCTCGTGGTCGCGTACTGCATCTTCTACTACCGGGCGCTGGCGTTCGTCGTCATCTCGTCCCTGCTCGTCGCCGGACTGATCACCTACGCGAGCGTCCTCCTGCTCGGCCACGCCTACGGCTTCACGCTGACCCTTCCCGGCATCGCCGGCCTGATCGTTGCGGTGGGTATCACCGCGGACTCGTTCATCGTCTACTTCGAACGCCTGCGTGACGAGGTGCGCGACGGCAAGACCCTGCGCACCTCCGTCGAGACCGGGTGGGTGCGCGCGCGGAGCACGATCCTCGCCGCGGACTCGGTGTCGATGCTGGCCGCGCTGGTGCTCTTCATCTTCGCGATCGGCGTGGTCAAGGGCTTCGCGTTCGCGCTCGGCCTCATCACCTTCATCGACGTGTTCGTGGTGTTCTTCTTCACCAAGCCCCTGGTGACACTGTTGGCACGCACCAAGTTCTTCGGCCAGGGACACAAGCTCTCCGGTTTGGACCGCCAGCACCTCGGGATGCCGCCGTTGAAGCCGAGAGCCCGCCCGGTGCGGGGGGAAACCTGATGTCGAGGCTCGGCACGATCGGTGCGCGGCTCTACCGTGGCGACGTCTCCATCGACTTCGTCGGGCGGTGGAGGACCTGGTACGTCGTCTCCGGCCTGATCGTCCTGGTAGCGATCCTCGCGTTAGGATTCCGGGGCCTCAACTACGGGATCGAGTTCAAGGGCGGCGTCGAGTACAACGCCCAGTTCCCGAGCGGCACCGACCTGTCCTCGAAGGTGGAGCCGATCGCGGACGCGGTCGTGGCAACCAACCTCGACCCGGCGCAGTCACCCGTCGTCGTGGTGTCCGGCGACCGGGCGATCCGCATCGACGTCAAGCCCCTGACTCTAGGGCAGAAGCAGGAGGTAGGCACCGCCATCCGGCAGGCATCGGGCGCCACCGAGATCAACTCGACGGTCATCGGACCGACGTGGGGGTCGGCGATCGCCCGGAAGGCGCTCACCGGGCTGATCGTGTTCGTGGTCCTGGTCGTGCTGTTCATCTGGGCCTACTTCCGGGAATGGCGGATGTCGGTGGCCGGCATGGTCGCGCTGGCACACGACCTGGTGATCACCATCGGGGTCTATGCCCTGACGGGGTTCGAGGTCACCCCGGCCACCGTCACCGGCCTGCTGACGATCCTCGGGTACTCCCTCTACGACACGGTCGTCGTCTTCGACAAGGTGCGCGAGAACACCAAGGGCATCGCGTCCTCGACACGTCGTACCTACGCCGCGGCGGCCAACCTCGCCGTCAACCAGACCTTGGTGCGGTCGATCAACACCTCGATCGCCGCGCTCCTCCCCGTCGGCGCGATCCTGTACGTCGGCACGTTCCAGCTCGGCTCCGGGCCACTCAAGGACCTGGCGCTGGCATTGTTCGTCGGCATGGCCGCCGGCGCCTACTCGTCGATCTTCATCGCGACACCGCTGCTGGCGCAGCTCAAGATGCGTGAGCCGGCGATGGTCGCGCAGGCGAAGCGGGTCGCCAGCCGCCACCACCCTGAGGTGGCGCCGGTGCGGGCGGGCTCGAGGCGTGAAACGACGACCGTCGGGGGGTCGACGGCCGTGGGGGTCGCCGCCCCGGAGGTGTCGGTGCTGGGCTCCGAGCGAGACGACGTGGACGCGCCGGAGGCGGACGACCAGGAGACCGAGGTGCCACCAGTCCCGGGCCGGCGGCCGTCCTCGACCCGGCCCGCGCGCCCACCCGTGACGAGACCCATGAGCAACACGGCGGCCAAGCGCGCGCAGCCCCAGCGTCAGCCGCGCAGCAAGCGCGGAAAGCGCTGATGCCGGGCGCGGAGCCCGCCAAGCCGCCGCCCCGCTGGCTCTCTCTCGTCCGTGACGTGCCCGACTTCCCGGAGCCGGGCGTGGTCTTCAAGGACATCTCGGCGCTGCTCGCCGACCACTCGGCGTTCGTCGAGGTCGTAGAGGCACTCGCACGTGCTGGGCGCGACGAGACGGGACGAGTGGTCGTCGACAAGGTGGCAGGCGTCGAGGCCCGCGGGTTCATCCTGGCGGCGCCGGTGGCGGTGGCTCTCGGGGTCGGTTTCGTGCCGGTCCGCAAGGCGGGGAAGCTGCCTGGTGAGACGCTGGGGCAGTCCTATGCCCTCGAGTACGGCGAGGCGACCCTCGAGATCCACCGCGACGCCTTCGGATCCGGTGACCGCGTCCTGGTCATCGACGACGTGCTGGCGACCGGTGGGACCGTGGCGGCCACGACGCGGCTCGTCAGCCGGGCCGGCGCCACGGTGGCCGCGGTGGCGGTGCTGATCGAGCTCGGCTTCCTCGGCGGCCGCGGCCGCCTGGACGACGTACCCCTCGTCGCCCTGACGACCGTCTGACCCCCCGAACGAATCGGCAGAGGTGGGGGCGCTGCGTAGACTGGATGTCCAGCGAGAGACCAGCGGGGTGTGCGTGCCGGACGACGTGATCTCGCCGCCGGAGAAACCGGCGGCCGCGGAGAGCTCCGCCGCGCCCAGCCAGCGGATGCGGGCGCGGCTCGCGCGGATCGGGCGGGCACAGTCCGGCGACCCGGTCCTCGAGCCGCTCTTCAAGGTGGTGCGCGCCACCCACCCCAAGGCCGACCTGGCGATCGTCGAGAGGGCCTACCTCACCGCGGAGCGCTACCACCGCGGCCAGACCCGCGACAGCGGCGACCCTTACATCACCCATCCGCTCGCCGTGACGAGCATCCTGGCCGAGCTCGGCATGACCCCGACCACGCTGTGCGCCGCGCTGCTGCACGACACGGTCGAGGACACGTCGTACACGCTGGCCCAGCTCACCACCGACTTCGGCGACGAGGTGGCGCTCCTCGTCGACGGCCTGACGAAGCTCGACAAGGTCAAGTACGGCGACGCCGCGAAGGCCGAGACGATGCGCAAGATGGTCGTCGCGATGAGCAAGGACATCCGGGTCCTCGTCATCAAGCTCGCCGACCGGCTGCACAACATGCGGACGCTGCGCTTCCTGCGGATCGACAAGCAGGAGCGGATCGCCAACGAGACCCTCCAGATCTACGCCCCGCTGGCGCACCGGCTGGGCATGAACACGATCAAGTGGGAGCTCGAGGACCTCGCGTTCGCCGCGCTCCACCCCAAGGTCTACGACGAGATCGTCCGGCTGGTGGCGGAGCGCGCGCCGGCGCGCGACGAGTTCCTGGCCACCGTCATCGACGCCGTCCAGTCCGACGTGCGGGCGTCGAAGATCAAGGCGAGCGTGACCGGTCGCCCGAAGCACTACTACTCGATCTACCAGAAGATGATCGTGCGCGGTCGGGC
The DNA here is from genome assembly GCA_037719575.1 of Nocardioidaceae bacterium. GTDB lineage: Bacteria > Actinomycetota > Actinomycetes > Propionibacteriales > Nocardioidaceae > JAWWPG01. The sequence goes on from JBBJMF010000027.1 coordinate 25,942, forward strand.
GTTCACCGACATCTACGACCTGGTCGGCATCCGCATCCTTACGGAGTCGCTGCGGGACTGCTACGCGGTCCTCGGCGTGCTCCATGCCCGCTGGAACCCGGTGCCCGGGCGTTTCAAGGACTTCGTGGCCATGCCGAAGTTCAACATGTACCAGTCGCTGCACACGACCGTGATCGGCCCCGGCGGCAACCCGGTCGAGGTGCAGATCCGCACGTACGGCATGCACCGACGGGCTGACTACGGCGTCGCGGCGCACTGGAAGTACAAGGAGGACAGCAACAGCGGAGCAGACACCGACAAGACGCTGGCGAGCGGGAAGTCGGCAAGCGCCGATATGGCGTGGGTGCGCCAGCTGATGGACTGGCAGAAGGAGACCCAGGACCCGAGCGAGTTCCTGGACTCGTTGCGCTTCGAGATCAGCTCGGCCGAGGTTTACGTCTTCACCCCCCGCGGTGAGGTCGTCTCCCTGCCGACCGGGTCGACTCCTGTCGACTTCGCCTACGCGATCCATACCGAGGTCGGCCACCGATGTATCGGCGCGCGTGTCAACGGGCGGCTAGTCGCGCTGGAGTCCCAGCTCGACAACGGCGACGTCGTGGAGGTGTTCACCTCGAAGTCACCGAACGCCGGCCCCAGCCGCGACTGGATGATGTTCGTCAAGAGCCCCCGCGCGCGCAACAAGATCAAGCAGTTCTTCACCAAGGAGCGTCGCGAGGAGGCGATCGAGCGCGGCAAGGAGAGCCTCGCCCGGCTGATGCGTCGCGAGGGCCTTCCCCTGCAGCGGATGCTGACTCACGAGACGCTCTCGGCCGTCGCGTCCGACCTCAACCACCCCGACGTCACGGCGTTGTACGCCGCCGTTGGGGAGGGCAACACGACGGCACAGTCCGTCGTACGACGCATCCTCGAGACGTTCGGCGGCGCCCAGGCCGTGGCCGACGAGGCGGCCGAGACCGTGGCCGTCACGACCGACAGCCCGACCCGTCGCAGGGTGGCGCGCGGCGACTCCGGGGTCATCGTCAAGGGCGTGTCCGACGTGCTCACCAAACTGGCGAGATGCTGCACACCGGTTCCGGGAGACGACATCATGGGCTTCGTCACGACGGGGCAGGGAGTGTCGGTCCACCGCGTCGCGTGCACGAACATGAAGAGCCTCAAGTCGCAGCCGGGTCGGCTCGTCGAGGTCGAGTGGGCACCCACCGCGCAGTCCATGTTCCTGGTGGCGATCCAGGTGGAGGGTCTCGACCGAGCGGGCCTGCTCAGCGACATCACCCGCGTGCTCAGCGACCTGCACGTCAACATCTTGTCGGCGTCGGTCACGACCAACCGCGACCGGGTCACCCAGGGCAGGTTCACGTTCGAGATGGGTGACGTTGCCCACCTGAGCCACGTGCTCAAGGCGGTGCGCACCGTCACCGGCGTCTTCGACGCCTTCCGCCTGACGAACTGAGGGGCACAGTGTGCGCCGCCGCAAGACCCGGTGAAACCTACTGGCTGGTGCCGACGCCGGGCGGGTTGGGCTTGGCGGACCCGTTGGACGCTGCCCGGCCACCGGTCTCGACGGGGATGCCGTCGACGGGGGAGCCGAACTCGGGGCTGTAGGTCTCGTTGTTGCGGAACGTGTCGACGAACTGCTGCAGGCGCGGGTCGGTCGGGCTCTGGACGCGCAGCTGGTAGCCCCAGGAGCTGATCACGATCGGCGACGGAAGGTTGTTGCTGTTCCAGGGGCTGAGGTCGACGAACCGGTTCGCCTGGTCCTCTCCGGATGCCGTCTTTCCTTCGGGAATCATGCTCTGCTTCTTCACGAAGTCGGTCAGCGCGCTCACCTGGGCGGCCGGCAGGTCGGGGTCGTAGGTGATCCAGACGGCACCGTGCTCGAGGTTGTGGACGGCTCGCTCCGGCGGGATCGGCGACGTGTAGACGCCGGCATTCATCCAGATTGCGCTGTGCGGGCCGCCGACGGGCGGGACCACGGCGTACGTCACCGGACCTTCGACGTGGCCGTTCTCCAGGGTGTCGGGGCCTGGTGTGCCCGCCGCGGGGTACCCCTTGGTGTCCCACGCCAGCACGCCCTTCACGCCCGTCGTGTTCGGTACCTTCGCCGGAGGTTGTTGAGCGGTTCTGGACCCGACCACCGCCGCGGGGATGATCTGGTCGTCGGACGACCCGGCGCGCTGGACGAGGGCGAAGGTGACCGCCACGATCACCGCAACGATGACAACGCCGAGGATGCCGACGACGATGAGCGTGCGACGGCGCTCTTGGGCTTGTTGGGCGCGGCGTAGCTCTTCGACCCGCGCCCGCCGGGCGTCCTCCCTGGAGGACCGCGATGACTTTGCCACCCCGTCACCCTATGCGACCGTCAGGGGCGGAACTCCGACTGCGACCGACGGGCCTGGTCCAGCCACAGCTGACGTGCCTCGATGGCTGCCTGCAGCTCGGCCACCTGCCTCGGGTTCCCCGTCGTCTGCGCTCCGGCCAGATCGGCCCGGAGGGACTCCAGGGCGGACTCGAGCTTGCGCACCGTCTCCGACGCGCGCGCGTGCACCTCGGGGTTGCTCCGCCGCCACCTGTCGTCATCCGCGTCCCGGATCGTCGTCTCGACCGCCTTGAAACGGTTCTCGAGGTCGCGGACCTCGGCACGCGGCACCTTTCCGGCGGCGTCCCACCTCTCGGCGATCACTCGGAACGCGTTGCGGGCGGACTTCGCGTCCGTGACCGGGAGCAGCTTCTCCCCCTCTTCGAGCAATCCCCGCTTGACCTCGGCGTTCGCCGCGAGCTCGGAGGCGCTCTTCGAGCCTTCGGCATCTCGGGCCTCGAAGAACACATTCTGGGCGCCGCGAAACCGCCTCCACAGGGCCTCGTCGACATCCTTGCTCGCGGGGCCGGCGGCCTTCCACCGGGTCATCAGCTCGCGGTAGGCCCCTGACGTGGCGCCCCAGTCGGTCGACGCGGAGAGCGCTTCCGCCTCGCTGATCAGCTGCTCCTTGGCTCGGCGCGCGTCGTCGTGCTTCGCGCCCAGCTCGGCGAAGTGCTGCTTGCGGCGTCTCGAGTACGTCGTACGCGATGTGGAGAACCGGTGCCAGAGGGCGTCGTCGGTCGACTTGTCGAGTCGGGGAAGCGCCTTCCACGTCTGAAGCAGGTCGCGCAACCGGATCGCGCCGCCGCGCCAGTCGTTGCCCGCCGCGAGCTGCTCGGCCTCGGCGGCGATCTGCTCCTTCTGTCGGGTGACATCGACGGCCCTGGCCGCGCGCTCCGCCCGCCGGGTGGCCCGGCGCTCGGCGATCAGCGGCGCGAGCGCGTCGAGCCGGTCGATGAGTGAGTCGAGGTCGCCGACAGCCTGGGCCTCGGTGACGGTCTGCTTGAGCTTGGACACCGCAGACGACGCGTCCTCGGGCGACAAAGCACCGGCATCGACGCGTCGCACGAGCAGGTCGACCTCCACCTCGAGGCCGTCGAAGCGCTTGCCGTAGAACGCCAGCGCGGCGTCGGGGTCACCTTGTGGCCACTGGCCGACCTGACGTTCCCCGTCGCGGGTTCTGACATGGACGGTGCCGTCGTCGTCGACCCGACCGAACTGCTGCGGTCCGCCGCTCCGGTGCCGAGCCTCCGCGGTGGCGTGCTCGCGTGCCGCCAGGGCGGCCGGCGTGGGAATGGGTGCCGGCGCTGCCGGGCGAGTCTCGTCCGGCTCGGTCACGAGGTGCTCGTCCCGGTCGAGGCCGTGCTGGCCGGCGGCGAGGTGGCGCTGCGTGTCGTCGCGCCCCCCGTCGTCGAGGTGGCGCTGCGCGTCGTCGCGCCCCCCGTCGTCGGGGTTGGTGTCGCTGTCGGAGACGTTGGCGGGACGAAGCTGGTGACGACCCGAGTGTCCGACGGCGTCAAGAAGCTGGGGAAGTCCGTGGGAGTCTGACCCGGCGTGTTCGAGTCGTTCGTGAAGATCTGCACCCCGCCCCAGCCGACGAGCGCGATGACGACGACGGTGAGGGCCGCACCCCCGATGATGCGCAGCACCCGGGCCCGCCGCTCCGCGGCAGTTCGGCGCGCCTGCTGGCGTTCCCACTTCGCGCGCGCCAGCGCCCGGCGACGCTGCTTCTCCGTGATCACGACTACCTCCGACGTGCCGTCCGACGCTTGACCGGTGGCACAGTCTAGGAGCAGGGCACGGCGCAACCGCAGGCGGCCGGTAGGCTGCCAGCACCGTGAGACCAGGCTAGTGGAAGGACCGTTTTGTGCTTGTCGCCGCCTTCCCCGCTGGTCCGTGGGGCACCAACTGCTACGTGGTCGCGCTCGGCCCGCGCGAGGAGTGTGTCGTCATCGACCCAGGGAAGGACGCGGCGACGGGGGTCGCCGACGTTGTCCGTGAGCACGGCCTGCGGCCGGCAGCGGTGCTTGTGACCCACGGTCACATCGACCACATGTGGTGCGTCGCCCCGGTCGCCGGCGCCTACGAGGCGGCCGCCTGGATCCACCCGGCCGACCGACACCTGCTCACCGACCCGATGACCGGGATGTCACCCGAGACTGCCGAAATGCTGCTCGGCGGCACGTATGCCTTCGCGGAGCCAGAGGAGGTGCGCGACCTCGCGGACGGCGACCGGCTGAGCATCGCGGGTCTCAACCTGGCCGTCGACCACACTCCCGGGCACACGCCGGGGTCGGTGACGTTCCGCTCTGCCTATGACGGGCCGGAGGCCGTCTCGGAGCTCATGTGGTCCGGCGACCTGCTGTTCGCTGGTTCGATCGGACGCACGGACCTGCCGGGAGGTGACCACCCGACGATGCTGCGCAGCCTGGCCGCCAAGGTGCTGCCGCTCGACGACCGGATTGCCGTGCTCCCCGGTCATGGACCGCAGACCACCATCGGGCGCGAACGTGCCACCAACCCCTACCTCAGAGACCTCGAGCCATACCTCGAGGTCGGCGCGTCAGAGGGCGTGGGATGAGCCGACCCACCCCGCTGAGCGGGTTTCCCGAGCTGCTGCCTGCCCAGCGAGGCGTCGAGCTCGCTGTCATCGAACGGCTGCGGACCGTCTTCGAGCTGCACGGCTTCGTCAACATCGAGACGCGAGCTGTCGAGCCGCTCGACGTGCTGCTGAAGAAGGGGGAGATCGACAACGAGGTCTACGTCCTGCGACGGCTGCAGGCCGACGACGACGCGTCCGACTCCGGCCTCGGGCTGCACTACGACCTGACCGTGCCGTTCGCCCGGTACGTGCTCGAGAACGCGGGCCGGCTCGAGTTCCCGTTCCGCCGCTACCAGATCCAGAAGGTCTGGCGCGGGGAGCGCCCACAGGAAGGGCGGTTCCGCGAGTTCACCCAGGCCGACGTCGACGTGGTCGCTCGCGACGAGCTGCCGTTCCACTTCGACATCGAGATCGCCCAGGTGATGGGGGAGGCGCTCGGCGGGCTGCCGTTGCCCCCGCTGCGGCTTCAGGTCAACAACCGCAAGCTGATCGAGGGCTTCTACCGCGGAGTCGGTGCGGCAGACCCGGCGCAGGTGATCAGGCTCGCCGACAAGCTCGACAAGCAGTCTCGCGACCAGGTCGGGTCCGCCATGGTGGCGCATGCGGGCCTCACCGTCGCGCAGGCCGACAGCTGCCTCGCGCTCGCCGACATCGTCACGCCGGACACCGGCTTCGTCGACCGGATCCGGTCCCTCGGCGTCGAACACGAGCTGCTCGACGTGGGTCTGCGCGAGCTGGCTGCGGTCATCGAGGGCTGTGCCGACGTACGACGTGACGGCCTCGCCGTCGAAGCCAACCTGCGGATCGCTCGCGGCCTCGACTACTACACAGGGACGGTGTTCGAGATCTTCATGACCGGCTACGAGTCGCTCGGCGCGGTCGGCGCCGGCGGCCGCTACGACGCCTTGGCCACGGACGGGTCGACGACCTACCCCGGGGTCGGCGTTTCCTTCGGGATCTCCCGGACGCTGGTGCCGCTCCTGACCCGCGG
>JBBJMF010000098.1:0-10802 GCA_037719575.1 Nocardioidaceae bacterium
TCTCCCGTCCGCAGTCGCTGTCGGTGTCGGTCGACCGCACCGCGCTCCACGTCACTTTGGGGGCCGCTTCGGCTTCTCCTCGACGGTCCGCAACCTGTCGGGTCGGCCGCTGGGCGGGCTCATCGCTCACCTCAACGTCCTGAGCAGCGACCCCGGCACATACGTCGACCCGGAGGACTGGTCGACTCGCCGCAGCCAGTTCCTCGACGTCTTGCCGCCAACGGATCAGCGACGCTGGCCTGGCCCATGCAGGCGGTCGACAGCGGCCCTCTCGTGCTGTACGTGGCGGTGACCGATACCCGCGCCGGACAGTCACGGCCAGCCCCCCGATCCTGTTGACAGTCGAGAAACAGCAGACCATCAACGCTGAAGGGATATTGCCGTTAGCGCTCGGGGTCCCCGCCGGCGTCACTCTGGTTCTCCTCGCGGGAGTGGTTCGGCGCCGCCGACTCACGTGACCGGTCGGCCGAAAATCGTCAGGTATGGTCGGGCCCATGGTGGCCAGACGATTCTTGAGTGGCCCCTGGCTGCCAATCGGGGGGGTCGTTCTCGCGGTCGTGCTCATCCTGCACGACCGCGACGTGGAGCTCCGCGACCTCGTGACTTTCGCCGCTTATCTCGTGCTGGCGGTCGCCATCCCTGGCGTGTTCCTCTGGCGACTCCTGCTGCGGCAGCTGCACACCGAGGACGGCACCCCGCCGACGTGGTTCGAGGACCTCTCTCTGGGCACCATCTTCGGGTTCGGAGTGCAGCTCCCCTTCTACCTCGTGAGCGTCTGGGTCGATGTCCCCCAGCTGTTCCTCGTCGTGCCCGTCGTCGTCCTGGTGCTGTCTGTGGCTGCCCCGTTCGGTCGCCGTACGTGGACGATGCCCACGGCCAAGGTCGACGTCCGCGTCTCGTGGGCCGTCGGTCTCGTCGTGGTGTACGCCGTTGCCTGGCTTGCGCGCTATGCCTTCCCGCTGCGCCCGCTCAGCCTCGCGCCATACAAGACACCGAGCGTCGACGAGACGTTCCATCAGGCGCTGATCTCGGAGCTGCTGCACCGTTTCCCGCCGGAGATCCCGTTCCTGCTCGGGACGCCCCTCGACTACCACTGGTTCGTGCACGCCCAGATGGCGGCCGACCACTGGGCAACCGGGCTGGAGTCATCGCTGATGCTCCGCGAGCTCATGCCGGTCGCGATGGTGGGCCTGACGGTGCTGGGACTCGCGGCCGCTGCCCTCCGGCTGACCGGGCGACCCGTCGCTGCGGTGATTGCTCCGGCACTGCTCGTCGTCGGGGTCTTCACCTTGATGGGGCCGCACTACGACGCGGGGACGTTCACGGAGCCGTTCCTGTCCCGGCGCTACGTCTCGAGCCCCTCGCAGGCATACGGGTTCATGATGGCGCTGCCGGCGATCGTGCTGATCCTCGAGGTCCTGCGTCCCGACAGGTTGGCCCGACGCCTCACCTGGCTGGCACTCGCGCTGGCGCTGCTCGCGCTCGCCGGCTCGAAGGCCACCTTCATGCCGCTCTTCCTGTGTGGGGCTGTGGTGCTGCTGCTTGTCCAGCTGGTGTTCAGGCGCACGTTCGACAAGACCGTGGCCGCGTTGACGGCACTGTTGCTGATCGTGACGGTCTTCGCCCAGGTCATGCTCTTCGGCGGCAGCAGCGGTGCCATGCGCGTCGACTTCTTCCTCACGTCCAAGGCGGCGCTCAAGTCCCAGCACATCACGATCTCCACCACAGCACAGGTGGTGATGACGGTGACATTGCTCGTGGGCTGGTTGTTGTACGGCGCGGGTGTGGTCGGTCTGGTCCGCGGGAGACTCTGGCGTGACCCCCGCACGGTGTGGATGACGTTCAGCGTCCTGGCGGGAGTCTCGGTGGCCCTCGTCTTCTTCCGGTCCGGTCTCAGCCAGCTCTGGTTCCAGCGGTCGGTGGCCGAGCTCGTGGTCCTGCTGTCCGCCTGGGGGCTCGCGGTCCTGCTGCCCAACCCCGTGACGAAGCGCTTGGGTGCCACCCTGGTGGGCTTGGCGGCAGGCGCCGGGCTCGTGGCCTACCTGGTCAGTCGGTATGCCGAGGCCGGGAACAGGGTGGTCCAGCAAGCGACGTACCACGAGATCCTGGCGACGGCTCTCACCCCGTTCGTGCTCATCGCCGGCTATCTGCTGCTGTGGCTGGTCATCCGACTGGGACGTCGGCCCTCACCCGGCCGGGCCGTGCTCGTCGCGGTCCTGCTCGGTCTGGGACTCACGCATGTCTACTCGCTGGCGTACGACACCGCCACCGGGCGCACGCAGGCCCGCCCGGTGCCGCCCAACCAGTTCGCCCCCGGGGGAGTGCAGGCCGCCGCCTGGATCGCCGACCACTCGGATCGCTCCGACATCGTCGCAACCAACGTGCACTGTCGGAAACCGACGGACGCCAAGTGTGACAACAGGAACTTCTGGATCTCGGCCTACTCCGAGCGAAGGATCGTCATCGAGGGCTGGGGCTACACGGCCACGACCAACGGGGCCTACTCCGACGAGGCCCGAAACTCGCTGATACCCGCGCCCGACCCGCGGCGGCTCGAGATCAACGATGCCGCGTTCACGAAGCCGACCACCGAGACCGTCAACAGGCTCGTTCAGTCGTACGACGTCAGGTACCTATTCGTCAGCAAGCTCTACCCGGTCGACCTGCAGGGGCTCAGCGCCCTGGACAAGACTGTGACGAAGGTGTACCAAAACAAGTCCTACGTCGTCTTCGAGGTTCCCAAGGCTGAGGGGTGACATGCGCGGAATCATCTTGGCCGGCGGCGCCGGCACCCGGCTGCACCCGTTGACCCTGGGCGTGAGCAAGCAGCTGATGCCGGTCTACGACAAGCCGATGATCTACTACCCGTTGTCGACCCTGCTGCTGGCGGGGATCCGCGAGGTCCTGGTGATCACGACCCCGCACGAGGCCGCCGCGTTCGAGCGGCTGCTTGGCGACGGCTCTCGTTTCGGCGTGTCGATCTCCTATGCCCGGCAGGTGGCGCCCGACGGACTCGCCCAGGCGTTCGTCATCGGGGCGGACTTCGTCGGGGGCGACCACTGCGCCCTCGTCCTCGGCGACAACATCTTCTACGGGCAGGGGCTCGGGCTGCAGCTCCAGCGCTACGCGGAGGTCGACGGAGCAGCGGTCTTCGCCTACTGGGTGACCGACCCGGGGGCCTACGGCGTGGTCGAGTTCGACGACTCGGGCCGAGCGTTGTCGCTCGAGGAGAAGCCGACCGAACCGCGCAGCAACTACGCGGTCCCCGGCCTGTACTTCTACGACAACGACGTCCTCGCCATCGCTCGGGATCTGCAGCCCTCGGCACGCGGCGAGTACGAGATCACCGGTGTAAACCAGGTGTACCTCGACCGTGGCAGTCTCCGGGTCGAGGTGCTCGCCCGCGGCACCGCATGGCTGGACACCGGGACCTTCGACTCACTCAACGACGCCAGCAACTTCATCCGCACCGTCGAGAACCGTCAGGGGCTGAAGATCGGCTCGCCTGAGGAGGTGGCCTGGCGACGCGGGTTCCTCACGGACGACGAGCTGCGATCCCGGGCCGAGGACATGCTCAAGAGCGGGTACGGCGCTTATCTGCTCGGTCTGCTGGAGCGCCGCGACCTCCAGTGGACCCGCTCGCATCCGACCCCGCCGACCGGGTAGTGCCTCCGCCGGCGCGACGAGGGTTCTAGACGGGCAGGGTTGCCCGGTTCTTGAGCGGCTCCCACCAGTCGCGGTGGTCGGCGTACCAGGTCACCGTGTCGACGAGGCCCTGCTCGAACTCGACCCGAGGCGCATAGCCGAGCTCGCGGCCTATCTTCGAGATGTCGACCGAGTAGCGCAGGTCGTGGCCCAAGCGGTCCTCGACGTTGACGACCTTGTCCCACGACGCCCGGCATGCCGTGAGCAGCCTGGCCGTCAGCTGGTGGTTGGTGAGCTCGGTGCCGCCGCCGATGTTGTAGACCTCGCCGAGTCGCCCCTTCTCGAGGACCAGGTGGATGGCGCGGCAGTGGTCGTCCACGTGCAGCCAGTCCCGGACGTTGACACCCTCGCCGTACAACGGAACCTTTCCTCCGTCCATGAGGTTCGTGACGAAGAGCGGCACCACCTTCTCGGGGAACTGGTAGGGCCCGTAGTTGTTGGAGCACCGTGTCACGCAGACCGGCAGCCGGTGGGTTCGGTAGTAGGAGCGGGCGATCAGGTCGCTGGACGCCTTCGACGCCGAGTAAGGCGAGTTCGGCTCGAGAGGCTGGTCCTCGTCCCAGCTGCCGGTCTCGATCGAGCCGTACACCTCGTCGGTCGACACGTGGATGAACTTGTCGATGCCCTGCTCGAGTGCGGAGTCCAGCAGGGTCTGGGTGCCGACCACGTTCGTCATGACGAAGGCGGAAGCGCCCAGGATGGACCTGTCGACGTGGCTCTCGGCGGCGAAGTGCACGACCACGTCGGACTCCGTCATCAGGCGGTCGACGAGAGCTCGGTCGAGGATGTCGCCCTCGACGAAGCGCAGCCGGTCGTCGCCCTGGACCGGCGCCAGGTTCGCGATGTTGCCGGCATACGTCAGCTTGTCGAGCACCGTGACCCGGTCGGGCCTTGACAAACCCCAGGCATCCCGGAGCAGGGACCGGACGTAGTGGCTGCCGATGAAACCGGCCCCGCCGGTGACGAGGATCTTCATGTCTGCCTTTCGGTTCGAGCCCGGAGCGTACGACGGTGGGGTCGGTCGCGTGAGGGCGGTCAGCAGGCCGCGAGCGCGCCCAGGAATGACTGGACGACGCGGTCACTCTCCTCGGTGGTCACGTTGTTGAAGAACGGCAGCCGGATCAGCCGGCCGCTGATGTCGTCGGTCACGGGACACTCGGTCGGCTCGGCGGAGAAGCGGCGACCGGCGTCCGAGCTGTGCAGCGGCACGTAGTGGAACGTCGGGTTGATGCCCTCGCTGCGCATCTTCTCCAGGACCGCGTCACGTGTCGCCCGGTCCGGCACCAGCAGGTAGAACATGTGGTAGGCGATGTCGCAGTTCTCCGGCACCACGGGCAGCCGGATCTCGCGGTCCCCCGCGAGCGGTGCGAGCGCCGCCTGGTAGCGCTCGAAGAGGTCACGTCGCTTGGCCTGGATGACATCGGCCCGCTCCAGCTGAGCGCAGAGGTAGGCCGCGAGCAGGTCGGAGAGCCCGAAGGACGAGCCGGTGTCCTTCCAGGAGTACTTGTCGACCTGGCCCAGGAAGAACGCCCTGCGGTTGGTGCCCTTGTCATAGAGGACACGTGCGCGGTCGACGTCCGCGCTGTCGTTGAGGACGAGCGCACCACCCTCGCCACACGTGATGTTCTTCGTCTCGTGGAAGCTCAGCGTCGAGAACCGGCCAAGGCTTCCGAGCGGCCGTCCGTTCCAGCGGCCGTAGAGCCCGTGGGCATTGTCCTCGATGACCGCGATGTCGGGACGGTCGACGAGCACCTTGCGGATGCCGTCGACATCGCAGGCCACCCCCGCGTAATGGACGGGTACGACGGCCCGCACGCTGTCGTCCAGCAGGGCGGCCAGATGGTCAGCGTCGATGCCGAGCGTCTCGGGCTCGATGTCGCAGAAGCGCAACCGGGCGCCCTGGCGGGCGAACGCCAGGGCCGTCGTGGTGAACGTGAAGGACGGCACGATCACCGTGTCCCCGGGCTTGAGGTCGAGCAGCAGCGCGGAGAGCTCGAGGGCCGATGTGCACGAGGTGGTCAGCAGCACGTCCTCCGCGCCGCTCCAGGAGCGCAGCATCTCGATCGCGCGCCTGCCGAACGGGCCCGACGACGACGTGTGCCCGCTCTCCAGGGACTGCTGGAGGTACTCCAGCTCGGCGCCCTCGATCGAGGCGCGGTTGAACGGGATGTCTGCGGAAGGCATCCGAACACGGTACCTCGTGCGGGTCAGCCGGACGGCCAGGGCAGCGGCCCCCCGAGCCTCTCGGTGAGGCGGGAGTCACTCTCCTCGAAGTAGCCCCGCAGCCGTCGTACCAGATCCTCGTCGAGCTCCGGAGCAGGACCCTCGCTCTCGTTGACACGCCGGCCCTGGGCGGGCGGCCGGAAGCTCGGGTCGACGCCGACCGCGGCATAAAGGTCGCCCACCGTCGCGAGGTCTGCCGTGACGTCTTCCAGGAAGCGCACGTGCATCGTGTCGGGGAAGCTCGCGTACCAGGGCTCCAGATAGTCGACGTACCGCCCGCGCTCGAGATAGGCGAAGGGCGACACCGAGGAGACCTCCCGGTCCCATGCTCGCGAGCCGTCCAGGTTCTCCACCAACGCCTCCGCGAGCGGGCGCTCCTCCAAGCCGTGGCGCGTGGTGAACCGCCAGTTGGACACGGCGCGCGCGACGGGGTCCCGCAGCTGGACGACGATCTCGGCGGCTCCGAGCATCGAGGCCGCCCTGGCCGCGGCGTCCGGGTCCTCGAGATAGCTCGTGCTCTTCTCGCCGAGCAGCGTCTCGGTCGTCGCATGGGCGAAGTACGTCGCCCGGTACCACTCGATCCCACGGGCGGCGAGCTCGCCGGACATGAAGACCTTGGGCTCCGGCCGCGCCGGGCGAGCCATCGCGATGCCGGGGTGGGCCTCGAGCATGGCGTGGAGGTAGGTGGTGCCACACCGCTGACCACCGATGACGAGGAGGTGCCGGGTCACCGCTTCACGCGCTCGACGACGTGGTACGTCTCCTCGGCGCTCACGGCGTTGAGGGTCCGGACGACGTACTCGCCGAGCATCGAGAGCAGGGCGATGGTGACGCCGTTGAAGACGGAGCTCAGCACCACCAGCGTCGTCCAGCCGGGAACCGAGGTGCCGGCGACCAGGCCGTGGATGAGGTAGACGCCACCGAGGATGAAGCTCAGGATCGCGAAGATGAAGCCGCACGCGGCCGCCAGCCGGAGCGGGAAGAGCGAGTAGCTGAACAGGATGGTGAGCACCACCCGGATGATCCGGCTCATGCTGTAGCGGCTCTTGCCCACCCGCGCCGGGTCATGGCGGACGGAGACGTTCGAGCGGTCGCTCGAGTACATCAGTGCCTGGCCGGTGATGTAGGGGTAGGCGGTCCGTGACGCGCAGATGCGGTCGACGACGTCGCGGCGCAGGATCCGGAAGTTCGACACGACAAGGTCGACGGGCTGGCCAAACACCCGCCGGTTGATCCTGCTGATCATGCTGCTGCCAAGCCGACGGTAGGCGGCTGCCTTCTTGGCCTCGAAGGCGCCGAAGACGACGTCACGGCCCTTCATGGCCTCGTCGATCAGGATGCGGATCTGGTCGGGCGGGTTCTGCAGGTCGTCGTCCATCGTGATGACGTAGTCACCGGTCGCCTCGCGGAAGCCGGCGAGGTTGGCATTGTGCTGTCCGTAGTTGCGGAGCAGGTTGACCGCGGCGACGTGCGGGTTGGCCCGAGCCCGTTCGGCGATGACGGTCCAGCTGTCGTCGCTGCTGCCGTCGTTGACGAGGATCAGCTCGTAGCGCAAGCCTTGTCGCTCGACCTCGGCGACGATGAGGTCGACGGTTTCGCCAACCTGACTTGCGCTGTTGTACACCGGCACGACGATCGAGTAGGTGAAAGAGCGGGCGTCGAGGAGGCTGTTGTCCGCCGGCGTGAGCGGCACAGGGTCTGCTGGCGTCGAGTCGATGTCGTCCATCTCCGTCCTGAGGCTCCGGCCAGTTCTTCGCCGACTGTATCCGACCATCCCGGCGTGCAGCGGCACCGCGAAGGGCCTGACGACTAGGCTGTGCGACGCCATGCGAGCCAGACTGCGGGACACCCAGGCACTGGCCGCAGGCTCCGCGATCAACGGGGTCCTCGCCTACGTCTTCTTCGTCCTGGCCACCCGCGCCCTCGGTGCCTCGTCCGCTGCTCCGGTGTCGGTGTTGTGGACCTACTGGAGCTTCGCCGCGGCCGCGCTCACCTTTCCCCTGCAGCACTGGATCGCCCGCTCGGTAGTCGCGCACGCCAGCGAGGGCGCGGTGCACGACGCGCTGCCGCGCGTGGCGGCTGCCGTCGGGGCGGCTGCGGTCGTGGCCGGTGGGCTGGCGTGGCTCGGCCGGGACTCCCTGTTCCACCGCACTGACGTCTGGTTTCCGCTGCTGGTCGTGTGGGTGACCCTGGGCTCCGGCTTCGTCGGGGTGGTCAGGGGCGGCCTCTCGGCGCGGCACCGCTTCTCGAGTGTTGCGTGGGCACTGATCGCGGAGAACGCCCTGCGTTGCCTTGCAGCGACGGTCCTGATCTTTGTCGGTGCGCATGCCTCTCTGAGCTTCGGGATCTGCCTGGCCATCGGCTCGCTCGTCGGTCTGCTCTGGCCCACGTCGTTCCGCTTCTCTTCCGAGGGTTCTGGACGGGAGTACGACTCTCCGCTCGCCTTCCTCGGCGCCGCCGCAGGCGGTCAGCTGGTCGGTCAGGCCATCCTGACCGGCGGTCCGGTCCTGCTGGCGCTCAGCGGTGGCTCGGCGGCGGAGGTGACGGCGCTGTTCGCCGCCCTGGCGCTGTTCCGTGCGCCGTACACCCTGGCGCTCGGTCTCGTCTCTCAGCTCACCGGTCGGCTGACCGCGCTCGTGGTCGACCGTGACGGCAACTCGTTGCGACGCGTGCGGGTCGCGGTCCTCGGATCGACAGGCGTCCTCGTGCTGATCGCCGTGGCGGTCGGGGCGGTCGTCGGCCCCTGGGTGCTGCCCCTGGTCTTCGGCGAGAACGTCCAGATCGACACGTTGCCGTCGACACTCGTCGCGATCGGGAGTGCACTCGCTCTTGCCAACCTCGTGACGACGGTCTCGATCATGGCCCAGAGCCGCAGCCATGCCATGGCGCGAGCGTGGATCCTGTCCTCGCTGGCCGCTGCGGCGGCGTTCGTCGTGATCTCCGACGGGGCGCTGACCCGGACCTGCTGGACCTTCCTCACCGCCGAGGCCGTCGCTTTCGCGGCGCTTGCCTTCGAGGAGCTCCGTGGCTCTGCGAAACTGATGCGCCCGGCTTGACCGATCAGTCTTGACCCGGAGACAGGGAGAAGACGTGCAGACTCCGAAGAGGCGCAGCTGCTGGGCGGCTGCGGTACTGGTAGTCGCGACCGCGAGTGCTGCCTTGGTGGGATGTTCGTCGGGCGGTTCCGCCGGGACGGAGCCTCCGCAGCCGATGTCCTGGGAACGCGTGCGTCTGCCGGGGGACCTGACGCCGCTCACGCTCACCCCGATGGGCGACAGGCTGCTGGTAGGTGCACGAGTCGAGTCCGCACAGCCCGCGCCGAAGCTCCTCCTGCTCGACCACGGAGACTGGAGCGCGGTGCCTCTTCGACCGGACTCCTTCTACGCCGACCGAGCAAGATGGCGGTCGGTGGTCACGGACGGCCACCGGATCTTCGCCTTCGGCGACGCTCCTGGCGGGGCGCACTCGAACCCGCGGTGGACGACCTGGGCCGGTAGCCTCGACGGCCTGCGGGAGTATCCCCAGTTCTTCGAGACGTTCGGCGGCTGGGGAGCGGGCGGTCTCACCGGGATGACCATGTACCAGGGCGAACCGTTGATCATCGGCTCGTGGTCGAGCGAAAGCTCCGGCCTCGATATCGCGGAGTGGACCGCCGACGGCAACGACTGGTCGAGGCGCGACTCGACGGGCACCGCTCTGGCCAACAGCAAGCACGCCTTGAACGTCATCAGGGCGGTGGGACAGGATCCAGACGGCATCGCCCTTGCCGGTGCGGTCGTCAAGCTCGCGGACGGGCAGGTCACGCTCCAGCCCGCAATGTGGCGGCGTACCACGTTGGAACCCGAGTGGGTTCGCCTCGATCTCCCAGCCGTGGCTGCCGGTGAGGCAACCGGAGTCCGATGCAGTGGGGGCTCCTGCGTCGCCACCGGCTACGTCGACGACCGCCTGGCCATCTGGTCAGTTCAGGACGGGGCCGTCAAGCCGGCGGACGACCTGCCCATGGTCAACGTGGGCAGTGACTCCGTCGCGTTGGTGGGCGCGACCGGCGCAGACGGCTCTTTCGTGATGACCACGTCGGCCGGCCACTCGCTCGTCCTGACCCTCGGACCGGAGGGCTGGGTCCGGACGCAGGGGCCAGCCGGCACAGCAGTTGCATCGGCGTACCTGGCGGGCCGCACGTACGTGATCACGACGACTCCGGACGGGGGCGCCGCCCTGTGGGCAGGGCGTCTCGGCTCCTAGCGTTCCTTCATCGGACCGCCGTCGCGACCGTAGGAGACTGCGACTATCTCGGCGACCACCGAGAGCGCGATCTCACCGGGAGCCTTACCGCCGGTGTTGAGACCCGCGGGGACATGGAGGCGTGCCAACGTCTCCTCGGGTAGTGACCCAGCGAGCGTCGAGAAGACGCTCTCGGCGCGTCGTCGGCTGCCCATCATCGCGACGTATCCGGCCTGACCTTCCAGGGCCTGCCTGAGGAGAGCGTCCATCTGCGGGGTGTCGTGGTCGCAAAGCACCAGCGCGTCGCGTTCGTCGAGGGGGTGTTCGGTAAGCCACGTCAGGGGCGACTGCTCGACATCCTCGTCGGTCAGCAGCGTCGTACGACGTCCGGCGACTCGCGCGATCTCCACCACCGCACGGCCGATTGGGTTGTCCGTCACAACCACGACCTGGCCGAGCTCGGGGGTGTCATCGGACCAGGGTTGCTCTCGCCCCTGCGGGGCCAGGCGGTCGGGTGTGCTGTTCATACCGTCGACCCTACGACGCAACGGATCGTCGGCGCCGCATCATCTGGGTAGCCGGTGGGGAGGGTTCACAGGACGCCTCAGAGTGCCTCTGGTCAGGTTCGCTCGGCGACCTCGGCAAGGCGCCGC
>JBBJMF010000028.1:0-30264 GCA_037719575.1 Nocardioidaceae bacterium
GGGACAAGGGCCGGATCGTCGGGAGTCAGGAGTCGAAGCCGAGGCCCATCCTGTCCAGGGTTCGGAGCCACAGGTTGCGGCGGCCCTGGTTACGGTCTGCCGCCCTGATCGAGGCACGCGTCGCCTGGACGCCGAGCCAGGCCAGCGGCTCGGGCGGGAACGGCGGTGGCTTGCTGCGCACCATCTCGGTCGCGGTGCGCTCCGTCTCCGTACCGGAAAGCAAGTCCAGCATCACCTGGCCGGCGAACCGGCTGGCCCCGACACCCAGGCCGGTGTAACCCGCCGCGTATGCCACCTGGCCGCGGCGCGCCGTACCGAAGAACGCGCAGAACCGCCCGCACAGGTCGATCGCGCCGCCCCACGCGTGGCTCAGCCGCACCCCCCCGAGCTGCGGGAACGTGGCGTCCAGATGGTCGGCGAGCAGCCCGAACGTCGCCCGACGAGTGTCGTACGACGCCTTGACCCGCCCGCCGAAGTGGTAGACCGCGTCGTACCCGCCGAACAGGATCCGGTTGTCCGCGGTCAGTCGGTAGTAGTGGAACTGGTTGGCGCTGTCGCCGATCCCCTGTCGGTTGGCCCAGCCGATCGCGCCGAGCTCCGCGGCGGTGAGGGGCTCGGTGACGATCGCGTAGTCGTAGACGGGCACGACGAAGGGCCGGGCACGTCGCACCAGCGACGGGAAGGCGTTCGTGCCGAGGACGACCTGGCGGGCGGTGACCGTGGACTCGCCAGCGCCGACGAGCACCCGCCGCCCGGAGGGTACGCCGGCGGTGTCGATGCCACGCGCCCTGGTGCCCTCGAAGATCCGCACGCCGAGCGACTCGGCGGCCCGCGCCAGGCCCCAGGCGAGCTTCGCAGGATGCACCAGGACAGCACCGTCTCGATCCCACAGGCCTGCCCGGTAGGTCGGCGAGTCGACCTGGCGGCGCACCGCCTCGGCGTCGAGGAACTCAGCCCCGTCCTCGTCGGCCGCGTCCCGCAACCACTCCACCTGGTGGTCCTCCGTCGCGACGTCGAGCTCGCCCGTCGCTTCGAGCTCGCAGTCGATCGCAAAGCGCTCGACGGTCGCGCGCAGGCCGCGCAGGTTGTCGACGCCCATGCTCTGCAGGACGTCGAACTCGTCCGGGAAGCGCTCCCGACCGTTCGCCGCGCCATGGGTCAGGCTGGCCGAGCAGAAACCGCCGTTGCGCCCGCTCGCCGCCCAGCCGATCCGCTCCGCCTCGACCAGGACGACGTCGCGGTCGGGCTCGGACTCCTTGGCGAGCAGCGCGGTCCAGAGGCCGGTGTAGCCCCCGCCCACGACGAGCAGATCCGTCGTGGTGTCGCGGGTCAGCGCCGGCCGGCCGGCCGGCCGGCCCGGGTCGTCGAGCCAGTACGGCGTGTTGCTGGCGCCTGCCAGCATGTCGGGGCGGGCCACCTCAGCCGGGCGACCGAAGGGGTTGGTCCACAACCGGCAGCCCGAGCGTCGGCATCCCCAGGGTGATGGCGGCTGGCCGCCCCCTGTCGGTGCCCGCCTGGCGGGCCTCCCATGCATCGCCGGCCCGAGTCCGACGTACCGAGAGCACCGGAGCGTCCGAGACGAGATGATGCGGCGCCGCGTGGGTCACCTCGGCGACGACAAGGTCGCCGGGACGGACGACGGCATCGCCCGGCGCCACGTGCACGAGTCTGTTGTCGCGGGCCCGGCCAGAGAGCCGATGGGTCGCCGCGTCCTTGCGCCCCTCCCCCTCCGCCACGAGCACCTCGACGAGACAGCCCTCGAAGCGCTGGTTCTCCGCCCAGGCGATCTGGTCGACGCACTCGACGAGCGCCCGGTATCGCTCCTTGGCGACGCCGACCGGCACCTGGCCGGGCATCGAGGCCGCGGGCGTGCCCGGCCGGGTGGAGTAGAGGAACGTGAACGCCCCACTGAACCTGGCCCGCTCGACCACGTCGAGGGTGTCCGCGAAGTCCGCGTCGGTCTCGCCCGGGAAACCCACGATGATGTCGGTGGTGATCGCTGCCTCGGGAATCGCCGCCCGCACGCGGTCGAGGATGCCGAGGTAGCGGTCGCGGCGGTAGGACCGTTTCATGGCCTTCAGCATGGTGTCCGAGCCGGACTGCATCGGCATGTGCAGCTGCGGCATCACGTTGGGCGTCTCGGCCATCGCCGCGATCACGTCGTCGGTGAAGTCACGCGGGTGCGGCGACGTGAACCGGACCCGCTCGAGGCCCTCGATGTCACCGCACTCCCGCAGCAGCCTGCCGAACGCGAAGCGGTCGCCGAAGCCGACCCCATAGGAGTTGACGTTCTGCCCGAGCAGGGTGACCTCGAGGACGCCCTCGGAGACCAGGGCCCGGATCTCCGCGAGCACCTCACCGGGGCGGCGGTCCTGCTCCGTGCCGCGCAACGACGGCACGATGCAGAACGTGCACGTGTTGTTGCAGCCGACGCTGATCGCGACCCAGGCGGCGTACGCCGACTCGCGGCGCGTGGGCAGTGTCGACGGGAAGACCTCGAGCGACTCGAGGATCTCCACCTGCGCCTCCTGCGCCACCCGCGCGCGCTCCAGCAGCACGGGCAGCGAGGCGATGTTGTGGGTGCCGAAGACGACGTCGACGTACGGCGCCCGGCGGGTGATCTCCGCCCGGTCCTTCTGCGCCAGACACCCCCCGACCGCGATCTGCATGTCGGGCCGGGCGGCCTTTGCCGGGGCCAGGTGGCTGAGGTTGCCGTAGAGCTTGTTGTCGGCGTTCTCCCTTACGGCACAGGTGTTGAAGACGACCACGTCGGCATCGGTGGCGACCCCGGCGCGCACGTAGCCGGCCGCCTCGAGCAGGCCCGACAGCCGCTCCGAGTCGTGCACGTTCATCTGACAACCGTAGGTCCGCACCTGGTAGGTCCGCGGTGCCGCGTTCGCGCACGCACCAGGCCGGACCGAAGTCGGCGGGGACGCCGCGAGGGGGATCGTCATCGTCCGCCCAGGGTACGGCGAGCGCTCGGCGTACGGCCACCCCGATCGAATGTCTCACGCGGGATACATTCCGGCACGGACGTGACCATCCGAGATCTGCGCAACCACGGCGGCGACATCGTGGACCGAGTGAGCCGCGGTGAAGAGCTGACGATTACGCGTGACGGGAGGCCGGTGGCCGAGCTCAAGCCAGTGACACGTCCCTCACTCACGGCAGAGGCACGCACCGCCCGGTGGCGGAACCTCCCCGCCGTCGATCCGGGACTGTCCGCTCGTGGCACGTGACGCCGAGGTGCGAAGCCCGGCGTTCGACGCGTTGATTGCGGCACACGGGTTGGGCATCCACTCCTGCAATCCGGCTGACTTCAGGGGATCGACGGATTCACCGTCATTGCCGTTCCGTACCCGACCTGAGCGCCTGACCGCAGGCGACCGGGAGACGTGCGCTGGTCGTTGCGAGCAACGGCACCATCGTCATCACCCCTGCTCAAAGGACGCGGCCAACGACAGACAGAATCTCCTGCTCCTTCAGCGGATCCAGTCCCGAGGCACCGCGGTGGGAGGGTAACTCGGGGAAGCCCTCCTCCTGCAGCCAGTGCCAGGTGTCGCGAACGGTTTCGTCAACCGGTCGACAACGCAGCCCCTCGCGTTGGGCCGCCGACACGTCGGCGGCGTGCAGGCCCGCCAGGTCGCCGGACGGTGGCACCCAGATCGGCAGCTCGGTCCAACCGGAGACTCCCGCTGCCTCGATGACCTCCGGCGGCGTCCACACCAGCTCGGCGTCGACTCCAGTCGCATCGACACAGGCCTCGAGGAGCTCGCCCATGGTGGCATGACCCGGGGGGCTCACCGCGTTGAAGGCTCCGCTGGTACGTCGGTCTGCAGCGGCCAGCATCCAGTCCGCCAGGTCCCGCCCATCGACGTACTGAAGGGACCTATGTCTGGGACCAGGGGCGAGCACCCGGCCGCCCCGGGAGATCCGGCCGAGCCACCACGGCAGTCGGCCGACGACCTCGTAGGGGCCGAGGATGAGCCCCGCCCGAGCAACCAGCGCCCGCTCACCGAAGGTCTGCTCGACCGCGATCTCGGCGCCCCGCTTGGCGGCGGCGTAGTCCGACCCGTCCTCGCTCATCGGGTCGGCATCGACGAGCGGAGCCGACTCGTCGGAGCCGACCGGGAGTGGCCACCCGTACACGGATCTGCTCGACACATAGACGTAGAACGCCACGCGGTCGGTGAGCAGCTCAGCCGCGTCGTGCACGACGCGTGGAGCATCGGACCAGGTGTCGAGCACCACGTCCCACGTCGAGTCGCCCAATGCCTCGGCGAGTGCGCGACGGTCTGTCCGGTCGACGTGGACCGCCGTCGCACCATCGCTGGACGGCCCGCTCACGCCGCGGGTGACCGTGGTGACCTGGTCGCCGCCCCGGAGCGCGGACTCCACGACTGAGCGACCGACGTGATGGGTGCCACCGAGGACGAGAAGGCGCATGACCTCATCCTGTGGCACAAAGCGGCCGACGTGAGGCGCCGTTCGCCACCAGCGCAAGGCCCCGCCAAACCAGGTTGCCCCCGTCTCGCCTGGCGGGTAAGTTCTTGCGATTGTGCCTCCGGACCTCAAGACGTATCGGAAGCTCGTCCGCGCCGGGTTCTCCCGGCAGGCGAACTACCGGCTGGCCATGCTGGCCGGACTCGTCACCAACGTGGTGTTCGGTTTCATCCGGGCGGCCATCCTCTTCGCGGCGATCGAGAGCGCGGGCGGCACGCTGGGGGGCTACACGGCGGGCACGATCAGCTCCTACGTCTGGCTGTCCCAGGGCCTGATCGGGGCCATCGAGCTGAGCGGAAGGGCCGAGATCGGTGACCGGGTCCGCACTGGCGACGTGGCGATCGACTTCACCCGACCGGTCGACCTGCAGACCTGGCATCTCGCGGAGGACCTGGGTCGAGCGGCGTACACGCTGATCCCCCGCGGCCTGCCCTCGGTGCTGATCGGCGCCCTGACCGTCGGACTTGTCATGCCCGTCACCCCACTGCCCTACCTGCTCGGCATCGTCAGCATCGTCACGGGCGTCGCGATCTCGTTCTATGGTCGCTACGCCGTCAACATCCTGGGCTTCTGGCTGCTCGACACCCGGGGTGCTCGGACGCTCTACATGGTGGCAAGCGGGTTTCTCTGCGGCCTCTACGTGCCTGTCGCGCTCTTCCCGTCGTGGCTGCACACCGTGGCGTACTGCACGCCGTTCCCCTCGATCCTGCAGACCCCGATCAACATCGTCTCCGGCCGGACGGTCGGGCTCGACGCCGCCGCCGACCTGCTGATGCAGGCGGGCTGGCTCGTCGGGGTATGCGTGCTCGGCAGATGGCTCACCAGTGCCGGTCGCCGGAAGCTGGTGCTCAATGGGGGTTAAGACCTCGGCCTGGGCGCCGTACCGGGCCGTGCTCGCGTCCCGTGTCCGGGCGCAGCGCAGCTACCCGGCGGGGTTCGCTCTCGACCTGATGGGCTCGCTACTCATCGGTCTCACCGAGTTCGGAGAGGTATGGGTCATCTTCCACAATGTGCAGGTGCTGGGAGGTCTCGACTTCCACGCGATCCTGGTGCTGTTCGGGTTGTCGAACCTGGCCTTCTCGATCGCGGACCTCGTGGTGGGCCATCTGGACACGCTGCCCACGTATATCCGCGCCGGGACCCTGGATGCGTTCTACCTGAGACCCTTGCCGGTGCTCGCCCAGCTGATGACCAGCGAGATCGACCTGCGGCGCTTCTCGCGCATCGGCGTCGCCCTGGTTGCGCTCGGCGCCGGCCTCGGCCTCAGCGACGTCGCCGCCGACCCGCGCAACGTCGCGCTGATCACGCTCGCGGTGGTGTTCGGGTCGGCGATCTTCGCCGGGCTGTTCGTGTGCGCCGCGAGCCTGCAGTTCTTCCTGATCAACGGCGCCGAGCTGACGAACGCGTTCACCTACGGCGGGTCGTACGCCTCGGCGCAGCCGGCGTCGATCTTCCCCTCTCCGCTGAAGCTGCTGTTCGGCTACCTCGCGCCGGTGGTGTTCACCGCCTACCTGCCGACGCTGGCGCTGCTCGACCTGCCCGGACCCGCGGGACTCCCGTCGTGGCTTGCCTGGCTCACCCCGCTCGCCGCCGGCTGGGTCTGGCTGATGGCGTTCGTGCTGTGGCGCTGGGGCACAGCTCACTACCAAGGAGCCGGCGGGTGAACGTGAGGATGGGCACTCGCCCTCGACCAGCCCAGCCCCTGAGACGCGGCACAGCTCACTACCAAGGAGCCGGCGGGTGAACGTGAGGATGGGCACTCGCCCTCGACCAGCCCAGCCCCGGAGACGCGGCACAGCTCACTACCAAGGAGCCGGCGGGTGACCAAAGCGTCCCGAACTGACGCCACCGCGCCGTCGGTGGACATCGTCGACCTCACGCGGACCTTCACGGTCCGGCGGAAGGGCCTGGACGGCCGCCGCGCCCGGACAACCCTTGCCGCCGTCGACAAGGTGACGTTCCGGATCATGCCCGGCGAGTCTGTCGGGTACATCGGCGCGAACGGGGCCGGCAAGTCCACGACGATCAAGATGCTCTGCGGGATCTTGGTGCCGACCTCTGGCGAGGTGCGGACGTGTGGGCTCGACCCGCGGGGGAACCGCCGAGACCTCGCGCGCCGCATCGGTGTCGTCTTCGGTCAGCGCTCACAGCTGTGGTGGGACCTGCCCCTTCGGGAGTCGTTCTCGATCCTGGCGGCGATCCACCGCCTCGACCCGGCGGCGGCAGCTCTGCGTACGACGGAGCTCGTGGACCAGCTCGAGATGGGCGACACTCTCGACACCCCGGTGCGGCAGCTCTCCCTCGGCCAGCGGATGCGCGCCGAGATCGCCGCGGCGCTGCTGCACTCCCCCGAGCTGCTGATCCTCGACGAGCCCACGATCGGGCTCGACGTGGTGTCGAAGGCGCGGCTCCGCGAGTTCCTGATCGCCGAGCGGGCGGCCCGCGGCACGACGCTCCTGCTCACCACGCACGACATGGGAGACGTCGAGCGGCTCTGCGACCGGGTGCTCGTGGTCGACCATGGACAGCTCGCGTACGACGGGACGCTGCCGGGTCTCGCGGCGACGGTCGGCGCCCAGCGGGTCCTCGTCGTCGACCTCATGCAGCCGACGGCCGACCTGACGGGGATCCCCGGGACCACCCACCTGGGTAGCGAGGCGGACGGGTTGCGGCAGCGGCTGGGTTTCGACTCCGAGGCCACAACCGCGGCCACCGTGCTGGCGGCTGTGGTGGCCCGGGCCGACGTTCGCGACCTCTCGATCGACGAGCCCGACATCGAGGACGTCGTACGGCGGATCTACCAGTCCACGCGCTAGCCGCTACCGATTCGTCAGCGGTTCTGAGGGTTATCGCTGCGCGGTCACCGCAGACGAATGGCGCAATGGTGCCGTGGCTACTCACCGGCGTAGCTGCCGAAGCCCCACTGGTTTCCCTCGGGGTCGAGCACCACGAAGCCCCGTCCCCCGTAGTCCTCGTCCGCAGGCTCCCGCAGCACGTGAGCACCAGCTGCGGTAGCCCGCGCGAAGAGCGCGTCGACAGCCTCTGCGCTCTCCACGACGCAGTACGCGCTTCCCTTTCCACGGATGTCGGGCCAGCCCTCCCGGGGAGGAGCAGAGCCGAGCATGATGCCGCCGCCGGGGGGCCAGTTGAGCTGGGCGTGCATCACTTTCGTATTGGTGTCGTCCTCGTGGTAGACCGCCTCGGCCACGAAGCCGAAGGCCGCCGTCAGGAAGTCGATCCCAGCGGGTGCGTCGTCGTAGCTCAGGCAGTGCCAGACAGTAGGAGAGGGCGTGGTGTTGGTCGTCTCGGTCATGTGACCTAGCGTGTCAGGTGTGCTCGACGGCGTCTTGAAGAAATGGGCGCTCCACCTCGAGCCAGGCGATCGGCGGCAGGCCGGAGAGTTCACGCCACTCGCGGGTCAGATGCGCCTGGTCCGCGAACCCGCAGTCGTGGGCAATGTCGGCCAGCGGCCGGTTTCCCGCGACCACGAGGCCGCGCGCGATGCCGAAGCGGATCAGCCTGGCGGTCTGCTTCGGACCGATCCCGAACTCGTCGGCGAACCGCTGGCTCAGGTGTCGCCGGCTCCACCCGACCTCGCGGGCCAGGCCGGCGATCGCCAGCCTGCCTCCGGCGGCGTGCAACCGCTGCCAGGCACGGGTCAGCGCCCGGTCGGCAACCAGCCGACGGCGGTCCTGGGCGGCGACCAGCGCGAGCAGCCCGCGGTCGAGAGCCGCGAACCTGGCCGGCCAGCCCGGGGCGCTCGCCACGGCATCGTGCAGCGCGGCTGCCCGCAGGCCGACCACCTGGTCGAGCGACACCAGCTGGCCGCTCAGTGGTGCCGCCGGCATGCCCAACAGCGCGCGCGCACCGAACGGAGTGAGGCCGAACGTAATGCCGTGCTGGCAGCCGTCCTGGTAGATCGCGGCCGGCGAGACGCTCAGCCCGGACGCCAGCGTCCAGTACCGCCCTCGACTCGGCTCGTCCCCCAGCCAGCCCACGTCGATCGGACGGTCGATGGCCAGCACAACGGTAAGCGTGGTGCCGGGGATGCCGTGATGGATCCCTGGCTCGTCGACGTCGTACCGGTAGCCGAGATAGCTCTCGACATAGGCACGAAGCCCCGGGTGAGGCAGCCGGGACGCCGACCTCGCCAACGTCGCAGCGGCCGGCGAGCTCATGCCTGTCAGGGTACGGCGTCAGCCGAGCCAGTGCGCGACGTCGAGGGTGCACACGATCTCGGTGTCAGATGGTTCGTCCGGACGTAGGAGAGCGTCGATCCACAGTCCCTGGGTGAACCCGCACTTGGCCAGCACCCGTAAGGAAGCGGCGTTTCGGTGGCTCGGGCTGGCCAGCAGGTGAGCCGCGTCCGGGTAGTCGCGCCGCAGCACGTCGCGGCAGAACTCCCAGATCATCCGGGTACCGATCCCCCGACCGACCAGGTGGGCCTCGCCGATCGCGTAGTCGAATCCGACGGCCCTCGGGTCACCGGCCTTGGCTGCATAGTCGGGATCGTCGCCGACCCGGTAGTCCTGCAGGAAGCCGGCCGCCACACCGTCGACCTCGACCACCCACATCCGCGTCGGATCGTCGCCGCGAAGCCTCGGCGCGTAGCGAGCGCGCACGGAATCCTCGTCGCGGCTGCGGTGGTCCCAACGCCGCGCGACGTGTGGGGCGGACTGCCAGCGCGCCACCGCGGCGAAGTCCGCCTCGACCATCCTCCGGAACGAGAGATCCACTACCGGCACCGCAGCCGCGCGGGCATGCTCTCGAGCGACCCGCGGCGGCAGCACCCTCGAGGTCGCATCGGCCGGCGCCAGCCACTCGTACCGGTCGTGCTCCGGGTCCACCAGGTCGACCGTGACCTCGTACCCGACGTCGACTGCGAAGACTGCCCACCGCCCGGACAGGTCCACGGCCCAGGGTGCGAAGCCGACCAGGCCGGCCTCCTCGCTCAACTCACGCAGGGCCGCCGGATAGACCGCCTCGCCAGGCTGACGGCACCCCGCCGGACTCGTCCAGGCCCAGTCGCCTTCGAAGGTCGCGCCGCGGGCGTTGCGATGGAGCAGCAGCGTCTGACGTTCGCCGTCCGGTGTCGTACGCCGCACGACGACGGTCGAGCCGGTGGGCTCGTCGAGCGCGATCTCGAGGCCGTCCCAGGTGCGCGAGACGTCAGCCGGCATGGCCCGAGGCTAACAACCAGCAACGCCCGTCGCGGCGTGCCCCGGTCAGCGGGCGATCTCGGTAGTCCGCGACTCGCGGATCACCGTGACCTTGATCTGTCCGGGATAGGTCAGCTCGTGCTCGACCTGTTTGACGATGTCGCGCGCCAGCACCTGGGCGCCGATGTCGTCGACGACCTCCGGGAGGACCATCACGCGGATCTCCCGCCCGGCCTGCATGGCGAAGACCTTCTCAACGCCCTCGCAGGACATCGCGATCTCCTCCAGCCGCTCGAGACGCCGCACGTAGGCCTCCGGGGACTCGCGGCGGGCACCGGGCCGCCCTCCGCTGATCGCGTCCGCGGCCTGGGTCAGAACGGCCTCGATCGTGCGCGGCTCGACCTCGTTGTGGTGGGCCTCGATCGCGTGGACCACGTCGGGCGACTCGCCGTAGCGGTGCGCGAGCTCGGCCCCGACCAGCGCATGGCTGCCTTCCACCTCATGGGTGAGCGCCTTCCCGATGTCGTGAAGCAGCGCGGCGCGTTTGACGACCGTGCCGTCGACCCCGAGCTCGGCGGCAAGCAGGCTCGCCGCGTGCGCCGACTCGACGAGGTGCTTCAGCACGCTCTGCCCGTACGACGTGCGGTAACGCAGCTGGCCGAGGGTGAACACCAGCTGCGGGTGGACGTCGGTGACTCCCACCTCCGCGAGGGCGTCCTCGCCGGCGCGCTGACAGAGTCGGTCGATCTCGGTGAGGCTGCGCTGGTAGACCTCCTCGATCCGGCTCGGGTGGATCCTGCCGTCGGCCACCAGCTCCTCCAGGGTGATCCGGCCGACCTCACGTCGTACCGGGTCGAAGCACGACAGCACCACCGCCTCGGGAGTGTCGTCGATGATCAGGTTGACTCCAGTCGTCTGCTCGAAGGACCGGATGTTGCGCCCCTCGCGTCCGATGATGCGGCCCTTCATGTCGTCACCCGGCAGCCGGACCAGCGACACCACGGACTCCGCGGTCTGCTCCGACGCGAGCCGTTGGATCGCCGTCACGAGGATCTCCCGGGCAAGGGTCTCCCCTTCTGAGGTCGCTCGCCGCTCGATCTCCCGGACGACGAGCGCCGCCTCGCGCTTTGCCTCGCGCTCGATGTCGGCAACCAGCTCCGCCTTCGCCTCCACGGCGGTCAGCTCGGCCAGCCGCTCGAGGATGGCGCGGCGCTCGGCCCTGACGTCGAGCAACGAGGCGCGTTCGACGCCGAGCTCCTCGTCGAGGATCGCCAGCTCGGAGGCTCGCTCGTCGAGCTGGTGCGACGCCTCGTCGAACCGCTCCTCGCGCTGGATGAGCCGCCGCTCCCGGCGCTCGACGTCGAGGTGCTGCTCGTGGAGGTCATGGCGAAGGCTTCGCATCTCGTCCTCCCGCGCCTTCAACGAGGCCAGCGCCGTCTGCACCGCGTCGGCCGCCGTGACGGCGGCGGGCTCCTCCTGCCGAGCCGGCGTCTCGAGTCCCCGGGCACCAGCGGGCCCGGCCTGGTGGATCAGCGACTCAGCCTCGCTGTGCACCGCGTCGGTGGCGGTCATTACTAGCGGCTCGAGTCGGGTATGTGCGGGGTCGACTACGGCTCGGGAGCGCCTCGCCCTCCCACCGTCGCGGCCGTCACGGGTGACCACGATCGCGACGACGAGAACGACACCCAGCACAGCGGCACCCAAGAGTCCGAGAACGACCAGCACCATGACCCGACGACTCCCTTCGTCCGCCCTCGCCGGTCCCGGCGCGAGCGCTCTCGCTGAGGCGAAGCAACGGAAGATGGTCGTCACGAACAACCACTATCGGGCGATGCGAGCACGGTCGGCCGACTGCGGCCGACGAGCTCATCACGGCCCGACCAATCGCCGGCGGGGCTCCCTTCTCCTCGAGGTCCGCACATCAGGTGCGGGCTGTGCTGCGTCCGGCTATCCGGAGTGCTGCGCAATCAGCGTCAGTTGTCGAGCGTGACCTGCAATTCGTGACGCCGCCTTCGCGGTGTCCTCTCGTGTTTCACCGTAGGGGGCGTGCCCAACCCGGTCAAGCGCATCGCCCGGTGGCGCGTGACGCATCGAGGGATGGCGGCGGCTAGGGTCGGCGAGGTGAGTACGGCCCTGTCAGCCGCCGTCGAGTCCCTCCGCCCGCTGCCCGTCGGCTACCAAGCGCTGTTCGCCCGGCTGCTGGCCGTGACCGAGCCGGACCAGCGAGTTCGCGGTCTGTGGCTCAGCGGCTCGGTCGGCAGGGGCACCGCGGATGCCGGGTCGGACCTCGACGTCGTCGTCACGGTGGCCGATGCGAGCTTCCAGGACTTCTGC
Source organism: Nocardioidaceae bacterium (assembly GCA_037719575.1). Taxonomy (GTDB): domain Bacteria; phylum Actinomycetota; class Actinomycetes; order Propionibacteriales; family Nocardioidaceae; genus JAWWPG01. The sequence continues at coordinate 11,997 of JBBJMF010000028.1, forward strand.
GCCGGCTGGCGCGACTGGTTGGCGAGCATCACCGCGACGATCATCGCGCGCGACATTCCCGGCGTACCGGGCGCGTTCTACTCCGTCACGCCCGGGTGCGAGCGGTTCGACGTGGTCGTCGAGCGGGTCAGCGACATCGCCTCGGCTCATGGCGCGTCACGCCTCGCGGTCATCGACCGCGACAGCCTCGCCGCACACCTGTCCAGCGTCGCCGCGGAACAGGCTGGCCCGAGCCCTGCGGTGCTCAGCTCGATCCTTGAGGAGTTCTTCCGACACCAGGTGATCTTTCCGGCGGCCGTGGTGGCCCGCGAGGACTGGCTGCTCGGCGTCGTCGCGGTCGGGAACGTCCAACGGATGCTGTACGAAATCCTCGTTGAGGCGAACCAGCCCTTGCCGGCGATGGGTGTCAAGCAATGGTCGTCTCGCCTGACCGCCGGCCAGCGCGCTCACCTCGAGTCGCTGCCGGTGCCGAACCCCCGCCGCGTCGAGGTCCTCGAGGCGATGCTGGCGGTACGCCTGGCCATGCTCACCCTTGGACGGGAGACCGTGACCCGCTGCGGCGTCGCGTGGCCCGAAGAGCTGGCCGCCGCGACCACCGCGTATCACGAGAGAGAGCTCGGCACCTCCGCCGCGTCCTCGTCACCGGAGGCCGCAGCCTCTGCCTTCAGGACGTCTCCGATGACCCGCATCGCAACGCCCGGCGAGTAGCCTCGACGCGCCAGCACACCGACGAGCTGGCGCCAGCGGGCCTGCGGGCTGGCGTGCCGGGTCGCGCGCAGTTTCCTGGTCACCAGCGCCGTCGCTGCGGCGTACTCGGTCTCGTCGTCGATCGACGTCAGGATGTCTGTCACGATCTCGGCGTCGACGCCCTTGCGGCGCAGCTCGACGGCGAGTGCGCGCCGGGATAGTCCCCGGCTCGCCTGACGCGACTCGACCCAGGCTCTGGCAAAGGCGGCGTCATCGACGAGCCCGACCTCGCCGAACCGCTGGAGCACCGCAGTCGCGACATCGTCGGGCACGCCGCGTTGGGCGAGTGCGTCAGCCAGCTCCTGCCGCGACCGGGCGCGTGCCGTCAGCTTGGTCAGCACAATCGTGCGTGCGACCGACTTGGGGTCGGCGGCGGGACCCCGGTCGGCCTCACCTGGCGACGGCTCCTCCGGTCCGGTGCGGCGACGCTGTCTCATCGAAGGTGCCGTGCCATCAGCCGTCGCCTGCCGTCAGAAGTCGACGTTCGTCGGCTCTTGGACGGCCGCCTCGTCCTCGACGCTAGCGCCGATCCCGAGCTTCTCGAGGATGCGCTTCTCGAGCTCGTTGGCAAGATCGGGGTTGTCTCGCAGGAAGTTGCGCGAGTTCTCCTTGCCCTGGCCGAGCTGGTCGCCCTCGTAGGTGTACCAGGCGCCCGCCTTGCGGACGATGCCCGCGTCGACACCGACGTCGATCAGCCCGCCCTCACGGCTGATGCCCTGCCCGTACATGATATCGAACTCTGCTTGTTTGAATGGAGGTGCGACCTTGTTTTTTACAACTTTGATTCGGGTGCGATTTCCGACGAAATCGGTGCCGTCCTTCAGGCTTTCAATCCGCCGGACATCGAGTCGAATGGACGCGTAGAACTTCAGCGCCTTTCCCCCCGTTGTCGTCTCCGGGCTGTTGTGCACCATCACCCCGTCGACGAGGTAGTTGTGGCTTCCTTCGACCTCGATGTCGAAGCGGTGCATCGAACGGGTCGGCGGCTTGACATGGATGTCGAGGATTCGCGCCGGCGCCAGCCGCTGCGTCGGTTCCACGAACTCGGGTTGCACAGTGAACCGCCCGACCATCCGCGGCAGCAGCTTGTAATCCATCGACGGGTGCACATACGGCGCGACCATCTCCATGAATCTTGCCGAAGCCGCGGTGGTGAACGTGAGCACAGCCTTCTGCGTCTTGCCTACGGTGCGCCACGAGACGTCGAAACCGTGCGTGTCACGCAGGTAGGCCACCAGCCGGTCGCGGGAGCCCTCACTCATCGCCTCGATGCAGAATGCGATGCGCCCGCTTCCTCCGGCGGTGCGCTCTTGGGGGCCTTTTGAGCGCACCGAGAGGCTTCCATCGTCCATGTACCAGATCGCCAGGGCTAGCGGCGTCAGCGCCTTCAGATACTCCTCGGTGATCGTCCGCTTCCCGCCCCCGAAGTAGACCGTGCGCTGCAGCTCCCCGAGCTCGGGCAGTGGCGTGAAATCGGCGAGGGCCGCACCCTTGGCGTTGGTGTGCCTGCTGCACGAAATGTTGCCGAGCAGCGACACCTTCCAGTCCAGATAGGCTGTTTGGTTCGCGCCGTGGCCTAGCCGGAACCGGACGCCGTTTCGGTCGCGCAGATTCGGCGAAAGGTTGCCGTCGCCCAGCAGTGACCCCAGCACGACCTGCCACTGCTGGTCGCTGAGTCGATGCGTCTCGGCAGCCAGCACCCGGTCGCCGGCGACGAGCTCGCCGGCCTCGCGCCAACCCCCCGGCGTTCGGACCAGATGGTTGTCGGTGACCGCGAACTGGGACCTGCCGTTGCCTGCCGACCTCTCGACGGTGAACTGGAGAAAGTGGTCGGTCGTACCGTTGTCGAACCAGTTGACCACGCGGCGCGGGACGACCCGGTTCGTCCGGGGGTCGTAGGACATCACCTCGAGCGGCAGCTTCTGGTTGACGATGGTGCCGATCTTCTTCGTCGTACCGTCCGCCAACACGACGCGGGTCCCGTAGGATGCGCACCCGAACATCACTCCGATTTTTTCCCTGAGCTGGTTGATGAAGATCGCGGTCGTGCCGGACGTCGAGATCGCGCCGGTCAGCTTGCGGAGCGCCTGGCTCATCAGTCGGGCCTGCAGGCCGACGTGGGAGTCCCCCATCTCGCCCTCGATCTCGGCCCGCGGCACCAGCGCCGCGACCGAGTCGATGACGATGACGTCGAGGGCGCCGGAGCGGATCAGCATGTCGGCGATCTCGAGTGCCTGCTCGCCGCTGTCGGGCTGCGACACCAGCAGCGCGTCGGTGTCGACGCCCAGCTTCTGCGCATAGTCCGGGTCCAGCGCGTGCTCGGCGTCGATGAACGCGGCGATCCCGCCGGCCTTCTGCGCGTTGGCGACGGCGTGCAGGGCGACGGTGGTCTTGCCGGACGACTCGGGTCCGTAGATCTCGACGACCCGCCCGCGCGGGAGGCCGCCGATGCCGAGGGCGATGTCGAGCGCGATCGACCCGGTGGGGATCACCTCGACAGGCACCTTGCCACGGTCGCCCAGCCGCATGATTGAGCCCTTGCCGTGGTTGCGCTCGATCTGCGCCAGCGCGTTGTCGAGAGCCTTGCTGCGGTCCGGTTCAGCCATCGTGGTCTTCCATTCGGCAGGCGGGTCATCGACCCGGGTCGGTGTCAGGAACGACGCTAGCCGGACCCACCGACAGGTTCGCCGCACCCGCTCGACCCTGTGGACAGGCAACCCGCTCAGCCGTCACTGTGCAACCGTAGGGCGAACACCTGTTCGAACCAACGCGACACGCCGTCAGCGGTCGCGAGCCGGCAGCTCGAGCTCCTTCCAGACGGCTCGCCACACGGTCTTGGCCTCCCAGCCATCGGCGAGGGCCTGCGCCACGGTGCGCTGCTCGAGCCCGGTCACCACGTGTTCGCGCGCCCAGGTCCGCGCGTACGACGCCCCGAGCGCCGCCTCCATGCGGGCCCAGAACTCGGTATGCCGCACGTCGTACCTCCCCTGTCTCCATGGGCGCTGAAGCCCCCGGTGCCGGCCGTCAGCCGCCGACGGCCGCCACCGAGCGCTCAGGCGGGAAGCCGGACTAGGAAGCGGCATCCCGGCGCGTGGTTCGACACGTCGACGCTGCCCCGGTGCGCCTCGACGATGCCACGCACGATGGCCAGACCCAAGCCGGCGCCCGCAGTCGCGCCGAGCGGTTCGGGCGTGCGGGCGTGGCTTCCGCGCCACGCCACGTCGAAGACGCGGCCGAGGTCCTCCGTCGGAATCCCCCCGCACTCGTCGCTCACCGTCAGCTCGACGCCATCTCCGGTCACCCGCCCCGAGACCTCGACGGCGCCGTCGGACGGCGTGTGCCGGATCGCGTTCATCACGAGGTTCGTCAGCACCCGGGAGAGCTCGCGGGCGTCTGCGAGCACCAGCGCGCCCTCGTCCACAGCACCGCCGAGCCGCACCCCGCGAGCGCGGGCGACCGGGTCGGCTCCGGCGAGGGCGTCGCTGATGACGTCACCGAGCGACACCGGCTCCATGCTTAGCTGCAGGGCTCCCGAGTGGATCCGCGACAGCTCGAAGAGGTCGTCCACCATCCTGGTCATCCGGTCGACCTCTGCGCGCATCTGGGCGTGGTAACGCTCCGGGTCCTCGACCAGGTCGTCCTCGAGCGCCTCCGTCATGGCCCGCAGCCCGGCCAGCGGCGTACGCAGGTCGTGGGACACCCACGCCACCAGCTCGCGACGCGACGACTCCAAGGCGCGCTCGCGGTCGCGTGACTCGGCGAGCCGTTGGCTCGTACGACGCAGCTCGGCCGAGACGTCCGCGAGCTCGGCCGGGCCGGACATCCGCCCGCCCGCCTGGGAGGCACCGCCCTCGTCGGCAAGGTGTCGCGCCTCGTCCTGCAGCGCCCGTGACCACCGCACGCCCGCGTGGGCGACGAACAGGGCGAACGACAGCGAGACGACCCCCGAGACGCCGCTCACCAGCAGCACGACCCGGAAGTCGTGCCCGGACAGGAACATCGCATGCGTCGTCGCCACGAGCCCGGCAATGAACCCGCCGACCGCGACGACGGCGACGATCCCCGCACCCCAGCGGATCGACCGCTGACGCAACAGGTACGCCGCCCCAAGGCCCACCGCACCCACCAGCGCCGACCACCCGGCGGCCAGGGCGACGATCCACCACTGGTCGGTCGTCATCGCGCTTCCCACCGGTAGCCCACGCCCCACACGGTCGCGAGCCGGGACGGGCGCGTGGGGTCCCGCTCGACCTTCTCGCGGAGCCGCCGGACATGCACCGTGACCGTCGACTGGTCGCCGAACGACCAGCCCCACACCCGTTCGAGAAGCTCCGCGCGGGTGAACGCAGTCCCGGCGTTCGAGAGGAAGAACCGCAGCAGGTCGAACTCGCGGGTGGTCAGCGCAAGCCGCGCACCACCACGGCTGACCACGTGCTGCGAGGAGTCGAGGACGAGGTCCCCGTCGCGCAGGACGACGTCGTCGGAGGTCCGGCGCTCACCTGAGCGGCGCAGCACCGAGTCGATCCGCAGCACCAGCTCACGCGGGCTGAACGGCTTCGTGACGTAGTCGTCGGCGCCGAGCTCCAGTCCGATCACCCGGTCGGCCTCGCCACCGAGGGCCGTGAGCATCACGATCGGCACACTCCCCTGCTGACGCAGGCGACGGCAGACCTCCAGACCGTCGATCCCCGGCAGCATCAGGTCCAGGACGACGATGTCCGGTCGGGCCACCCCGACGGCGGCAAGCGCTGCCTCCCCGTCGCCAACCTCGCGCACCTCGTGACCCCCGGCGCGGAGGTAGGACACGACCACCTCGCGGACGGTCGAGTCGTCGTCAACGACGAGGATGTCAGCCACTGTCTCCGTCCATTCGTCCGGCCTCCCGGCGGCGGGTCAGGGCAAGTGCCGCGATGACACCAAACGCCACTATGCCAGCCACCACCAGCCACCCCGTGCCGTACGACCTGTCGAGCAGGCTCGGGTTGTCCGGGCGGGCGCCGAACCTGCCCAGAACCGGGATCGCCATCACCGTCACCGTCCCCAGCACCACGAACCCGGCGGCGACCGGCCCACGGGCCCAGCTCGGCAACACCCGCACGCCGACTAGGAGCAGACCGAGGGCGATCCCGGCGAGCAGCGCGTCATGCCCCAGCACGCCCGCCACGAGCCAGATGACGGTCTGGACCAGGTTCGACAACCCCAGTCTCAGCAGCGACCAGACGCCGAACAGTCCGGCCGCGAGACCCACAAGCAGGAAGGCGCCGCGCAGCAGCTGGGGAGACCGCATCAAGCCACCTCGATCGAGGCGACCCACTTGGTCTGCAGCACTCCCGGTCGCGCCGGCGCGATGATCCGGCAGGGGAACCCGTGGTCGATGCCGAGGTCCTCGCCGTTGAGCTTCAGCGCGAGCAGCGTGTCGTCGTCGCGGACGAAGTTGGCCGGCATGTCCATCACGCTGTACGCCCCGCCCTGCTGGAGGGAGCGGACCACGATGTCGACGTCGTCGGTCGACCCCACGAGGTTCAGCAGCTCCCGCAGCTGCACGCCCACCCAGTCCGCCGACACGCTCCAGCCCTCCACACACGAGATCGGCAACGTCTTCCGGGTCTGCGGCATCGCGAGCAGCTGGGCACGGGAGAGGTGCCGCACGGTGTCGCCGTTCGTGATCGTGAGCCGGTACGACGGGTCGAGCGCGGCCGGTGTGACCTGCGCCGCGAAAGCCGACTTGTTGACCGGCAGGTCCAGCGGGCCGTCTCCGGAGCGGACCCCGAATACCGACACCGTGCGCAGCCACGGCACGGCGATGCCGGCCGTCGTGACGACCGCCAGGCCGGTAGCCACCCCCGTGGTGCGCAGCAGGCCGCGCCGGGTGAGGCCCGAGGTCGTGTCCGACATCGTCGGCCGGTCTGCCTCCTGCGAATCCTCGACGTCGGAGCCGAACGCCGCCCGGATCACCGGCAGCTTCACCGCGATGTGCACCAGGAGAGACCCGACCGCGATCCAGCCGACGGCGTAGTGCGTCCTGCGGAAGTCGAAGCCCCACGGGTACCACTGCGCCGAGTTCTGCAGCCCGGTCATGAGCTGGAAGATCGCGGCCGACACCAGGACCGCGATGGAACCACGGTCGAGGCCGTCGAGGAGCAGGGCCTTGCGCTCCCGGGGGATCCTCGCGAACAGCTTGGGGTAGACCGCCCAGAGCTTGACGAGCAGCAGCGGTACGGCGGCGGTGCCAGCAACCACATGCAGCCCCTGCGTCACCCGGTAGAGGTTGACGGGCCTCGTCGGCAACGTGAGCCACCCCGGTGTGTCCTGCGAGAAGTGGCTGTAGAGGCCGGTGAGGAACGCGACGCCGAAGCAGATGCCGAGCCACATGCCGACCCGTGCCGCCACCGCGGGACTGCGCAGACGAGAGGTGAAATCCTCTTCCCGCGGGAGGCTCAGCCGTTGCATCTGCTCCCTCCTGTCCTGACGAGCTGGGCGAACCAGCGACCGCCCTGGTTGGTCATCCACAGCATGCGCAAGGCGGCTTCGCGCGCCAACGAGTCCAGGCAGTCGGCGCCGACGACTGCCCAGCCGAACGACGTCGACCGCCGGCCGCCGACCTCGAGGTGGACGTCGTGGGTCACCAGCCCCGAACCCGGCGGTGCCACCTCCACCACCAGGTGACCAGCCGGCGCAAGCAGCGTCCGCACCCTCCGGAGCAGTCTCAGCGGGTCCCCGCCGATACCGATGTTCCCGTCGGCCAGCAGCACCGACTCCCAGCGCCCCTCGGCAGGCAACCCGTCGAACACGTCGCGCCGGATCGCCTGGGCGCCCCGAGCCCGCGTCTGACTGACGGCACGCGGGGCCACGTCGATGCCCAACGCAGCCACCCCGCGAACGGCAAGTCCGTGGGTCAGCCGGCCGGGACCGCAGCCGATGTCGAGCGTCGCCCCGGCGCAGCCGGCGAGCAGCGCCTTGTCGACAACGTCACAGCTGCCGAGCCAGGTGCGCACCGGGAGCTCGACGGGCCCCTGCGGCATGCCGTGGACGAAGCACGACCTTCCTGCCAGAGCATCGTCGAAAAGCTCAGCTGGCGAGTGGGTCCTCATGGCGAGGCGGCGCCAGGCATCGGCGAAGCGGGAGTCCGGCGCCTCGCGCGCCACCTGCGCCGCATCCGCGAGGGTGTCGACGTCGGTAAGCGCCGCCGTCTGCACCACGTGCGCTCCGGAGCTCGTCAGCATCGTGTGCGTGGCCCTTCCGGTCTGGGACGTTGACATCGGTACGGCGACCAGGCCCGACGCCCACCGTGGGTGCGCAAGTCCCAGGCACCACCAGCCGCCGTCGGACGCCGGGCCGAGCACGGCGTCGCAGTGCCCCTTCGCCAGCTGCTCCGAGGCCGCGTCGAGCTGCACCGGTGTGACCTGGGGGGTGTCCATGCCGATCTGGACGACGGGTGAGTGCAGCACCTTGGCCGCATCGGCGTGACTCTGGGCGAGTCTTTGACCGAACCCGTTGCCGCGTTGAGGGAACACGTCCCACGTCGCCAGGCGCCGGGCGAGCTCCGCGGATCGTTCGGCGCTGGTCAGGTCGCCACTCAGAGCCACCACCCGCCGACCTGGCGGGAATGCTTGCTCGCAGGCGTCCAGGGTGTCGAGCAGAGCGGCTCCGGCAAGGTCCGCGGCCCCGCGGTCACCTACGTCAGCGGCGAGCCGGGTCTTGGCCTGCCCGGCAACCGGCGCCTTCGCGACCACCAGGATGCCCGGCCTCATGTGAGGACCCGCACGAAGTCGGCGGCGGCCAGGACGGAACCGCGCAGCGATCCCGAGACCTTGGAGCGGGTACCGTCCGCCCGGGCGGAGTAGGAGACGTCGTACTCCCGAATCACCCACCCGGCCTTCGCCGCCTTGCTCAGCAGCTCCACCGGGTAGCCGAACCTGCGGTCCTCGACCCCCAACGACAGCAGGTCCGCGCGGCGGCAGACTCGTGCGGGGGCGATGTCGTGCACCGGGGCGCCGAGGTGGCGGAGCCAGCGAGAGACGAGAGAGTTCCCGAGCCTCGCCGGCCAGGGGACCAGGCCCGGGGAGGTGGGGCGTCGCCGCCCGACGGCGAGCGTGCACTCCCCGGCTGAGACGGCGTCCACGAGCGGCTCCAGGTCCATCGGGTCGAACGTGCCGTCGCCGTCGATGACCGCGACGAGTTCAGCCGTGGATGCCTGGACCCCGGCGTCGACGGCCGCGCCGTACCCCGGGCGGGACTCGGACACGACGTGCGCGCCCAGCCGCCGGGCCACGGCCGCCGTGTCGTCGGTGGAGCCGTTGTCGACGACGATCACGGTCATCCCTGGCGGCACGCGGGTCAGCAGGTCGGGCAGCGCGGGGCCCTCGTCCCGGCAGGGCACCACGAGGTCACACGAAACCGCCATCCCTCCACGCTAGGGAGCCAGACTACCGTCCGGGGGCGGCAAAGCCTTACGAAACTCTGACGGCGGCGGCCGGGAGTGCGGATCGCAGCCGCCTGGACGGACTCGCTCTCTAAGGTCGAGGCATGCCGCACACCCGGCCGTACCCCGTGGCCGGTCTCCCCGTCGAGGGGCCGACCGGCCGCTTCTCGGCCGCCACCAGCGGGCTCGCGGCCGCTCTCGCGTTGATGACCGCGGCGATGGTGGTGCCTGCAGTGGCCGGGTGGGACGTCCACATCGGCTTTCCGCCGCTCTTCGCGCACTGGATGCCGAGGCTTGGACCCGGCACGGTTCCCGCGCTCGCTATCGGCGTCCTGGGCGTCGTCTACGGAGGGCGCCTCACCCAGCGGCTCTCGTGGCGTCCGCTCCTCTTCGTGGTGTGGCTGGGCGGCCTCTGCTGGCTCGCCGCACTCGCGCTCGTTGACGGCTCGGACGGTCTGTCCAGCCACATCGACACCCACGACTTCCTGCAGGTCGCCCGCGCCACGGATGACGTATCGCGGCTGCTGCACGAGTTCGTGGACCGGATGCCGCTGGGACCCGACGGCTGGCCGACCCATGTCGCCGGCCATCCCCCCGGAGCGCTGCTCTTCTTCGTGCTCCTGGTCCGGCTGGGGCTCGGTGGCAGCCTGGCGGTCGGGATCGTCGTCACGCTCGTGGCGTCGACAATCCCGGTGGCTGTGGTCAGCACCCTGCGGACCTTGGGAGCCGAGAGCTCGGCTCGGCTGGCGGCGCCCTTCCTGGTGCTCGCGCCGGCGGCGGTCTGGGAGGCCGTCTCCGCGGACGCGGTGTACGCCGGCGTCGCAGCCTGGGCGCTGGCCGCCCTCGCGACCGCCGCGACACGGCGCAGCGCCACCTGGGCGCTGGTGGCGGGACTGTTGTTCGGCGGCTGCGTGATGATGTCGTACGGCTTGCCCCTGTTGGGGTTTCTCGCGATCGCTGTGCTCGTCGTGGCCCGTTGCTATCGACCGTTCGGGTGGGCGCTGACGGGGGCGGTTGCCGTCGTGGTGGCTTTCTGGGTCGCCGGTTTCTCGTTGTGGGAGGCGTTCCCGGCGATCCACCAGCGCTACTGGGCAGGAATCGCGAGACTCCGGCCCGCGTCGTACTGGCTGTGGGGTGACGTGGCTGCACTGTGCTTCAGCGCGGGTCCGGTCCTGGGCGCAGCCGTCGGGTGCTGGCTATCGCGCGTCCGCTCAGCATGGGCTCGCCGAGCCCTTCCCCTCGGCGACGTGCGGACCGTGATGCTGCTCGGGGGGGCCGCCATGCTCTCCGTCGTGGCAGCCGACCTCTCGCTGATGAGCAAGGCGGAGGTCGAACGCATCTGGCTGCCGTTCGTTCCGTGGCTGCTGGTCCTGTCTGCCCTCCTGCCGGCAGGCTGGCGGCGCCCGGCCCTCGGAGTCCAGGTCGCCTCGGCGCTCGTCGTGCAGCACCTGTTCCTCACGGGCTGGTAGGTGGCCCCCTGTGCCGCAAGGGCTCCCGGGCGAAACGGCGGAGACCTGCCGCGGGTTCCACAACGGCATCGAAACCGAGCTCGCGAGCGGCCCTTGCCGGGCTCGCGACGACATGCCGGACGTCTCCGAGGCGGAACTCGCCGGTCACCTGCGCCTCGACGGGCGGGCCCTCGACGCCATGCCCGACGAGTAGCGCCACGTCGGCGATGGAGATCGGAGACCCTGAGCAGACGTTGTACGCCGACACGGAGCCGCGCGGCCGCGCGGTCACCGCGCCGACCGCCACGACGTTGGCCGCAGCCACGTCGTGGACGTGGACGAAGTCGCGCATCTGGGCGCCGTCCTCGAACACGCGAGGAGCTTCGCCGCGCTCCAGCGCCGACCGGAAGAGGGCCGCGACCCCCGAGTACGGGGTGTCTGCCGGCATCCCCGGCCCGTAGACGTTGTGGTAGCGCAGGGCGATCGCCGTGCCGCCGGTCTGCCGCGCCCATGCCGCCACGAAGTGCTCCTGGGCCACCTTGCTGGCCGCATAGCCGCTTCGCGGGGACAGCACCGCGCTCTCGTCGACAGCCCGCCAGCCCATCGGCTTCGCGCAGCGGGGGCACCCGACGTCGAACCGGCCGGTCCGCAGGCTCTCGACGCTCCGGGTCGTCGCGGCCTGGTCGCCATGGTCAGGGCAGGCGTAGCGACCGTCGCCGTAGACGACCATGGACGAGGCGAGCACCAGCCGACCGACGCGCTGCGCTGCCATCGCGGCGAGCAGGCTGGCCGTCCCGAGGACGTTGTGCGCGGCGAAGCGCGGCAGGTCGGCGGCGGTCACCCCGGCACCGACCATGGCCGCCTGATGACAGACCACGTCGATCCCCGGCAGCAGCAGCTCGATGGACGGGCCGTCCCTGACGTCGATGCAGGAAAGCTCTGAGTCCGTCGGCCGCTCGTCCCCGTGTGCCTGGGGGATGAAGGCGTCGAGGCCGATGACGTCGTGACCACCGGCACGGAGCGCCGCGGTGACCGCGGACCCGATGAAACCGGCGGCGCCCGTCACGAGCACCCTCACGGCAGCTCGACCGGCAGCGTGATGCCGTCGAGGGCTTCGGCGCACCGACAACCTGCCCGCTCGTCCGGCAGCCCGGCGACGACGCGCTCGAGGAGCTCGCGCATCGCGGTGATGTTCTCCGCGAACTCTCTGAACACCGTTGCCTGGTTGACGCTTTCCGCGTCCGAGATGCCGGCGTCACGATCGGTCACAAGGGCGATCGTCGCGTAGCAGAGGGCGAGCTCCCGGGCCAGGACGGCCTCCGGGTGCCCGGTCATGTTGACGAGCGACCAGCCCTGCCTGGCGAACCACTGCGACTCCGCACGCGTCGAGAACCGCGGGCCCTCGACCACGACCATCGTCGAGCCGGCGACGACGTCTGCCGACGCCGACGACAAGGCGGTGCGCAGGCTGGGACAGTAGGGGTCGGCGAACGGGACGTGCACCGCACCTTCGTCGAAGAACGTCTGGGCTCGGCCGGACGTCCTGTCCACCAGCTGGTCGGGAACGACGAGTGCTCCCGGCCCGAGCTCGTCCCGCAGGCTCCCGACCGCGCACGGCGCCAGCACCCGCCGGACACCGAGTGAGCGCAGGGCCCACATGTTCGCCCGGTAGTTGATCCGGTGCGGGGGGTGCTCGTGGCGGCGACCGTGCCGAGGCAGGAACGCCACCGCCCGGCCCTCGACCTCCCCGACCGATACCGGCGCCGAGGGGTCGCCGTACGGCGTCGCCACCGGCACCGGCCGCGGATGCTCGAGGAACTCGTAGAACCCCGAACCCCCGATCACCGCGACGTCCGCGGCTCGCGACTGCATCGGGGGCGACGGCATGGCGCAAGTCTGACACGGCCCGTCGCGACGGACTGGCCCGAAAGGGCTATCGCCAGGCCGAGCTCACTTCAGCAGCAGCACGCCAACGCGGCGACCTGCCACGAGCAGTCCCACCGTGCCCATCGCAGCGAGGTAGGCGACCGACAACAGAGCGCTCCACCCCAGGGTTCCCAAAGCCATGCCACGGAGCAGCGAGACCCCTTGGTACAAGGGCGTGCAGCGCACCACCCACTGGATCGCGTCCGGGTAGGTCGAGATCGGGTAGAACGTGGCCGAGAACAGGAACATCGGCATGATCGCCAGCTGGACGAACTCGAAGTCCTGCCAGCTGCGCATCCATGTGGTCAGCGCCATCCCCGCGCCAGCGAACGCATAGCCGATGAGCATCGTGGCCGGGAGGGCGAGGAGCATCCACCACGAGCTGACCAGCCCCATCGCCAGCATCACGCCGATGAACACCAGCGAGTAGCAGGCGCCGCGCAAGAGCGCCCAGGTGATCTCACCTCGTGCGACGTCACCAGGTCGCAGCGGCGTGGCGAGCATCGCGTCGTAGAGCTTGGCGTACTTCATCTTGAAGAAGATGTTGTACGTCGCGTCGAAGAGCGCGCCGTTCATGGCCGACGTCGCCAACATGGCAGGCGCGACGAACTCGACGTACCCGACCCGCGTGCCGTCGCCGAGGGTGAAGTGACCCACCAGCCCGCCCACGCCGACGCCGATCGCCAGCAGGTAGAGGATCGGCTCGAGCATGCCGCTCACGAACACCACCCAGCCGCGGCGGTAGACGAGGAAGTTGCGCTCGACGACGCGCCAGTGGCGCGCGCCGAGGACAGGCAGCACTCGTGGGCCGAGCGTGCCGCGAGGGGTGACCGTCGCGGTCACTGCGACAGCCTCTTACGGAAGCCGCTCACCGCGAGGAACCAGCCTGCGACGAGCCAGCCGGTGAGGTAGGCGAGATGGCCGAGGGTCGCCCCCGCGTGCACGTCCGCGGCGGTCAACATCCGACAGAGGTCCACGCCGTGCCAGATCGGGGTCAGGTAGGCGAGCCACGCGAAGCCGCCCAGCTGGGTGATCGGGAAGAACGCGCCGCTGAAGAGGATCATCGGCATCAGCGCGAGGCGGAAGAGCAGCGAGAAGCCGCTCTCGCTCGTCATCCGTGAGCTCAGCCCGATGATCGGGGCCGCGTGCGCAAGACCGACCAGCACGACGACACCGAGCGCCGCGACTGCCCCGGGCAAGTCGTGCAGGGCGCCGTAGGCCGCCATCACCAGCAGGAACACCCCACACGCGGCGAGGATCCGGAACGCGATGAAGACAAGCTGCGCGAACACGATGTCGACGGCGTCGAGCGGAGTGGCCGCCATCGAGTAGTAGAAGCGCTGCCACTTGAAACCGCTCATCACGGGGTAGGTCGACTCGAACATCGCCGTCTGCATAGCCGTCGTGGCGAGCAGCCCCGGCGCGATGAACGCGAGGTAGGTCAACCCCCCGAGCGCGCGCTGGCCCGATGTCGTGTCCACGAAGCTGCCGAGCCCCACGCCCATGGCGGTCAGGTAGAGGAACGGCATCAGGAAGCTGGTCACCACGGTCCCGCGCCAGGTGCGCTTGAGCACCGTCGTCCAGTAGTCGGTCTGCCGGGCGGCGAGCCTGGGAACCCGGAAGGTGAGTGACGTCATCGCCATCGTCAGTCCACCAGAGTGCGGCCGGTGAGGCGCAGGAACACGTCCTCGAGGGTCGAGCGACGGACCAGCGACGACAAGGGGACGAGCCCTCTGTCGTGTACGGCGCCGGCCGCCGCCTCGCCGTCGTCGGTGTAGAGCAGCAGCCGGTCGGGAAGCGCTTCGACCCGCTCGGCGAGGTCGGCCAGCTTGGTCGCCATCACCTCGTTCTCGCCGACGCCGAACCGCAGCTCGGTCACCTCGCGGGTGGAGTGCTGGGCGATCAGCTCGGCGGGCGAGCCGGCCGCGACGATCAGCCCCTTGTCCATCACGACGAGCCGGTCGCAGAGCTGCTCGGCCTCGTCCATGTAGTGCGTCGTCAGCACGAGCGTCACACCCTGCTGCTTCAGCCGGAACAGCCGGTCCCAGAGCTGGTGGCGCGCCTGGGGGTCGAGTCCCGTGGTGGGCTCGTCGAGCAGCAGCAGGTCGGGCTCGTTGATGAGCGAGCGGGCGATGGTCAGCCGCCGCTTCATCCCGCCGGAGAGCTGCTCGACCAGGACGTCCGCCTTCTCGGTCAGCTGGACGAACGCCAGCAGCTCGTCGGTGCGCGCCGACGCCTCCTTCCGGCTGAGACCGAAGTAGCGGCCGTAGACCACGAGGTTCTCGTGGACCCGGAGCTCGTTGTCGAGCGAGTCCTCCTGGGGGCAGATCCCGATCCGGGCCCGGATCTCGGGCCCCTGGGTGGCCGGGTCCATCCCGAGGATCGACAAGGTGCCCGACGTCACCGGGGACACGGCGGCGATCATCCGCATCGTGGACGACTTCCCGGCACCGTTCGGGCCGAGGAACCCGAAGGCCTCCCCCCGGAAGACGTCGACGTCGACGCCCTTCACGGCCTCGAACTCGCCGTACGACTTGCGCAGCCCCTTGGCGATGACCATCAGCGGTCTCGTCGCGTCGCAAGTCACGACATCCGACCCTAGTGTCGGGCGCCCACAGATCCCAGCCGGCCGGTCGAGATCCAACAGCCGTCGTACCCTCAGCGACGCGCGCGGTGAGCCCGTACCGTGCCACATCTCGCGCCGGTCCGGTGGCAGGATGAGCACGCCCGCCCGGCACGATCTCGGGGCGGCAGGCAACCGAACCGAACCCTGGGACGTCCTCGGCTTGAGGTGACGACACTCATGACCGAAGGTGCGAGTCCCGGCAGAGCCCTGTCGGGGGTGGCTGGATGCGTGACGAGGACCGCGAGACCTTCGACGCGTTCGTCCGCGCCAGGCTGCCGGACCTGGTCAGGTTCGGCCGCTCGCTCACCGGCTCGACCGAGGCCGCTCAGGACCTGGTCCAGGACGCGCTCGAGCGGACCCTGCTCGCCTGGAACCGGGTCGACTCGCGCGACGACCCGGAGGGCTACGTTCGACGCGTCATGGTCAACCGCAACATCAGCATCTGGCGCAAGTTCGGCCGCGAGCACCCGACCGACCAGGTCAAGGACCGCGGATCCGAGGACGCGCACTTCGACGACGACCTGTGGCAGGCGCTGCGCTCCCTGCCGCCGAAGCAGCGGGCGGTGATCGCGCTGCGCTACTACGAGGACATGTCCGAGGCCGACATAGCCCGCACACTCGACTGCTCGGTCGGCACCGTGAAGAGCCAGGCGTCGAAGGCCCTCGCCAAGCTCCGGCTGCTCGTCCCGCGCGAAGAGGGCCCGGTGAGCCCCGAGGGCATGCTGCGATGACCACCGACGACGACGATCTCGAACGCCGGCTCCACAGCGCCTTCACCCGGCCACGACCGAGTGACGGGATGGACGCGGACGAGATGCTGTCCCGCGTGCATCGCGGGGCCACGGTACGACGGGTCCGGCGCGTCGTCTCCGGCACGGCCGTGGCCGCGCTGGCCCTCGCAGGCGGTGGCTTCGCGATCGGCGCGAGCGGCTACCTCGATGACACCCGGGAGCCGGTGGCGTCCGACCCCACGACCGGTCCGCCGACCCTCGACACGTTCTCCTCCATCCCGTCGTCCGCGGGCTCCCCCTCGTCGCGATACAAGGTGTCGGTCGGCACCCCGCCACCGCTGTCAGGGGGGACGGTCAGGGTCGCCCCTCATGGCCCGATCGCCGCCGCCGACGTACACCCGGTCTCGTTGACCGCCACCGGCACCGACCACCAGTGGGTGCTTGCCCGGACGCCGGGTGGTGGCTGCGGCCGGGCAGCGTGCGCCACCGTGTTCACGACGCCCGACCACGGCGGCCGCTGGACCGACGTGGGCCAGCTGCCCGCTCCCCCGGCGACCAGTGACGACCCGGGTCCGACCTCGGTCAGCCAGCTGCGCTTCACGAGGCGGACCGACGGGTCGGAGACCTACGACGGCTGGGCCTACGGCGGGGGCCTGCTGAGCACCCACGACTCGGGCCGCACCTGGTCCGCCGGCTCCGGACCGCCGGGTCGGGTGACGCAGCTCGAGGCTTGGGGAGACGTCGTCTACGCCGGGGTGTCGAACCCCGGGCCTGGCGACGACACAGCAACGCTCTACCGGTCCTCGACGGCCAGCGACGACTGGCAGCCGGTCCCGGTCGGACCCGGTCTGACCAGCGTGCAGGCGCTGGCGGCGGCCAAGGACATCCTCGGGCTCGTCGACTCGGGCGGGCTGCACCCGGTCCTGTACCTCAGCACGGACGGGCTCGACTGGCAGCGTCAGGCCGCCTGCCCCGTCGGCTTCGACCCGCAGGCACTCTCCACGGCCACCGACACCGTGACGGACGTGAGCTCGCTGTGGGTCACCTGCAGCGACCCGACCTCCTCGGTGGTCCGCTACACCGACACGACCGACCCCGGCTCCTGGCACCCGGTGCAGGCCGGCTCCTTCGGCGCCGCGGGCATTGTCGCCGCGCGGACGCCGACCACGGCGCTCGTGGCGGACGCGAGCCTCGGCGGGATCGTGGAGGTCTCCGCCACCGCGCCGACCCGGCAGGTGCTGGCGGGCGACGTCGGGGCGCCGGTGTTCCTCGGTTTCACCAACGACACCCACGGCTACCTGCTGGAGTCCGACGGCACGATGATCGCGACGACGGACGGCGGCGCCAACTGGTCGTCGTACGCCGTCTCCGACACTGCCCCCTGACCCTGGCTGGTGGGACTCATGCCCAGCCCGTGATGTCGATGATCTCGAGCGCCACATCCTCGACTGCGCGATCTTCGGTGGACACCCTCGAAACCCATGCGGGACTCACATCGTCGAGCTCCAGGGCTGCCTGGGCACTTCGGGCAAGATGCACCTCGAGGCCGCTACCGATTTCGCGCCTCGTCAGTCGATCGCGCGTTGACCGGTCGCTGCACGTGAGCAACACCCCGATCACGCGTGGATTGTCGCCCATCGCCTCGGCAATCTCATCGGACATGGTGACGCTCACCGTGTTCGTGAGGACAAGGCGCGAGTAACCCAGCGCGACGTAGTTCCGCCAGATGGCTCGGAGGTTCTTCTCGGCGAGACCGTGTGCCCACGGCGCGGGGTAGGCGAGATCCAAATTGTCCCCTTCCACGATGCAGTGCCGAACCTGGCGAGCTGCGAGCTGCGCGTGGATCTCGTGCGCCACGCTCGTCTTGCCGACACCAGACCGTCCCCCAAGGAGAAGCACTTGCGTTCGTCCGGACACGCAGCCAGAGTTCCACACACTGGGCCGTCCATTGGTGACCCAGTTGCGGGATCGTGTGACGGGTGAGGCGACAAAGCGGACGGGATCGCGCAAAAAATTCGCAATCTACCAGCACGACGCGGATCGTGAGGCTCGACGCCGGCTCCGACACCGCCCCCTGACCCTGGCCCGCCGCCCTGGCTGGTCAGCGCGCTGGTTCTGCCTGGCTCGCCTCGCAACGCCCCTTGTGCAGCGCAGATCTGGATGACAGAGGGGCGTCTGCCACGTGAGCCACGCAAGTCCGGGACTGATGCGTCGGAGCACAGTGTCGGCGGTGTCGGGGAGACTAGCCGGATGACCGAACCAGCCGCCGAGATGGCCGCGTTCTCCCCCGTGGCGCGGGCGTGGTTCGCCGATGCCTTCGCGGCGCCGACCCCGTCGCAGCTCGGCGCCTGGCAGGCGATCGCCGGCG
>JBBJMF010000099.1:0-10524 GCA_037719575.1 Nocardioidaceae bacterium
TCTGCCGGCTCTGTCAGGTCTTCCTAGAGTTCGCTCAGGATCGCGCGAAGCTCGGTGATCTGGGCCGTCTGGCTGGTGATGATCGACTGCGCCAACGCATTTGCTTCGGCGCTTTCGCCCATCTTGACCTCGGTCCTGGACATGGCGACAGCGCCCACATGGTGACGGATCATCATCTCGACCCACATGCGGTCGAAGGCTCCGCCGGTGGCCTTGGACAGGCCGTTCATCTCGACGTCGGTCATCATCCCCGACCCGTGGTCCATCCCTTGCATGCCGCCCATCGAGGTGTCGGGGATTGCCTCCCCCCAGCCGGTCAGCCACCCGGTCAGCTGGACGAGCTCCGGATTCTGCGCAGCCTTGATGTCAGCCGCCAACGCCTTGACCGGTGCATTGGTTGCGGTGGCAAGTGCCATGTCGGCCATCTGGACGGCTTGCGAGTGGTGGAGGGTCATATCGGTCGCGAAAGAGACGTCGGCCTCGTTGTGCGGGCCTGCGGCCGGCGTGCCGGTGGACGAGCCGGGGCTGTCGCCGCTGTTCTCGGAGTCGCTGCCGCAGCCGGTCAGCACCAGGAGGGCAGCCGCCACAGCACCGCAGAGCATGGTCATGGTTCGGTTCATCAGGGTGTTTCCTTTCAAGGCATGAGTGTCTGGTCGGATGAGGTGTGTGAGCCCAGGCCCGCTTCCGGGCATGGACCTGACGCCGCTCACGTCCGACTGACGCATACCCCGATCAACGAAGCCCCTCGAGGTGGTGCCCGCGAGCCGACGGCCGTCCGGGGCAGGACTGGCTGGCTGGCGCTCTGTGCTGAGGCCGCGAGAGGACCAGGTTTGCTCACAGCTGTCGATCCGCCGGCGGAGCCCAGAACCGCAACACACCCATGGTCCATCGAGCAAGCCGCTGACCCTGCGAGGTGAGGACAGGGGCGTGCGTCCAGGTCGGGCGAGGTGAGCATCGAGTCGGCTCGAGGCTGCGCCTCCGCGACCATGCTGTGACCTGGCGACATCGCGACTGCGGCAGGCTGGCTCAGGCCGTGCATGGCCAACACCCCGCCCAGCACTGCGGCCACGAACAGGAGTCGCCTCACACTCGGGTGCCCAGCGAGCAAGGTCCTCACGTCAGGCAGCATACCCGCATAGTCGTACGGACTTGCGCCCACGAGATTCACGCGCTATACCTGATCTTGACATCCGTACGGGTAAGCGGGCGATGGCGAAGGGCGTGAAGATGGCGGCGTTCAGTGGGATCTGGGATGGACTCGACGAGGCGTTCTTCATGTTCTGGGAGACGCTGTGGGCTTTGGTGCTCGGCTTCGGTCTGTCGGGGGCAGTGCAGGCGTTCGTCTCGCGAGGGGAGATGCGGCGGGCGCTCGGAGACCACCGCCCGAGAACGATCGCGAAGTCCTCCTTCTTCGGTGTCGTCAGCTCCTCGTGCTCCTACGCCTCGTCGGCACTGGCCAAGAGCCTGTTTGCCCGTGGCGCGGACTTTACGTCCGCCATGGTGTTCATGGTCGCTAGCACGAACCTGGTCGTCGAGCTCGGGATCGTGCTGTGGCTCCTCATCGGGTGGCAGTTCGCCCTCGCCGAGTTCGTGGGTGGCGCGATCATGATCGTGCTGCTCGGGCTGGTACTGCCACGCGTGATCCCGGAGCGCTGGCTGACCGAGGCGCGCGACCGTCTCGAGCACGAGGAAGCCGCGATCGACGACTCAGCCCCCCCGGACGAGCGCCAGCCTCTGCGCAGCCGGTTGCGCAGCCGCGTGGGATGGGGCGACGCCGCGGGATACACGATCAGCGACCTGCGCATGGTGCGCAAGGAGCTGGTCATCGGCTTCGTCGTCGCCGGCTTCTTGTCCGCGCTGGTGCCGGCCGAGTTCTGGCAGTCGATCTTCCTCACCGGCCACGGGTTCTGGTCCAGTCTGGAGAACGTCGTCCTGGGCCCGTTCCTGGCCATCATCAGCTTCGTCTGCTCGATCGGGAACGTGCCCCTGGCGGCCGCGTTGTGGCAGGGCGGTATCAGCTTCGGCGGCGTCGTGTCGTTCGTGTTCGCGGACCTCATCACGCTGCCACTGCTGGTGATCTACCGGAAGTACTTCGGGACCGCCCTGACGATCCGCATCCTGGTGACCTTCTGGGCAACGATGAGCGTCGGCGGGCTGGCCGTCGAGTACCTGTTCCGCGCCATCCAAATTCCCGCACCGAGCCGACCGACGATGATCGTGCACACCGGCTTCGAGTGGGACTACACAACGGTCCTCAACATCGTCGCACTGGCCGCCTTCGCCGGTCTCTCCTGGCTCTACCGACACCGCGACACCACGGGCGCGCAGCGATACGCCATCGACCCCGTCTGCGGCATGCAGGTCGAGAAGGCGCTCGCGCCGGCACGCGCGACCGTCGCAGGAGAGCAGTACTGGTTCTGCTCCGACCACTGCCGGCATCGTTTCGCCGGAGAGCGCGGCGCGCCGTCCCCGGACCAGGACCAGCGTCACCCACCCAGCCACGGAGGTCACCGATGAGCGTCCTCGACCACGAGCACCCGATAGACCCGAAACGGGTCGCACAGGCACGTCGGCGTCTGCCTAGCGCCGACGATGCCGTTCGCCTCACCGGGCTCTTGAGTCTGATGGCGGACCCGGTCCGGCTGCGACTCATCTATGCCCTCGACGTCGTCGAGGAGCTGTGCGTCGGGGACCTGGCGCTGGCCTTGGACGTCAGCGAGGACTCGGTCTCCTATGCGCTGCGCCTCCTGCGGACGGCGGGACTCGTCGTCACCCGCAAGGATGGCCGAGTCGTCTACAACCGCCTCGCCAACGACTTCCCGGCCCCCCTGCGCGACCACTGCCTTCGCCAGCTGGTCGCGCTGACCCGCACCTCCGATGACTGACTCGACCGCCTCGTGGGGCATGGCGGCGGCCGCGACCCTGCACTGCCTCACCGGCTGCGCCATCGGCGAGGTGCTCGGGATGGTGATCGGGTCGGCTACCGGCCTGCACGACGTCGCGACCGTCGCCCTGTCCATCGCGCTGGCGTTCCTGTTCGGCTACGCCCTCACCATGCGGGGGGTCCTGCGAACAGGCGTGCCGCTGCGTCAGGCCCTGAGCATCGCCCTGGCGGCCGACACGGTGTCCATCGCGGTCATGGAGGTGATCGACAACGGCGTCATCATCGCGATGCCGGGTGCCATGGACGCATCCCTCACGCGCGTGCTCTTCTGGGCCACGCTTGCGCTGTCACTCGTCGCCGCGTTCATCGTGACCACGCCGGTCAACCGCATGATGATCAGCCGGGGCAAGGGGCATGCCGTCGTCCACGGCATGCACTGACGAACCGGGGAGCGAGATCTCAGCCGCTCACGTCGGCGGTCGTGATCCGCGACCACGCTGCCGCGAAGAAGACCGCGGCATAGGCGAGCGACAGCAGGCTCCATCTGAGCAGCGACTGGGTGTCGGGGTTGGTGCGCAGCATCTCGTCGAAGTTGAGCCAGTTGTGCGTGAGCAGCACCTGGCGGAAGCTGCCGAGCTGCGGAACGGAGTCGAGCACGGCGAACGCGATCGCGCTCACCACGGTGCCGGCCATAGCACCGATCGCGACCTCGGTGAGTGTCGAGAAGAACAACCCGATGGCAGCCAGGCCGATGAGGTCGACGAACGCGTAGGCGGCGATCGCCGCTGACCTGGCGAGGCCGTTCTCGACCGAGACCGTGTCGCCGGACAGCAGCGTGAACCCGTCGGCCCCGAAGAGCGCCGCCCCGACGACGAGACCGCAGACTGTGACCACCAGGACGGAGACCGCGGCGTAGACGAGGACTCCGAGACTCTTGACCACCAGCAGCCTGGTGCGAGACACCGGTATCGCGAGCAGGTAGCGCAGGGTTCCCGTGCCCGCCTCACCAGCCACCGCGTCGCCCGCGACGACGGCGACCGCCAGGGGCAGGAAGACCGGAAGGCAGACCGCCAGGGCGGTGAACGCCAGGAAAAGCCCGTTGTTGGTCAGCTCGCTGATGAAAGGAGGTCCCTCGCCCGGCCGCGGGGTCGACACCTTGACGGCGATCCCGATGAAGACGGGAATCGCGGCGACCAGCACGAGCAGCGCCATGTTGCGTCGGCGACCGAAGATGAGCCGAAGCTCGTTCCCGAGCTGACGGGCTCCCACCGTACGACGACTCTCCGGTGACAGCCGTGGCAGCGAGCCGGTGTCAGCGGACGGCATCGAACCCCTCCCCTGTCAGCTGGACGAACAGGTCCTCGAGGGCCGGTCGCTCGACACTGAAGCCGCGCACCGGCACTCCACCGGTGACCAGACTCGCGTTGACCTCCTCAGGGGCGATGCCCTCGAGCCGGACGACGACCGTGTCGTCGGCCAGGTCGGTCACCACCAGCCCGAGGTTGTCCAGAATTCTGACTGCCTCCGTCGTCTGCTGTGTTCGAACGCGGACCAGCGAGCCGGTCTCGGCGAGCACCTCGGTCAGTGGTCCCTGCTTGAGCAGCCGACCTCCGCTCATGATCCCCACATGGGTTGCGATCTGCTCGATCTCACCGAGCAGATGGCTGGAAACCAACACGGTCGTGCCATCGGCCGCGAGGTCCCGGATCAGCGACCGCACCTCCCGGGTCCCCTGAGGGTCCAGCCCGTTGGTGGGCTCGTCGAGGATGAGCAGGTCGCGCGGGCGAAGCAGGGTCGCGGCGAGGCCGAGACGCTGCTTCATCCCCAGGGAGTAGCGGCGGAACTTCTTCCCCGCCGCCGCGGCGAGACCGACGCGGTCGAGAGCCGTGTCGATCCGCGCGCCGCTCGTCGACGGATCGGTGCTCGCGTCGAACGCGTCGAGGCGGCGCAGGTTGCTGCGCCCCGACAGATACGGGTGGAACGCCGGGCCCTCGACGAGAGTCCCGACCCGAGGCAGCACGTCCGGCGCCGCCGCCGGCATCTCGCCGCCCAGGATGGAGATCGTGCCCCGGTGCGGCGCCATCAGGCCGAGCAGCATGCGGATCGTCGTGGTCTTCCCGGACCCGTTGGGTCCGAGGAAACCGAACACCGCACCTTGGGGGACGGACAGGTCCACGCGGTCGACGGCCGTCTGGCTGCCGAACCGTCGGGTCAGCCCGGTCGTCAGGATGGCAAGCTGGTTCGACTCTGCGGTGCTCTTGGCTTCGACCCGGGTGGCGAGGTCTGTCACAGCCCGTGCCCGGTTGCGGCGACCCACTGGATGGCCGCCCCGCTGACCGGACCGACGAAGACGTGTCCGTCGTAGGTGACGAGCACCGACACCAGGGCCGTCGTGACGAGTCGACCGGAGGGAACCGTCCGGGACACCCGCTCGAGCAGATCGTTGTGCCACAGGTGCGAAGCGTCCATCGGGTAGTCCACGACCGCAGTCCAGCCACTGCCGAGCACCCTGCGGTGCGCGGTCGCCGCCGGCTCACCGGTGGAAAGAGTGGGACGCGAAAGGGACTCACCCGGAGTGGTCTCCGGCCGGTCATTGTCGGCGCTGTCTTCCTCCTGCACGGTGGCGCCGCTGGGTGGCACGAAGCGGAACACCGAGGGACTCGGGGCGCTGAAGCTGATGTCGGTGAAACCGACCTCGATCGCCGGTGTCGACCCGGAGCCGAACACCTGCACGCGAAGGGGCACCGAGGTCGCCGAGTCGATCGCGATCCGAACGCTCCCGATGAGCGAACGGGAGTCACGCGGGACGAGGTTCAGCTGATACGCCGGCCGGCCAGCGACGCGCGCGGTGCTGTCGACCGTCACCTCAGTGGTCGGATCGACGGCCTGCAGCGCCTGGCGGGCTGCCTGTTGCGGCGTCAGACCGAGCATGTCCGTGTTGACGGTCGGGGCGTTGCGGCCCACCGTTGTGTGGGTGACCTCGTTCGTCGTCGAGGTGTAGGTCCACAGGTCCTTCCCGTTGTGGATCACGTCACGCTCCGACAGTGGCGCGAGTAGGGCGATCCGCTGCCGGGTCGGTCCGTCGTACCAGACGCGCATGGTGTGGGAGCCGGTCAGCAGGGTCTCCAGCGAGACCCCGCCACCGCCGTACCCGCTCGTCGGCAGGTCGGGCAGACCGAGGTGGGCGGTCTCGACGATCGTGCCCGACAGCGCCACGGGGTGTGCCTGCTGCACCGCGGCCAGCAGGCTGGCGGCTGTCCTGGTCGGGAGGTTCGGTCGCTCCGACGCGCCAGCGCCGTTGGTGGTGGTGATCGCGGCTGCGGCAACCGCAGCGGCGACGAGAGCGGGCATGGCCCAGCGAGCGCGGCGGGACGTGAGGACACCAGTCATGGTTCTACTATGCGTCGATCTGCGCAACCGGCCGTATCTTCGGGCACCCGCCCTCAGCCGAGGCTCAGGTTGCGTCAGTCGGTTCACAGAAATCCGGCCTACGGTGGCAGGGGAGGTGCGCGGTGAGGCTGTTGGTCGTGGAGGACGAGCAGCGGATGGCCGCCGCGCTCGCCAAGGGATTCACCCATGCGGGCTTCGACGTCGACGTGGTCCACGACGGAGGCTCGGCGCTGAGCCGAGCGGTCGAGACGCCGTACGACGCCATCCTGCTCGACATCATGCTGCCGGTGGTGTCCGGCTACGAGGTGATCCGGCGGCTGCGCGCCCGTGAGATCTGGACCCCCATTCTCGTCGTCTCCGCGAAGGATGGCGAGTACGACGAGGCTGACGGGCTCGACCTGGGTGCCGACGACTACCTGACGAAGCCGTTTTCCTTCGTGGTGCTGCTGGCGCACCTGCGAGCGCTGCTGCGTCGTGGTGCAACGCCTCGACCGACCGTGCTGACGTCGGGGAGGCTCGAGCTCGACCCGAGCGGCCATGCGGTGACTATCGAAGGCGAGGTGGTGCTGCTCACCTCGAGGGAGTTCGCGATGCTCGAGTACCTGATGCGCAACCCGGCTCGCGTCGTCAGCAAGACGGAGTTGCTCGAGCACGTATGGGGCGCGCCGGGAACCGACCCGAACGCCGTCGAGGTCTATGCCGGCTACCTTCGGCGCAAGCTGGGGCGTGACGTGGTGCAGACCGTCCGCGGCGTCGGCTACCGCCTCCGCCCGACATGAGCCGTCGGGTCACCCACTGGTGGGCTCGGCGCTCGCTCACGCTGCGGCTCACGATCGTCGCCACCGTCGTGCTCGCCGTCGGGCTGGTGAGTGGGGCCGCTGGTCTGGCAACGCTGTTCTTCCACAGCCGGGTCGACGCGGTCGACACGAACGTGCGCACCGAGGCCGCGACGATCACCTCGCTCATCGAGTCCGGCCAGCTGCCGAACCCGTTGCCGTTCCCGGCGGACCAGCCCGGCTTCGCCCAGGTCGTCGACACGGACGGGACGGTCCTCGCCGCCTCGCCCGCCGCGAGCCGCGTGGTGCCGATCCTGCCGCCCGCCGTTCTTCAGGACCACGAGTCCGGAGACCCGTTCACGTCGACCGAGAGTGCGCTGGGGTCGGCCCCGTTGCGAGTCACGGTCTCCTCCTCCCGGCTGCCCGCTGGCTCGGTGCTGATCGTCAGTGCCGTCCCCTTCACCGACGTGGAGGCGATCCTCGACGCGTTGCTGCGAGTCCTGGTCATCGCCGTGCCGATCATCCTCCTGGCTGCCGCCATCGCGACCTGGCTTGCGGTGGGCTCTGCCCTCCGGCCGGTCGACGAGCTGCGCGCCGCGGCCGACGACGTCGCCCATGCCGGCGGCCAGGATGCGGCGTACCTGCCCGTCCCGGAGAGCGGGGACGAGCTCGCCCGCCTCGCCGACACGCTGAACCGGATGCTCGAGCGGCTGTACCGCGCGAGCGAGCAGCAGCGCACGTTCGTCGCCGATGCCGCCCACGAGCTGCGCTCACCGATCGCGTCGGCCAGGGCACAGCTCGATGTCGCGCTGGCCACCCCGACCGGCGCCGCCGAGTGGGAGAGCGTCGCGACCGACGTGCTCCACGACATCGAGCGAGTAGGCCGGCTGACGGACGACATGCTGCTCCTGGCGCGGCTCGACGCGGGTGCTCCTCAGCGGAGCGAGCCCGTCGACGTCACCGCGCTGCTCGGTCTCCCCGGGCCGGCTCTCGTCGTGCAGGCCGACCCGCAGGCGGTACGACGGGCCGTCGACAACCTGGTGTCGAACGCACACCGCCATGCCCGCGCCACGGTCGAGGTTGCTGCCACCGCCGGAGGCGGTGATGTGGTGGTGACGGTGGACGACGACGGGCCCGGCATCGCGCCGGGTGACCGGGAGCGGGTCTTCGAACGCTGGTTGCGGCTTGACGACGCCCGAGCCCGCGAGGAGGGCGGGGCCGGCCTCGGGCTCGCCATCGCCCGCTCGGTCGCCCGCAGCGCCGGCGGCGACGTCACGCTCGCGGCCAGCGCGCTGGGTGGCGTCCAGGCGCGGCTCCGGCTTCCGGCGGCGATACCCCGTTGATAGCCAGACTTCGACGGTCGTCGTAAGGCATTTGTAAGCCCACGCAATTGCGCAAGAGTCCGATGCTGAGGCAGGATCGAACGAAGAAGACCATCCGGTCGTGGCGTGCGCGAGAGTCCCTTTGAAGAGGAGGAAAGACGAGTACAGGCGCGCCAGAAATCAGGAGGATCGAAAGCACGAGAAAGGCATAAGATCATGTCGAGAACCAGTATGAGCTTGATTGCAGCAATGGACACAAGAACGTGGTGAGCCGACTCGGTAAGGTCAGTATGGCCGTGCTTCCGCTGCTGGCTCTGGTAGCGGTCACGAGCAGAGGCCCGGCGCAAGGCGCGAGCCCGGTCCCAGGAGCCTCTGCAGAACCTGCCGTAGTGGCAGGTGCGGCCTTCGCGATGACCAACGTCGTCGGCGACAACCGGATCGTCACCTATAGCCGCGCCGGCGACGGGACACTGACCCGGCTGGGCAGCATCTCCACCCGCGGGAGCGGCATCGGGACCGATCTCGACACGCAGGGGGGCCTGCGCCTCAGCGCCGACCATCGCTTCCTGTACGCCGTGAACGCCGGCAGTGACAATGTGACCGTCTTCGCCGTGGACGGCGCCCAGCTCACGTTCCTGCAGAAGGTCTACGCCGGCGACGAGCCGAACAGCCTCACCCTGCACGGGAATCTGCTGTATGTCCTCGACGGGTCCGTTGCCGGAAACGGCATCCTCGGATTCACGGTCTCCAGCGGCGGGAGACTTACCGTTCTGCCACATTCTGCCAGGTTGTTGAGCTCGCCTATCGCGGTTCCTGGCCAAATTGAGTTCAGCCCCGGTGGTCGCCTCCTTCTGGTCACCGAGAAAACGACGAACGTGCTGATGACTCCCAGCAATGCCATCGACGCTTTCCGGGTCAGAAGCGACGGTTTAACCAGCTCCATTCCCAAACGCGACCGCTCGGCGGGAATACGTCCCTTCAGCCTGGCTTTCCGCAGTGACGGAAGGCTTGTCGTTGCCGAATCGTTCAACGCCGCACCGGGCAGCTCCGCTGTGTCGTCGTACCAGGTTGCTGGCGATGGCGAGCTCACCGTGTTGGACGCTTCGATCGGCAACGGACAGACCGACACCTGTTGGATCGTCCTGACAGACGACGGGCGCTACGCCTTCACCGCGAACTTCGGGAGCGGCACGATCTCCAGCTACAGCTTCAGCCTGTCCGGCGATCTCGGCCTGATCAAGGGCAACGCCGCCTCCCTGGGAGCGGATAGTCAGCCCGTCGACCTCGCCCTGAGCGACAACAGTCACTACCTGTATCTCCTGCTGCGTGGCGCGGGTGCCGTCGCGGCCTTCGAGATCGGGTTCGGCGGAAACCTGAAGCCCCTGGGCGTGGTCAGCGGCGCTCTTCCGGTGGCTGACGGAGCCTCTGGCCTGGCCGCCTACTGAGGCAAGGCATCAGCTCGACCGGGCTAGGGTCTGGGCTGTGAGATCACGCCCCCTGGCCGATACCGACGCCGCGCGGCCGACGACGCCGCGCGGCGGCGGGCTGGGTGCCGTGCTGACGTCGGCCAGACCTCGCCAGTGGGTCAAGAACGTCCTGGTCCTGGCCGCCCGCACAAGCCCCTGCGACCAGCGCGAGGGAACCGGTGAACGCCACCCCGGCGGCGAGGTCGCCCGTGATCACCAACATCCTCGCCGCACGTGACGGTGCCGACGGCCCGGAACCGGGTGACCGGAGCACTCACAGCTGAAGCCATGGTCCGTCGTGGGCCAGCTGCCCGTTCACGGTGACGTCTCTTCCGACGCCGGGCGTGTTGAGCTCGACCACGACGAGACCGATCTCGAGACGCCACAGCCCGTCGGTCACGTCACCACCGCGGCTCATCAGCGATCTGATCCGGGCGGACTGCTCGTCCTCGCTGGAGATCGCTCGGGGACCGACGACAAGGGTGTCCGCGATGACGACATCGCCGGCGAAGTTCACGCTCGACACTCGGTCGCCGATTCTCCGAGCGGTGCTCACCACGTCTCCGTCGACGAGCTCGCCGAGCAGAGCGAACAGGCCCAACCCGTCCAACGCCCCACGGTGCGCGGCAACGAACGGCAGGGTCGACGGGTCGCCCGTCGCTCATCCGGCCTGACTGTCGGAGTGC
>JBBJMF010000100.1:0-10383 GCA_037719575.1 Nocardioidaceae bacterium
GCACTCTGCAGGTGCTGAGCGACGTGACCGCCAACCCGGCTCTGCTGACCCTGCTGGCCGGACCGCGCTGGGCGATCGGGGCCCGCGACCTGGCGCTGCTCGGCAGGCGGGCGAGGATCCTCGCCCGCGCGGATGACGCCGAGCGCCCGACCGGCGCGCCGGACACCGGCCCCGCGTCGGACCGAGACGTGCGGGCGGGTCTCGCTGCGGCGGTGTCCGGGGTCGACCCGGCCGACCTGGTCTCGCTCGTCGAGGCCCTGGGTGACCTCGGCGGGCTGCCCTTCTCACCTCAGGCCCGACGGCGTTTCGGCGAGCTTGCCCGTGAGCTCGCGACGCTTCGCCGCTACGTCGGGGAGCCGCTGCTCGACCTGGTACGTCGGGTCGTGGACGTGACGGGTCTCGAGGTCGAGCTCGCCTCGTCGACCTCGCCGGTGGCAGCCGCCCGGCGCGACAACCTGGCCACGTTCCTGGACGCCGTCTCGGCATTCGCGGGAGTCGACACGGATGCCTCCCTCGGCGGCCTGCTCGCCTACCTCCGGGCCGAGGACGACTACGGTCGGGGGCTCTCGCTCGCCCTGCCGTCGGAGGCGGACTCGGTCAAGCTGCTCACCGCCCATCGCGCCAAGGGCCTCGAGTGGGACGTCGTGTTCGTCCCGGGCGTGGCGAAGGGCGTGTTCCCGATCCCCAGGTCCGCGTCGAGGTGGACCACGTCCCCGAACGTGCTTCCGTCGGCGACGCGGGGAGACGCCGCCGACCAGCCGGCCGTCCGGGAGCGTTCCAGCGCCGGCCTCGCGGCGTACGCCGACGATTGCCGCGCGGCCACGGTCCTCGAGGAGCGGCGACTCGCGTACGTCGCGATGACCAGACCACGCGCGGAGCTCATCGTCTCCTGTCACTGGTGGGGCCCTCGCCAGAAGAAGCCACGCGGGCCGTCGCTCTTCGCCGACGACGTGCGCGCGGCGCTCGGCCTGTTCGACGGCTCGGTCGAGCCGGACACCCCTGCCCCGAAGGACGGCGCGATCAACCCAGCCAACCGGCAGGACCTCCCCGTGCCCTGGCCGGCCGAGGCCGGGGTGGTCGAGCTGGCGCGTCGTCGCGACGCGGCGGCGCTCGTCGAGCAGTCGACGCAGCGCACCTGGCCGGTAGCCGTCGAGGCCGCCGCGGACCTCCTGATGCTGGACGAGCTGGCGATCGTGCGGCAGTGGGACGTCGAGATGGAGGCTCTGATCGCCGAGGCACGGGCCGATGCCCATGACGAGGTCGTCGTCATGCTCCCGCCGACCATCTCGGCGACGACGCTGCTCCGCGTGGGTGACGACCCGCAAGGTCTGGCGAGAGACCTGGCACGGCCGATGCCACGCAAGCCGTCGCCGGCCGCGAGGTTCGGCACCCGGTTCCACGCCTGGGTGGAGGCCCACGTCGGGGAGCCACTGCTGCTCGACCCCGACGACCTTCCCGGCCGGGCCGACCTGGACATCGCCGGCGACGCCGAGCTGCGCGAGCTCATCGAGGCCTTCAAGGCCGGGCCGTTCGGTGACCGACCCCCGGTCCAGACCGAGGCCCCGTTCGCCCTCGTCCTCGCCGGGCACGTCGTCCGAGGCAGGATCGACGCGGTCTACGCCACCACTGACGGCTTCGACGTCGTCGACTGGAAGACCAACGTGTCCCAGACGGCCGACCCGCTCCAGCTGGCGACCTACCGGCTGGCCTGGGCCGAGCTGATGGGAGTCGACGTCGGCAACGTCACGGCAAGCTTCTACTACGTGCGCAGCGGTGAGATCGTGACGTACGACGACCTGCCTGGCCGTGCCGAGCTCGAGACGCTGGTGACCGGGCGATGACCTGGTGACGCCTCGCCTCCGTCGCACCGGTGCCAGACGGGGCCGTCTAAGCCGACCTCAGCGTGCGGCCGCCAGCGCAGGAGCGTCGAGTGGGGTCGAATGCCGTCGCCAGATCTGCCAGCCGCCGGGCCCGCGCCGCCAGACGTCACTGAGGATGAAGACGCCACTCCGGTCCTGGCGCCATGGCCGCCATCATGCCGCACTCGCCGTCGTCGCTACTCTTCACGCCGAGGTCCCCGTACGGTGGACACAGCCCTCGACGAAAGGATCGACTCAGATGAGCATCGACCGCGGACTGCTAGCACTCCTGGAGGCCAAGCCCGACAAGGCAGACGAGCTCGCCGCTTTCCTCGAGCAGGGCCGGGCACTGGCAGCGGAGGAGTCAGGGACCGTCACGTGGTACGCGTTCAAGCTCAGCGAGACGACGTTCGGCATCTTTGACACGTTCAACGACGAGGAGGGCCGGCAGGCACACCTCGACGGGCAGATCCCGGCCGCGCTCGGCGAGGTCGGGCCGGACCTGCTCGCCAAGGACCCCGACATCCGGATGGTCGACGTCATCGCGGTCAAGTGACCTGAGTGGCACGTCAGTCCGGCAACGGCGTGGCGAGCATGGCGTCCAGGGCGATCTCGACCATCGAGGCGAAGGTCTGCTCGCGGTCGTGCGCTGTCGTCTGACCGCCACTGGGGATGTGGTCGGAGACCGTGCAGACGGTGAGCGCGCGACGCGCGTGCTTGGCGGCCAGCGTGTAGAGCGCGTGGCACTCCATCTCCACTGCGACGACGCCGTAGCCGATCAGAGCGTCGAGCAGCTCCGGGCGGTCGGAGTAGAACGAGTCCGAGGAGAAGACCTGGCCAACGGTCACCTGCTCCCCGCGGCCCACCGCCGCGTCGTGGGCGGCGCGCAGCAGGTCGAAGTCCGCGGTCGCCGAGTAGGCAAGCCCCGAGAAGCGCAGGGCGTTCATCGACGAGTCGGTCGCGGCGCTGATGGCGAGGACGACGTCACGAAGCGCCAGCTCGTCGGTCAAGGCGCCGCAGGACCCGACCCGGACGAGCTGCTGCACGTCGTACTCACGGATGAGCTCGGTCACGTAGATCGCCAGCGACGGCTGGCCCATCCCGGTGCCTTGCACGGAGACCGCCTCGCCGCGGAAGGAGCCGGTGTAGCCCAGCATGTTGCGCACCGACGAGTAGCAGACCGCGTCGTCGAGGAACGTCTTGGCGATCCACCGGGCGCGCAGGGGGTCGCCCGGAAGCAGGACGCGCGGGGCGAGCTGGCCCGCCTCGGCAGCGATGTGCGTGCTCATGGTGCTCGATCCTGCCAGAGCGGGTGACACGTAGGGTCGGACGGTGACCAGTGACCTGCTGCCTGAGTTCTCGTTCCGGCACTCGGCCCACGACCGGCTCAGCGACCGTCGCGGTGACGCGAGCTTCCTCGAGACAGCCTGGGACGATGCCTCCACTCGGGTCGTGCTCATCCGCGACCAGGACCTGGCGGTGAGCGACGACGGCGTCCACGTTGCCACGCTGAGCCCGGCGCAGGCTCCGCCGGGTCAGCGCATGCTGCTGGGTGCGGCCGACGGGGTCGTGCACTTCCTCGTGGTGGAGAGCACCCCCGATGACGACCCGGCGGGCGACGATGACGCGCCGGCCGGCCAGGTGTTCCGCCCGCTGCGGGAGGTCGCCACGACGCTGAGTCCGCTCGACGCCTCGCTCGCCGTTCATGCGGTTGCGCTGACGGGGTGGCACCGCCGGCATCCGCGCTGCGCGGTATGTGGCGCCGACACCGAGGTCGCGATGTCGGGAGAGTCGAGGCGCTGCCCGGTGTGCGGCGCTCAGCACTTCCCGCGCACGGATCCCGCGGTGATCATGCTGGTCGTCGACGACGACGACCGTTGCCTGCTCGGCCACAACGCGGCGCGCGACGCCACCTGGTACTCGACCCTGGCCGGGTTCGTCGAGCCGGGGGAGACGCTCGAGGACGCGGTCATGCGGGAGGTGCGTGAGGAGACAGGGGTGGTGGTGGACGGGGTCGCCTACGCCGGGAGCCAGCCGTGGCCGTTCCCCTCGTCGCTCATGCTGGGCTTCCAGGCACATGCGTCCGGTACGGCGATCGAGGTGGACGGGGTGGAGATCACCAAGGCGCGATGGTTCAGCCGCGACGAGCTGCGGCGCGAGGTCGAGGCGGGTGAGCTCGTCGTACCGTCGACGATCTCGATCTCCGGGGCGCTCCTCGAGAGCTGGTACGGCGCTGCACTGCCCACTCGGCTGGGCGCTCCCGCTGGCTAGGACGCCAGGGCAAGGCGTTCCTTGACCTGAGCGACGCTCGGGTTCGTCAGCGAGGAGCCGTCCGAGAACACCAGCGTCGGCACCGTCTGGTTGCCGTGGTTCGCTCGCTCGACGAGGGCCGCCGCCTCCGGCTGCCTGTCGATGTCGACCTCGTCGAACTTGATGCCCTCTCGCGTGAGCTGACCCTTGAGTCGGTGGCAGTATCCACACCAGGGCGTCGAGTAGAGAGTGAACTGTCCAGACACGGATGTTGTCCCTTCGGGCGATTACGCTTGTGACGGGGTGCAACGCCGCAGCCGCCCGATGCCTTCCCACGCCCACGACGCGATCGCGACCCAAGGAGCGCCCCGTTTGTCAGCAGCCGAGCACCTGCTCGACGGGCTCGACCCCGAGCAGCGTGAGGTGGCCACCGCGCTCGACGGGCCGGTACGGGTGCTCGCGGGTGCCGGAACGGGCAAGACTCGAGCCATCACGCACCGGCTGGCCTACGGGATCACGGTCCAGGCGATGGAGCCCACGCAGGTTCTTGCCGTCACCTTCACGACCCGGGCGGCGGGAGAGATGCGGGCCCGGCTCGCCCGGCTCGGGGCGGCTGGCGTGCAGGCGCGCACGTTCCACTCGGCTGCGCTTCGACAGGCGCGTTACTTCTGGCCGACGGTCTACGGCAGTCAGCTGCCCGACATCGCGCCGTCGAAGATCCCCCTGCTCGCAGACGCCGTTGGCCGCTGCCGCCTGAAGGCGAGCCAGGCCGACCTGCGCGACCTCGCGGGTGAGGTCGAGTGGGCGAAGGTGTCCAACGTGCGTCCCGACGACTACGGCCGGCTCGCCCCCCTGGCGCATCGGAGTCTCGCGTCGTACGACGCGCCGACGGTTGCCAAGGTCTTCGCGAGCTACGAGGACGTGCGCCGCGACCGCAACCGGATCGACATGGAAGACGTCCTGCTCTGCGCCGCGGCGCTGATCGCGGAGGACGAGCGGGTCGCCACCGCCATCCGGCGGCAGTACAGCTGGTTCGTCGTCGACGAGTTCCAGGACGTCAGCCCGCTGCAGAGCCGCCTGCTCGACCTCTGGCTCGGGGGACGCGACCAGGTCTGTGTCGTGGGCGACCCCGCCCAGACGATCTACTCGTTCGCCGGCGCGTCCGCCGACTACCTGCTGGAGTTCCCGCGCCATCACCCGGGCACGACATCAGTGACGCTGCACCGCAACTACCGGTCCACGCCCGAGATCATCACGGTCGCCAACACGGTCATGGCCGGCGAGCTCGGCGGTACCCAGCAGGCTGGTCCGGTGGCGGTCAGGCTGCGCGCGACGCGTGAGACGGGGACCGCGGTCACCTTCCGCGGGAGGTCCGACGAGCTCGCCGAGGCCGGAGCGGTCGCCGTCGACATCGCTTCGACGGTCGAAGCGGGCACCGATCCGCGGGACATCGCGATCCTCTTCCGGATCAATGCCCAGTCCGAGACGTTCGAGGAGGCGCTGACCGAGCGCGGCATCCCGTTCGTCGTGCGCGGCAGCGACCGTTTCTTCGACCGGACCGAGGTTCGCCAGGCGGTGGCGCTGCTCAGAGGAGCGGCCCGGACCGAGCCGGCCGGTACCGGTGACCTGGTGCACGACGTCACCGATGTGTTGACCGCGATGGGATGGGCGTCGGAGCCGCCGAAGGCCCGCGGCAACGTCCGAGACCGGTGGGAGTCGATGCAGGCGATCGTCGCGATGGCGAGCGACCATGTCGCCGCCAACCCGGCGCGTGACATCGCCGACTTCGTCGCCGAGCTCCAGCGTCGGGCCGAGGTGCAGCACGCGCCCGTTGCAGACGGGGTAACGCTCACCACGCTGCACGCCGCCAAGGGTCTCGAGTGGGGCACGGTCTACCTGGCAGGCATCCACGAGGGCAGCATGCCGATCGTCTATGCCGACACCGCCGCCCAGGTCGCCGAGGAGCGCCGCCTGCTCTACGTCGGCATGACGAGGGCGCGCGACGGTCTGCACGTGTCGTGGGCGACCTCGCGCAGCCCGGGCGGGCGCGGCCAACGGGGTCCGAGCCGATTCCTCGACGGGCTCGTCACGCCTGGGCAGCAGGTGCCGGTGACGTCCGGCCGACGGGGTCGCCGACGCGGCGCGGTGGCCAGCTGCCGGATCTGCTCGCGGCCGCTCACGGACCCCCGCGAGCGCAAGCTCGGCCGGTGCGCCGACTGCCCCAGCAGCTACGACGAGGCGCTCTATGAGGTGTTGCGAGGGTGGCGGAAGGAGCGTGCTGCCACGGAGAAGGTACCCGCATACTGCGTGTTCACCGATGCCACCCTGACGGCCTTGGCGGAGATGCGGCCT
This sequence comes from Nocardioidaceae bacterium, assembly GCA_037719575.1. Lineage (GTDB taxonomy): Bacteria > Actinomycetota > Actinomycetes > Propionibacteriales > Nocardioidaceae > JAWWPG01. Next base: position 6,462 of record JBBJMF010000100.1, read on the forward strand.
GTCGACGTAGCCGGCCTCGCGGCGGTCCCGGGCATCGGTGCCGTGAAGGTCGAGAAGTACGGCGACGAGGTGCTCCAGATGTGCGGCAGTCGCCTGGGAGCGGGCGCCGGCGGGGCGCCGTGACGGCGTTCTGCAACGTTTCGGCAACCACGCCGCTAAATGCATTGCACCGGCCACGCGGGGTCGCGTAATGTGTGCGTGCGCGAGGGGTCACCCCCGCGTGACCAGATCAGCCCCGCCGGCGCTCCAGCCGCGCTAACGACGAGAGGAGGGCAGCACATGTACCTGATCACCACCAACCACGCGACGTCCGTGACGACGCGCTTCCGCATGCCTGTCCTCTGCCTGGAGGGCGTCACGGAGGCGCTCAAGCGGGGGCGTCGTATTGCGGGCCTGGTTTCGCACCGCTACGGCGCAGCTGCGCCCGCTTCCTTCAAGGACGCCACGTCGGGTGTCCGTGCTTGGAGCCCACCGGTCTAGAAGTGACAGTCATGACCGGCACCTCCAAGCCGCGGATTCCCAGACGGGAACCGCGGCTTTTTCGTTATCAGACCACAACGAAGATCAAAGGAGGTGAAACACCATGACACTCAGCGTCCTCGACGCACTCGTGGCGAGCGACCTGCCGGACGCGCAGAGCCTTCCGTGTCGGTCGAACGACCCGGAGCTCTTCTTCGCCGAGTCACCTGCCGACGTCGAGCTTGCCAAGTCCCTCTGCCAGACCTGCCCGGTCCGTTCGGAATGCCTCGCCGGAGCACTCGAACGCCGTGAGCCCTGGGGCGTCTGGGGCGGGCAGCTTTTCGTATCGGGAGCTGTCGTCGCCCGCAAGAGACCGAGGGGCAGACCGCGCAAGTGCGAGGTAGCAGCCTGACCGACCGACGACCTGTCGGTCCGACCCGACGACATCCGACCAGGAGAGCCACCTTGACCGCCAGCCAGCACACCATGACAAGGAGCACCGAGATGAATCTCATTCAAGAAGACCTGGCCCGCGCCCATATCGACGCGCGCCTTTCGCAGGCGCGCGAACTGCGTCGCGGCTACCAGCTGAGCCGTGCTCAGCGACTGGCCCTTCGGGCCGAGCGCGCGACCCAGCAGGCCCGCCTGTTGCTCGCCCGCGCGCTGTGACAACAGTGCACGTCGGTGAGCCGAGTAGTGCCCGGACGACTCCCCTCCCGGAGTCTCCGGGCACTACTGTCGGGGATGCCCGGCTGTGACAAGCCGACGATCCGCCTCCGGTAACACACCATCCGCCCGTGGTTACCGACGATCCGACCCGCGTTACCGACGATCCGGCCACGATCGACCGCTCAGCCGTCAAGGACAGGACCGGATTGGCCACTCAACGGTAGAACCGGAACCGGTTTGACCACTCAACCGGAGCGGAGGGGGGTGAAGCCGGGAAGGGAGTCCTCGAGGATCGAGGCGAACGAGGCCTTAGCCTCGAGCTGGGAGAGGACTCCGATGCCGCCGAGCCAGACCCGGTGGATGAGCAGGTACTCGGGCGGTAGGTTGATTTTGAGCATCGTGGTGTAGCCGGGCTGGCGCGGGTCGTTGATGCGGGCGAACTGGCCGCGCATCCAGGCTCGGGAGAACTGGAAGGTCTCGGTGGCTGCCGGCTCGAGGAACGGGCCCAGGTAGTCGCGGATCTGGTCCGCCTCCACGTGCACCGAGGGCTTGATGAACCCGGCGTCGCGCAGCCCGGCCAGCACGTCGTCGTACTCGTTCCTGACCGCGTGGCCCATCATCGTGCCGATCATCAACGGCAAGCCGCCGCCGGGCAGTCGCGCGACCGCGCCGTAGTCGACCACGCCGAGCCGGCCGTCCGGGAGCAGCCGGAAGTTGCCCGGGTGGGGGTCGGCATGCAGGAGTCCGGCCCGCGCGGGACCGGAGAACAAGAAGCGCACGTACCGCTCGCCGTACCGGTCGCGGTCCGCCTGCTCGCCGTCGGCGATGAGCCGGGCGAGGGAGCGGTCGGACTCCATCCACTCGGAGATCAGAACGCGGTCGGTGTGCGTGACGACGTCGGGCACGAAGATGTCAGGGTCCCCCCGGAACGCGTCCGCGAACGTCTGTTGCGCTGCGGCTTCGAGCGAGTAGTCGAGCTCCTCTGACACCCGGGCCTGCAGCTCGGCGACCAGCGGGCCGATGTCGATGCCGGGAATCCAGACCCCGACGAGCTTGGCCACCCGGGAGATCTGGCGCAGGTCGCTCGTGAGCGCCTCACCAGCACCGGGGTACTGGATCTTGACGGCGACCTCACGGCCGTCGTGCCAGCGTGCGCGGTGGACCTGACCGATCGAGGCGGCGGCAGCCGCGTCGTCGTCGAACCTGACGAGCCGCCGTCGCCAGTCCGCACCCAACTCTTTGGCCAGCATCTGGTGAACCATCGACGAGGACATCGGCGGCGCCGCGTCCTGGAGCTTCGTCAGCGTCGCCCGGTAGGGCGCCACCAGGCCCTCGGGCAGCGCGGACTCGAAGACCGACAGCGCCTGGCCGAACTTCATGGCGCCGCCCTTGAGCTCGCCGAGGACCTTGAAGAGCTGCTCCGCCGTGCGCTGCTGGACCTGCGCGGTGACCGCATCCGCGGGGGTTCCCCGCAGCCGTTTGCCGACACCGAGCGTCGCTCGGCCGGCGTAGCCGATCGGCAGGGACGCGAGCCGCGCGGTCCGCACCACGGCCTTCTTCGGCAGGTCGGTCATGCACTCATTGTCGCCTGCCCGCTCTGCCAGCCGCAGCCGCACTCGGGATGAGGCTCGAACAGGACGGTCTGCACCTCACCGAGCCCGTGGGGAAGCTCGATGACGTGGTCGCAGCTGAGCGGAACCAGACCGCTTGCCCACATCGCCACCTCCTGCGCGGCATAGCCGGCGGTCACAGCGACGAGGGAGGCGGGGCCGCACGGCGATGGTGCGGGGTTGGCCTGCGCCGACTCGACAAGAGTCGCGCAGCACGGGTCGAGCTGCGACCGGGCTAGGTCGACGCATCGCACGCATGCCGTGCGGCCGGGTACGACGAACGGCCCGACGAGGCCGACCAGCTCCCGCAGGCCGACACACAGGAACGGGACACCGCGCCGCATGGCCTCGTCCGCGGACTCTCGAGACGGCTCGCGGTCGCCGGCGAGGACCAGGACGGTCGCCTCCCCGGCCGAGGAGGTGACCGGGACGTGCTCGTCCTCGACGAGCGTGCGGACCAGGTCCGCCACCCGCCCCGACCCCGCCACGTGGACGCGGCTCCGCCGGCGTGCTGTCAGCACTGCCGCGGCGCTCTGCAGGGGCCCGGCGAGCAGCCACATCGCCGACCATGAGGCGCGGTGCAGGCCGGGCGGACTGACGACGGCCTGGTCGACGAGTGCGCCGGAGTCGAGGAGCGCCTCGAGCACCACCTGGCCGTCGGAGCGCTCGACGCCACGTGCCTCGGCCGCGAGCAGCACGCCATGGACGTCGCGAAATCCGTCGACCGCCTCGAGCACGGCCTGGACGGCGGGGCTGTCCGGCAGCGCGGCGACACCGGGCCACTCGAGACCGAGCTGAAGCGTGCGCACGTCCCGCCGGAGCACGTGCAGACCGGGTCGCAGCGTGGGTCTCACCTCGGGCCCCCCAACGTCGGTCCGGACCGCGGGCTTAACCGCCGCCGGTGAGGGTCCAGCGTGTCAAAGATCTGCCGCCCGTGGCGTCGACCGTCCACAGCGTCGCGGCTGGCGGGCACCAAGAAGGCGGGTACCCCCGACGATCTGGGGTCCCGCCTTGCTGGGTCGAGCTGGGTCAGGCCTTGCCGAGGATCCGGTTAAGGTTCGTGCCGCAGACGGGGCAGGTGGCCTTGGCCATCCGGGTTCCCTTGTCGTTGACACGGACCTCGCCGCTGGCCTCACGCTTGGCCTTGCACTTCACGCAGTAGAACTCGCCGCTCCAGGTCTCCG
>JBBJMF010000029.1:0-29428 GCA_037719575.1 Nocardioidaceae bacterium
GCCTCGTCGGCCTCGTCGGCCTCGTTGGCCTCGATGGATGCCTTCGAGCCTGCCTCCACGAAGCCCGCCCTCTCGGCGGACTCGGCGGAGTCGAACCACACCTCGGCGACGGTCTGCTCGTACCACTGGCCGTCTGGCTGGTGGTACTTCATCGAGCTGGTGTTGCCCTTGATCGTGAAGCCGTCAGGGGCGTCGCCGCTCTCGAGCGGGGCGGCCGACCCGGCGCCGGAGGGCACCTCGTCCGACCCGGCCGAGGTTGCCCGCCTGCCCTTCGCGGGCCGTGCCACCAGCGCGTCGAACGCGGCCTTGGTGAAGATCACATCATCGCTCGCGAGCACGTCGTAGGTGTTGAGCTGGTCGACGACGAGCACATGGATGCGCTCGACGTTGCGCAGGCTGCGCCAGGTAACCTGGTCGCCGCGCTCGACGACGACGAGGGCACGAGGTCGCTCCGACAGTCGGGCCAGCACGCTCATGGCGGTCTTCGTCGACGGCCTGTCGCCCTCGACGAATGACGCAACGACGTGGACCCGGCCCTCGCGCGCCCGGTCGGACAAGGCTCCGCGCAGTGCGGCGGCCTTCATCTTCTTGGGCGTCCGCTGCTCGTAGCCGTGCGGCGTCGGTCCGTGGACGACACCGCCGCCGGTGAACTGGGGGGCGCGGATCGAGCCCTGCCGGGCGCGACCGGTGCCCTTCTGGCGGTAGGGCTTGCGCCCACCGCCGGAGACCTCGCCGCGGCTCTTTGTGGCGTGGGTGCCTTGCCGGGCGGCGGCGAGCTGCGCGACGACGACCTGGTGGATGAGCGGGATGTTGACCTGGGTGTCGAAGATCTCGGCCGGGAGGTCGACGGTGCCGGCCTTGCTGCCGCTCGCGTCGAGGACGTCGATGACGCTCACTTCTGCGCACCCTTCGCCTTGGCGGCCGTACGCAGGACCACGAGGGTGCCGCGCGGGCCGGGCACCGCGCCCTTGACCAGGATCAGTCCCTTCTCGGCGTCGACCGAATGGACTGTCAGGTTCTGGGTCGTGATGGTCTCGTTTCCCATCCGGCCGGCCATCCGCATCCCCTTGAACACCCGGCCGGGAGTGGCGCAGCCACCGATCGAGCCGGGTTTGCGGTGATTGCGGTGCGAGCCGTGGGAAGCGCTGACACCGGCGAAGCCGTGCCGCTTCATGACCCCCGCGAACCCTCTGCCCTTGCTCGTGCCCGTCACGTCGACCGTGTCGCCGGCAGCGAACGTGTCGGCGCCGACCTCCTGACCGATCGCGTAGGTCTCGGCGTCCGACGTCCGGATCTCGAGCAGGTGGCGGCGGGGCGTGACACCTGCCCGCTCGAACTGACCGGCCATCGGCTTCGTCACCTTCGAGGACCTGATCTCGCCGAAGCCGAGCTGGATGGCGGTGTAGCCGTCCTTGTCTGCCGACCGCACCTGCGTCACGACGTTCGTCGAGGCGTCGATCACCGTGACCGGAACCACCTTGTTGCGGTCGTCCCAGAGCTGGGTCATCCCGAGCTTCTGGCCCAGCAGGCCGCGGACCGCCCGCGCTGGAGGGATTGGCGCTGAGTGAAGTGGAACAGTGCTCATGTCGTCGTTCCTCAGAGCTTGATCTCGATGTCGACGCCGGCCGGCAGCTCGAGACGCATCAACGAGTCGACGGTCTTGGGCGTGGGGTCGATGATGTCGATGAGCCGCTTGTGGGTGCGCATCTCGAAGTGCTCGCGGCTGTCCTTGTACTTGTGCGGCGAGCGGATCACGCAGAACACGTTCTTCTCCGTGGGAAGCGGCACCGGGCCTGCGACCTTTGCACCAGTCCGGGTCACCGTGTCGACGATCTTGCGCGCCGACGAGTCGATGACCTCGTGGTCATAGGCCTTGAGCCGAATGCGGATCTTTTGTCCCGCCATGCTCGCTCGTCCTTCCGCTCGTCCTGCTGGGTTTGGCTGGGCCCCGGGAGGAGACTCAGGCCCGGTTTGTCCGACCCCCGAGGTCGGGTGTGTCGTGCACTCGCTCACACGACACGGAAGGCTGGGATCGTCGGTGGACTGGGAGGTTCTCGACCTGGCCTTCGCTGACGTGCCGCGACGACAGGCGTTGCGGTGTCTCCGTTCCGGTGCAGCCGACCACCTCGGAACGCTCCGAGAGGCACTGGCTCGTCCCGGCGACGCCGCCTGAGCAACCCCGACAGTCTGCCAGATCTGCCGCCGCAGGCCAAATCCCGCGGGACCGTCGGCCCACCCGCCCGGGATTTGCCTGGCCGGCCACGGAGATCGCCCCTCTGCCACCCAGATCTGAGTGGCGCAGGGGGTGTTTGCCTGGCTGGCCAGGCAAACACCGCCGCCAGGGGAACCGGGCGGCGGATGACCGAGAGGTGGCAGGCTCGCACCATGCGGATGTTCGTGGCCGTCGTGCCGCCGGTCCAGGCCATCGAGGACATCGCGGAGTTCTTGGCGCCTCGCCGCGACGCCGACCCGGCCGTGCGCTGGACGGAACCCTACCAATGGCATCTCACGTTGGCCTTCCTGCCGGAGGTCAGCGCGCGCGCCCTGGACGGACTTGTCGAGCGGCTGAGCCGGGCCAGCGCAAGACGGCAGGTCTTCGAGGTGACCCTGAGCGGCTCGGGAGCCTTCCCCGCGCCCGACCGGGCCAAGGTCCTGTGGCTGGGCGCCAGCGCCGACCCGGGCGACTCACTCAGTCGGCTCGCGACCGGAGTCCGCGCCGCGGCCGGCAAGGCGGGAGCCGCGGTCGAGGGCGGACGGTTCCGACCTCATCTCACCCTCGCCAGGCTGCGCCGGCCATTCGACGCGACGCGCTGGCTGCGGATCCTCGACACGTACGACGGCCGCCCCTGGGCAGCCACGACCATCGAGCTCGTCGAGTCCCACCTCGGACAGGGTCGGGGCGGACATCCCCGCTACGAGACGATCGCCTCGTTGGGGCTGGACCGGCAGAGTTGACGGGTCTCGGACAACAGGACTAGTAATGACAAATGCCTCACTATCGGGCTCGCCCAGTCGCGGTCTCCGCGGCCGCCGGAAGTCTGATCTTCTGTCTGGCCTGCTCGTCGGGTCTCGCCGCTGAGGCCTCCGACCCCACCACGCGGCCGGACCACGGCGCGGCAAGCACGGCCGCGAGCGCCGGACTCGCGCCGCCCGGACAGGTCGGGGGTTGCCGCGTCTTTCCGAGGAACAACTCCTGGAATGCCGCGATCACCGAACTGGACGTGGACTCACACAGCGACGCGTGGATGTCGCACATGTCGCCGGACAGCCACCTGCACCCAGACTTCGGCCGCAGCGGGCGGCGGTTCCCCTACGGGGTCCCGATCACGGTCGTTGACGATACCCACGCCAAGCTCAGCGTCACCTTCCAGTATGACCACGAGAGCGACCACGTCCCCTACCCACTCGGATCGGACACCAGGATCGAGGGTGGTCGCAGGAGTGACGGGGACCGGCACGCCGTCATCGTGGACTCGTCGACCTGCCGGCTCTACGAGACCTACGCCACCCGGACGAACAACGGGGAGTGGTTCGCCGGGTCGGGGGCGACCTGGGACTTGCACAGCAACGACCTGCGTCACGACGGATGGACGTCGGCCGACGCCGCCGGACTACCCATCCTGCCCGGCCTGTTGCGCTACGACGAGGTCGAGGAGGACGGCCTGGTGACCCACGCGATCCGCTTCACGACCGACGAGACGCAGACCCGGCACATCTGGCCGGCTCGGCACGACGCAGGCTCGACGTCGAGCCCCAGCTATCCGCCGATGGGGGCCCGGTTCCGGCTCACGGCGGGTTTCCCGCTCGAGGGTTACCGCGCAGACACGGTTGTCGTGCTCGACGCCCTGAGGACCTACGGCCTCGTTCTCGCCGACAACGGCTCTCCGTGGTTCTTCCAAGGCAGTGCCGACCGACGGTGGCCGTCCGGCCTGCTCGACGAGCTCAAGACGATCCCCGCCAGCGCGTTCGAAGCGGTGCATACCAGGCCGCTTCAGGTACGACGAGGAAGCGGCGCCACGCACTGACCGACCGTCAGCGATACTGGCGGCCTATGGTCGACCCACGAGGTTCGGAGCCCCTGGGCTTCGACCGTGCCCATTGCGCAGCTGTCGTCACCCGTGCGCTCCAGCTGCCGGGCGGCCCGGAGCTGGTCACCGGCTCGCTGAGCGGCGTGCCCGGCGTCGTCGTCACGAGGCGCCGGTCGGGCCTCTTCGGCGGTCCGTCGCTCAGCGTCCAGCTGGCGCACTGGCGCTACGAGCCAGCGATCCCCGGCAGGCTGTCGATCGCGCATGTCGTCGAAGGGACCGTGCTGGCGGAGAACGTCACGCCGCCAGTCGAAGCGGGTGCTCACGTCGCCATGGCCCTGCACCTGCTCCTGAACGAGCGCGGCCCACGCGTCCTGCCCGACATCCTGGGCCTGCTCGAGGGTCTGACCGTCGCCGCCGGCTAGGTTCATGGGACCACCTAGGCGGCGGGGGGCACGCGTTGATCTTCACCGCGGTCGTGTCGCGGCCCGGTGTTGTGTCGCTAGCCTCCCGGCAGTCGTGGCTGGGTGAGTGCGAGGGAAACGGCGGACAGGCCCTGGACGAGCTCGGTGGGACTAAGCCCTTCGTCCTGGAGCCAGTGGCGAACCTGTTCGGCGGCGAGACTGGCGAGAAGCAGGTCGGCGCGCAACCGGGGGTCGGCGGCGCCAGCGTCGCTGAGCAGGTAGTGGAGGTGTTGGCGCCAGAAAGCGTAGGCGCCGGTACGCAGCCGAGCCCCAGGGGCGCTGGTCTCCGACAGCTCCATGAGGTCGATGTGCGCGGAGGCCAGGTCGAGGTAGGCAGTGATGAAGGCAGTCAGACGAGCCCCGGGCGCCGAGCCGGGTCCCAGGGGCGGCGGGCCGGAAAGGATCCGCTGCTGCAGTTCACGCTCGCGTTCGTCGAGCAGGGCGACTGCCAGCCCTCCTTTGTCGCCGAACCGCCGATACAGCGTTCCCTTACCGACGCCTGCCTCGGCCGCGACGTCGTCCATGGTGATCTCGTTGACGCCACGTGATGCGAACAGACGCTCCGCTGCGGCCAGGATGCGGAGCCGGTTGCGGGCGGCATCGGCGCGTTCCCGAAGTACTCCCACCCCGAGGATGGGCAAGTCGATGCGACCAGCTGTACCGGCGGCCATCTGCCCCTCTCTCTCGTCGGTTGACTAATCGGACTGTGGTCCGGTAACGTCTCAGGTATAAGCGGACCCTAGTCCAGTTTAGTCGACGAACGGGAGCGCCGGGTCGACCCGCACCCACGAGAAAGAACGAACATTGACTCGACTGTTGCACATCTCGTCTTCGCCACGCGGCGAGGCATCTGAGTCGTTGACGATCGCCGAGACGTTCCTCGACAGTTACCGGGAGGCCCATCCGAGCGCCGACGTCGACACGTTTGACTTGTGGGGCGGCGCGTTGCCTGAGTTCGGCCCTGCCGCAGCAGCGGCGAAGATGACAGTCTTTGCCGGAGATGCTCCGACCGGCGCCCAGGCTACCGCCTGGGAGGCGGCGCAACAGACGTTCCGCCGGTTCGACGCTGCCGAACACTACTTGTTCAGCGTGCCGATGTGGAACGCCGGTGTGCCCTACGTCCTCAAGCAGTTCATCGACGTGGTGTCCCAACCGGGCATGATCTTCACCTTCGACCCGGACCATGGCTACACCGGCCTGCTGGCAGGCAAGAAGGCAGCCGTCGTCTACACAGGAGCCGTCTGGGGCGCCGACCGCGGGCCCGCGTTCGGCCGGGACTTCCAACAACCCTTCTTCGACGACTGGCTGCGCTGGGCCGGAGTCAGCGACATCACGACCATCCGATTCCAGCCCAACCTCGCCACCCAGGACCCCGAGTCCGGACGACAAAGAGCCCATGCACAAGCACGCGATGTCGGAAAGACGTTCTAGTCCTTCGTCGGAACCTGCGTCCATTCCAACCATCACCCCTGCCCCTGGCCTGCACCGCCCCGGCCCAGACAGCTCCCGATCGGGCGCCCGCGTCGGTGAGGCATCAACCAGCAAGGAGAAGGCCCGTGACCCGCTCCATCTCTCGCGCCGAGCTCAAACTCAGTCTCGAAGCCGGCACCATCACCGTGGTCGACGCTCTGCCAGAGGCTTACTACGCGCAACAGCACCTGCCCGGCGCGCTCAACCTGAGCGCCGGCGACGTGGAGGACAGCGCCAACGAGCTGCTGCCCGACAAGTCCGCCGCCATCGTGACCTACTGCTCCGATGCCGCCTGCCAGAACAGCAGCGAGGTTGCCGAGGAGCTCCAACGACTCGGATACACCAACGTGCGCAAGTACTCCGAGGGAATCCAAGACTGGGCACTGAACGGACTAGCCACCGAGTCAGGCCTGCCCGACCGCTGAACGCAATCGACCTCATGTCGCGAAACGACCCCTGCGTCGACGTCGGCCTGAGTCTCCTGCTCGCTCCTCCTGACCCACTCAAGGAGCCAGGTCGCCAGCAAGGCTGCTGCACGCACCGGCACGAGCGGCATGAGTCACGTCTGGCTTCGATGAGCCGCTTCCACCGCGGGGAGCGTCGCGGCTTCCACCGCGGGGAGCGTCGCCGCCAACTGCACGTCTGCGTTCTCGGGCGATGACTTGTCGGGCTTGGCCGCGACCTCGTCATCGGAGTTCTGGGCTGACTTGCCCGGGATGAGGAAGGCGAACAGCAGTGCTGTCAGGAGCAGGAGGCCACCGGCTGTGTAGAGAGTGTCAGCCATGCCGCTCGTGAAGGCTTCTCGTGCGCCGGTCGCAAGCTGCGCGCCACGTTCTCCCATGGTGGATGCGATGCCGAGGGCCGCTCCCAGCGACTGTTGTGCACCCTCCACGAGGGCGGGGGGAGCAGCCGCTGGGGCGGCGTCGGCAACGCCTGACCGGTACTGCTCGTTGAGGACACTTCCCAATACGGCGATGCCCAAGGCCCCGCCGACTTCGCGGGCCGCGTTGTTGACTGCTGAGGCCACGCCTTGCTTGTGTTCCGGCAGAGCAGCGACGATGTCTGTCGTTGCCGGTGACGTCGCCAGAGCCATCCCGGCGCCGATCGGCACAATGCCGGCCAACACAATCCAGTACGACGAGCCCGAGCTGAGCTGCGAGAGCACGCCGACCCCCACGGCCATGAGCAGCAGCCCGACGACGGCCAGCGGGCGACGACTCACCTTCTCCGCAAGATGGGGCACTCGCCTCGAGAGCCCACCGAGGACCATCGCCATCGGTATCAGCGCGAACCCCGTCTGCAGAGGCGAGTAATCCAGCACCAGCTGCAGGTATTGCACGATCACGAAGACGTAGCCGAAGAATACGAAGAACTGCAACGTGATCGACAGCACGCCGGTGGAGAACGCTCGGTTTCGGAACAACCGCGGGTCCAGCAGCGGTTGCTCGGCGATGAGCCCCCACGCCAGCCACAGTGTGAGACCAGTGAAACCGATCCCAAAGGCCGCAAGCGTCACCGTGTCGTTCCAGCCACGGTCGGGTCCCTCGATGGCGCCGTACACAATGCCGGCGAGCCCGACCACGGACAACAGACCCCCCACGAAGTCAACCTTGGGCGGGTGGGCGTCGCGAGAGTTCGGCACCAGGCGGACAGCCGCGAGTGCCGCCAAGCCACCCACGACCGCGTTGAACGCGAACACCGACTGCCACTCCCAGACCTCGAGGAGCAGGCCGGAGGCGAGCAATCCGAGGACGGCACCTGCGCCAGCCACTCCGACCCATGCTGCGACAGCCTTCCCTCTCATCTCGTTCGGAATCGACGTCGTGATGGTGGAGAGTGTGGTCGGCATGACGAAGGCCGCCCCGACGCCCATGACGCCACGCAGTGCAATCAACGTCGCCGGGTCGCTGGTGAAGGTGGCAAGACCTGATCCCAGGGCGAAGATGACAAGTCCGAGGACGAGGACCGGTTTACGTCCGTACCTGTCGCCGATAGCACCGGCAGGAAGCAGCAGCCCGGCGAAAACGAGAGCATAGGCGTCAACGATCCACTGCAGCTGGCTGAGACTTGCACTCGTGTCGGCAGCCAAGTTCGGAAGGGCCACGTTCAACGCCGGCACCGCCCCGACGACCAGGGCCAGGGACAGAAGCACGACTGGCAACGGGCCCCGCGCAACGGTCGACTCCTTGTTGGACATCGGTTCCTCCTTCGTAGGCAGCGTCACAGGTACCGTATGTCCACACATCAACGAAAGTCAACATCTGTTGGTTTCAAGACTCCGGCGGCATGTCACGACCGTGCGCCATCGGTCGCGCTAGGCAACGCGCGCACTCGTCGGAGCGAAGACTGCGCAAGGGTGGTCGGCGCACGTGTCAGCCCGGTGCCTTCGCCTTCGTGTGACCGACCTGCGATGGTAGGTCTTCGAGAGGCGACTCCATCCAAGCCCGGGCAGGCGGGATGGTTGCTAGCTCGGAAGGGTGCCTTGGAGGTAGCGCTGGATTGTCGGGGAGAAGTCCCGGATCACCTGGGCGGGTGACTGCTCGGCCATGACAGGAAGTCGCAGGATGTAGCGGGTGACTGCCAAGCCCAACATCTGAGAGGTGATGAGACCGGAGCGTCTCCTGAGCTCCGACTTGTCCACGACAGGTCGCAACGCGCCAATCACCTGCCGTGCGAACACCTTGCGAAGGTGCTCGGCAGCATCCTCGTTAGTCATGGCTGACCGAAGCAGCATCACCAGGACGTCGTCGTTCTTCTCGCCCTCCCAACGAGACACGAAGTGCTCAACGAGAACCTTCCCGTGTCGGCTCTTCGGGACCTGCGTGAGGTCGGGTAGGTCAAGGTCGACACCCACGGCAGCAGCGAACAGCTCCTGTTTGCTGCCGAAGTAGCGGATGACCATGGAAGGGTCGATCTTCGCCCGTGCGGCGATGCCACGGACGCTAGATCCGCCGAAACCACCCTGATGGAATGCCTCTCGCGCTGCCACCAAGATCGCTGCCTTGGTCCGGTCCCCTTTACGCATGCCCGGTCCGATCGTCACGTTGTCGATCCCTTCGGGGTGTCCTCACTGCTCCGGAGACGCCCGAACCGGAGCAGCCTTTGAAGATGACGCTCTGGCCCCTCGATTTCGCGAGCAGGAGACATGGTACCTGTGCCGGTAAGAAAACCAACATCTGGTGACCAGCGTTGCTCAGTCCAGGCGCTTCCACCGCCCGCGACCGAAGAGCCGGCCCAGACGGTCGCCGAGCGAGCTTCCCGTGTCGTCGCCGGCATCGACCCCGTACGTCGGAGGGGCCTGCGGCTCCGGCAGCGATGCGACGCCGTCGATGCTGATGCCGCACCGCACGTAGCTGGTCGTGATGAGCTTCACCTGATCGGCGTCGACGAACCGCGACCCACCCTCTGTCGAGACGACCAGCCCGTCGAAGACATCCAGGTCGGGCACGTCGAGCACGGTCTCGACCGTGCCGAACGGCGTACCGTCCTCGGCCTGGACCGGCGTCCCGGCGGCCAGGGCGGTGTAAGCGATCGGTGTCGGTTCCTCGGTCATGTAACCACGCTACAGCCACCCGCGAAGCCACCTGCTGGCCCAATGCGCAGGACCCCCCGCAGATGCGGGGGGTCCTGACGAGGCGTACGTCGGGGCGTGCGCTCAGGTCACTTGGCGATCGCGGTGACCCGGCCGGCACCGACGGTCCGACCACCCTCGCGGATGGCGAACCGCAGACCTTCCTCCATGGCGATCGGCTGGATCAGCTCGACCGCCATCTCGGTGTTGTCGCCCGGCATGACCATCTCGGTGCCCTCGGGAAGAGTCACCACGCCGGTCACATCCGTCGTACGGAAGTAGAACTGCGGGCGGTAGTTGTTGAAGAACGGCGTGTGCCGGCCGCCTTCCTCCTTGCTGAGGATGTAGACGTTCGCGTCGAAGTTTGTGTGCGGGGTCGTCGACCCCGGCTTGATCACGACCATCCCTCGCTCGACGTCCTCACGCTTGGTGCCACGCAGCAGCAACCCCACGTTCTCGCCTGCGCGCCCCTCGTCGAGCAGCTTGCGGAACATCTCAACGCCGGTGACGGTGGTCGACTGCTTCGTCTCGCGGATCCCGATGATGTCGACGGTCTCGTTGAGCTTGACGATGCCGCGCTCGATCCGGCCGGTGATGACGGTGCCGCGGCCGGTGATCGTGAAGACGTCCTCGACAGGCATCAGGAACGGCTTTTCGGTGTCGCGCTCGGGCTGCGGGATGAAGTTGTCGACGGCGTCCATGAGCTCCACGACCGACTGGCCCCACCTCTCGTCACCGTTCAGCGCCGGGAAGGCGGCCGTGCGCACCACTGGTGCGTCGTCGCCGTCGAACTCGTACTCGCTGAGCAGCTCACGCACCTCGAGCTCGACGAGCTCGATCAGCTCGTCGTCGTCGACCATGTCGCACTTGTTGAGCGCCACGACAATGGCGGGGACTCCGACTTGACGGGCGAGCAGCACATGCTCACGCGTCTGCGGCATCGGGCCGTCGGTGGCGGCGACCACGAGGATCGCCCCGTCCATCTGCGCCGCGCCGGTGATCATGTTCTTGATGTAGTCGGCGTGACCGGGACAGTCGACGTGCGCGTAGTGCCGCGACTCGGTCTGGTACTCGATGTGGGCGATCGAGATCGTGATACCGCGCTGCTTCTCCTCAGGCGCCTTGTCGATGTCGTCGAAGGCGAACTGGGGGTTCAGCGTGGGGAACTTGTCGTGCAGCACCTTCGAGATCGCCGCGGTCAGAGTGGTCTTCCCGTGGTCGATGTGGCCGATGGTGCCGATGTTTACGTGCGGCTTTGTCCGCTCGAACTTGGCCTTCGCCACTTGGACTTCCTCCTAGGTAGATATGTGACGCCGATTCTGAATGTGCACTGCGCCGACGCGCAACTCTACCGGGTTACTCTCCGCGGACCTTCTGGATGATCTCGTCAGCGACGCTGCGCGGAACCTCGGCATACGAGTCGAACTGCATGGAGTACGACGCCCGACCCTGGGTCTTCGACCGTAGGTCACCAACGTATCCAAACATCTCGGACAGGGGAACCAGCGAGCGCACGACCTTGGCGCCGCCCGGGCCCTCCTCCATGGCCTGGATGTGGCCACGTCGAGAGTTCAGGTCGCCGATCACGTCGCCCATGTGAGCCTCTGGGGTGATGACCTCGACGGCCATCATCGGCTCAAGAAGCGCCGGGTCCGCCCGACGTGCGGCTTCCTTGAACACCATGCGGCCAGCCATCTTGAACGCCATCTCCGACGAGTCGACGTCGTGGTAGGCGCCGTCTCGCAGGGTGACCTTGATGTCGACCATGGGGTAGCCGGCCAGGATGCCGAACTCCATGGCCTCCTGGATGCCCTCGTCGACCGGCGGGATGAACTCGCGCGGGATGCGCCCACCCGTGACGGCGTTGACGAACTCGTAGCCGCCGTCGCCGCCGCCCGTGGGCTCCATGTCGATGATGACCTTGGCGTACTGGCCCGACCCACCCGTCTGCTTCTTGTGGATGTAGTCGATCTTCGTGACGGTTTTGCGGATCGTCTCGCGGTAGGCGACCTGTGGCTTGCCGACGTTGGCCTCGACGTGGAACTCGCGGCGCATCCGGTCGACGAGCACGTCGAGGTGCAGCTCCCCCATGCCGGCAATGATCGTCTGGCCGGTCTCCTCGTCGGTGCGGACCTGGAACGTCGGGTCCTCCTCGGACAGCCGCTGGATCGCGGTGCCGAGCTTCTCTTGGTCACCCTTCGACCTCGGCTCGACGGCAACGTGGATGACCGGCGCCGGGAACGTCATCGACTCCAGCACGACGGGCTTGCCGATGTCGCAGAGGGTCTCACCTGTCGTGGTGTCCTTCAGGCCCATCACGGCCACGATGTGGCCGGCGCCGACAGACGCGATCTCCTCACGCTTGTTGGCGTGCATCTGGTAGATCTTGCCGATCCGCTCCTTGCGCCCCTTGGTGGGGTTCAGTACCGTCGTACCGGTGTCGAGCCGGCCGGAGTAGACGCGCAGGTAGGTCAGCTTGCCCAGGTGCGGGTCCGACATGATCTTGAACGCGAGTGCCGAGAAGGGCTCCGACTCGTCGGGCTGGCGCTCGACGACGACCGACTCGTCTTTCACGTCGTGACCCTCGACCGCGTCGATGTCGAGCGGCGACGGCAGGTAGGAGACGACGGCGTCGAGCAGCGGCTGGACACCCTTGTTCTTGAACGCGGTGCCACAGAGGACCGGGGTCAGCTTGGCACCGATCGTCGCCCGACGGATCGCAGCCTGCAGCGCCACCGTGGTCGGCTCGTCGCCCTCGAGGTACAGCTCCATCATGTCGTCGTCGGCCTCGGCGATCGTCTCGAGAAGCCGGTCGCGCCACTCGCGCGCCGACTCCACGTGCGATGCCGGGATCTCCTCGACCTCGTAGTCCTCGCCCTTCGTGGTCTCGCCGCGCCAGGTGAGGGCGCGCATCGCCACCAGGTCCACGACCCCGATGAAGTCGGCCTCCGTGCCGATCGGGATCTGCAGGACGAGCGGGACCGCGCCCAGCCGCGACTCGATCATCTCCACGCAGCGGTGGAACTCCGCCCCGGTCCGGTCGAGCTTGTTGACGAAACAGAGCCGCGGCACCTTGTAGCGGTCGGCCTGACGCCACACCGTCTCGGACTGGGGCTCCACGCCGGCGACGCCGTCGAACACGGCGACAGCCCCGTCGAGAACACGCAGCGACCGCTCCACCTCGACGGTGAAGTCGACGTGTCCAGGGGTGTCGATGATGTTGATCGTGTGGTTCTTCCAGATGCAGGTCGTCGCGGCCGACGTGATCGTGATACCGCGCTCCTGCTCCTGCTCCATCCAGTCCATGGTGGCCGCGCCCTCGTGGACCTCGCCGATCTTGTAGTTGATGCCGGTGTAGAACAGGATGCGCTCAGTGGTCGTGGTCTTACCGGCATCGATGTGAGCCATGATGCCGATGTTGCGGACCTTGCTCAGGTCGGTCTTGATGTCGGTTGCCACGGTTGGCGCTTCCTCAGGTCGTGTATCTCAGTTGTTGATGTGGTCTATGCCAGGGTGGAACGGTGCCCAGTTGTTAACGGAAGACTCCCGGTTCGAGGCGGCTCGTCCCGGAGACCCGGCACCCCGGTGCCTCCCGGTGGTGAGACCGACCGCACCTGTGAACGTCGAGGTACCGGAGACCCAGCCGGGTTGGCGTCCAATGTGTCACCAGCGGTAGTGCGCAAAGGCCTTGTTGGACTCGGCCATCTTGTGGGTGTCCTCGCGGCGCTTGACGGCGGCACCCAAGCCGTTTGACGCGTCGAGCAGCTCGTTCATCAGCCGCTGCGACATCGTCTTCTCCCGGCGGGCCTGGGAGTACGAGACCAACCAGCGCAGTGCCAGCGTCGTCGAGCGGCTCGCCCGCACCTCCACCGGGACCTGGTACGTCGCCCCACCCACGCGCCGGCTTCGAACCTCGAGGGTCGGCTTGACGTTGTCGAGCGCACGCTTTAGCGTGACGACCGGGTCGGTGCCGGTCTTGTCCCGGCAGCCTTCGAGAGCGGTGTGCACGATGCGCTCGGCGACCTGCTTCTTGCCGTCGACGAGGACCTTGTTGATGAGCTGCGTCACCAGCGGACTGCCGTAGACCGGATCGATCTCCACGGGGCGCTTCGGCGCGGGGCCCTTGCGCGGCATCAGCTCTTCTCCCTCTTCGCGCCGTACCTGCTTCGAGCCTGCTTGCGGTTCTTGACGCCCTGGGTGTCGAGCGAGCCGCGGATGATCTTGTAGCGCACGCCCGGCAGATCTTTCACCCGGCCCCCACGGACGAGCACGATCGAATGCTCCTGCAGGTTGTGGCCGACGCCCGGGATGTAGGCAGTCACCTCGATCCCGCTGGTGAGACGCACTCGGGCGACCTTGCGAAGAGCGGAGTTCGGCTTCTTCGGCGTGGTCGTGTAGACACGCGTGCAGACGCCGCGGCGCTGAGGGGATCCCTTCAATGCCGGCGTCTTCGTCTTCGACACCTTGTCCTGGCGGCCCTTGCGGACCAGCTGGTTGATGGTGGGCACCGCGTGGTTCTCTTTCCTGTCGGTCGTGCTCGAGGTGGTGCGGGTGCGCAACGCTGACGTTGTCCACCCCTACCAGACACGGGCGAGCGCTAGCTCGGCACGAGATCCGCACAGGAACCGGGTGGTCTCAGCACTTGCCTCGCGGCTCGTGACCCACCCGAAAATCGACATGAACCGACGTGGCACGCGAGAGAGCCTGGATGACTCCAGGCACAAAGACCCAGGTTACCGGCTCGTCTATGCCGGGTCAAAACCGCTTCACTCACTCATGACAGTGGTACGGAACGGGTTGGGCCGGGTCCACGTGCACCCATGCAGCCAATCCGTTCCGTACCAGGGCAGATGTGGGGCCGGTGGTGCCCACCGCCCCGGGCCCGACTAGGCCTCGGGGCCCTTGTCGCGCACGGTGCGGACCTGGTCCATCGCGGAGCGGAGCTCCCCCAGCCAGTCGTCGCTGTGGGTGCCGACGAGCTTGACGCACCACCGCAGGGCGTCCGACCGGGACTTCGCGACCCCTGCCTCCACGAGAGTGTCGAGCACTTGCCGTTCCGGCTGGCGGAGCCTCGTCATGACCGGTACCGCGATGTGGGTGAAGAGGCCGGATCTCTCGCCGACGTTGACACCCCAGGAGACCTTGCGGTCGAATCTGTGCTGCGCCTCGCGAGCAATCGCCATGCGCGCCTCGCGGGTCTCCTTGCGCCACGCGGACATCCGCCCCGCGGCAGCCTCGGCCACAGCCGACTCGTCGACCTCGCCGTCGAGCTCGGGCGCGGGAATGGCGATTCTGACGACGATCTCCTCCTCGTCGGTGGAGATGCTGGGTGGTTGGCTCGTCCACTCGCTCGGAAGTCGCCCGGCGAACCAGGCGTTGATATCGGACTCTGTCTGCTGTTTTGTAATCATGTAACTAACATTACACTGTGTCTGCAGTCTTTTCAACTGCCGACCGCAAGCAGACCGGCCTGCCGTGTCGACGTCCCTGGCGCACGACCCCTCGTCCTGCTCAACGAGCAGACAAGCCGGGCCCGGGCCTCCACGCCATGACGAAGCCCAGCCCGATGACCAAGGCGCCGATGAGAGCGAAGAGGGCGGCGAGCTGCAGGGGGTGCTTCTGGGTGAGGAACGGGATCGCTGTCGCTGGCAACGAGAAGCCCCCGCTACCCGCCACGACCAGGAACCCGGCCTCGCGGGTAGCGGCGTAAGCGCCGGCGAGCCCGAGACAGACAACCAGACCCACCACGAGCGCGACGACGGTGTCGCTGCGGTAGCTGACCTGCACCCGGCCCGTTGGGTCGAGCGCGAAGGCACCGGTGAAGCCGTTCACGATGATCACGAGCGCCAGGCTCGACAACGCGATCAGGCCGCCCAGCACGCCCGTCAGGTGGCGGCACGGGTAGCGCCACCCGGCAACCGCGACGAGGGCTCCATAAGCGGCGACGACGATGCCGAGAAACAACACGGAGCTGTCACCTCGGTCGCTTGACGAGCTGAGCAGGTGGGACCCCAGACGGCTGGTGACGACCAGGCCACCGATGACAGCGGGTACGACGAACACCTGGCGACGCCAGGACCAGTAGCCGGCGAGACCTCCCACCAGCATCACCAGTCCACTCACGTAGTAGAGGGAGCTCGACCCGCCGATGGTGAGAATGGCCAAAGCCACGCAGGACACCGCCAGGGAGCCGGCGATGGCGGCGAGCGTGCGAAGCTCGTCGGGGATTCCGGGTGCTCGATGAGGCGCGAGCTCGCTGGCCACGACCACGAGCGCGAGGACGAGGATCGGGCCCAGCATGGCGACGAAAATCGTCCATCCCAGCGAGTCCAGACCGAGCACGTATCCGGTGCTGAAAGCCGCCACCACGAGCCCGACCCCGACCGTGCCGATGCCCGTACCCACCCGCGAGCGGGTGAGGTCGGGGCGTCGGCCCCGATAGGCGCTCGCGCTCGACGCCCCGGATGTGGAGACCGCACGGTAGACCTCGTTCGCCTGCTGCGGCGAGAGCGTCTGCGCTCGGACAAGCGGGTCGAGCGCCGCGACCAGCTCATCGTGCGGATTCGTCGGAGTCGTCATCCCACGACCCTAGAGGTCGCGCCTCGGCGTCGAGGGAATCAGCCGCCAGCGGTCGCCTCAGCCGAGAAGGGTGGCGAGGGCGTCGGCGGCCTCGTCGACCGTCCAGTCCATCGTGCCCGAGCCGACGGTGAGCTCTGCCCAACAGGTCCCTGGCATCTCTCCCGCCCGCATCGGCTGCAACAGCGCGGTGCGGTCATCCTCGAGACTGCGCACGATCCGCTCGTTCACCGAGTCCTCCGCCTGGTCGGCGAAGACCCGGAAGGCGTTGGTGTGCGGCGGCTGAGGATGGATTCGGAAACCCCGCTTCTCGAGCACCTCAGCGAGCACGACGGCGCGCTCGTAGTACTCCCGCATCCGCGGCAGCTGGGTGCGCAGACCGCGCAGTCCCGCCAGCGCGTAGGGCAGCATCGAGAACAGCGTCCCGCCGTGCCGGCCGCGCCAGCTCCGCGCTTCGTCGACAACGTCCACCGACCCGGCGACCACCGCGCCTGCCAGGCCGCCGAGGCCCTTGTAGAACGACACATAGACCGAGTCGGCCAGAGCGGCGATCTCGGCAAGCGAGTGCCCGAGGTAAGGCTGCGACTCCCACAGCCGGGCGCCGTCGAGGTGGAGGGGTACGCCGCGTTCTCGCGCCGCGTGGGAGAACGCCTCGAGCTCGTCCCAGCCCGGCAGCAGGAAACCTGCGTCACGAAGCGGCAGCTCGAGCAGGGCGGCGCCCAGCCGGCCGGGGATGGCGTCCAGGTGCTCGGTCGTTGGCACCGTGGGGCCGGTCGTGAGGCGCTCGTAGCGGAACTGGTTGAGCTGCTGCGGCCCGTCGGTCTCGTAGCGGAGCAGGTGTGACAGCTCGGGAATCGCGATGCGGTTCGATGCCTGCCGATCGGCCCACACCCGCAGGACGGACTGCTGGGCCATGATCCCGCTGGGGAACATGGCTGCGCCTGGTTTCCCGAGGAGCTCGGCCACCCGCGTCTCGAGCACGCCGACCGCACCGCGAGCGCCGTACCGGTCCCACTCGTCGGGATCCGGCAGCAGCGCCACCTCGTCCGCGATGCTGCGCAGCTCCTCCGTCGGGGTGCGAGGGAGCGCGCCGGGGAGCCAGCGGGTGGCATCCGGCAGCGCGGCGCGAAACCGCTCCTGGAGCGTCGGGGCTGCCTCGTCGGAGCCGGCGGTTGGGGTCTCACTCACACGTGCATCTTCGCACTGTCTGGCCCGCCCACCGGGAGGGAACGAGGCCGCCGGACAGGGCGAGAGGGTGGGTCGCCGAGGCGCACCCACCCTCTCGTCAAAGGTGCTATGACCGGCCTCAGCCCTGGTAGGAGCCGAAGTCGTAGTCGTCGAGAGCCACCGATTGACCCGTGGTCTGACCGAAGTCGTAGTCGTAGCTGTCGTAGTCGATCGAGTACGCCGCCGCGCGGGCCTCCTCGGTCGGCTCGACCCGGATGTTGCGGTAGCGCTCGAGTCCGGTCCCGGCCGGGATGAGCTTGCCGAGGATCACGTTCTCCTTGAGGCCGAGCAACGAGTCCGACTTGCCGTGGATGGCGGCGTCGGTGAGCACCCGCGTGGTCTCCTGGAAGGACGCCGCCGACAGCCACGACTCCGTGGCCAGGGACGCCTTGGTGATGCCCATCAGCACCGGTCGACCGGAGGCCGGCGTACCGCCCTCCGCGACGACCCGACGGTTCTCGGTCTCGAAGCGCGGACGGTCGACCAGCTCACCGGGCAGCAGCTCCGTGTCGCCACTCTCGATCACGGTGATGCGGCGAAGCATCTGCCGGATGATGATCTCGATGTGCTTGTCGTGGATCGACACCGCCTGGCGGCGGTAGACCAGCTGGACCTCGCCGACCAGGTGCTCCTGCGTCTTGCGCGGGCCGAGGACGCGCAGCACGTCCTGCGGGTCGGCCTTGCCGATCGTCAGCTGCTCACCGACCTCGACGTGTGAGCCTTCCTCGACGAGCAGACGCGTGCGCTTGCTCACCGGGAAGGCCTGCTCCTCGGAGCCGTCATCGGGGACGACGACGACCTTGCGTGTCTTGTCGGTGTCCTCGATGCGGATCCGTCCGGCCGCCTCGGCGATGGGCGACTTGCCCTTGGGCTGGCGCGCCTCGAACAGCTCGACGACTCGTGGCAGACCCTCGGTGATGTCGTCGGCCGACGCGACTCCGCCGGTGTGGAAGGTCCGCATGGTCAACTGGGTGCCGGGCTCGCCGATCGACTGGGCGGCGATGATCCCCACCGCCTCACCGATGTCGACGAGCTTGCCGGTGGCCAGCGAGCGCCCGTAGCACTTGGCACAGGTCCCGGTCTTGGCGTCGCAGGTGAGGACCGAACGGACCTTGACCTCGGCGATCCCAGCCTCGATGAGCCCGTTGATCAGCACGTCGCCGATGTCGCCGCCGCCCTGGGCCAACGTCTCGCCCGTCTCGGGGTGCTCGACGTCGACGGCCAGGTTCCGGGCGTAGGCCGATGTCTCGACGTACTCGTCCTTGACGACCGTCCCGTCCTCGCGCCGGATGCCGATGACCTTGGTGAGACCGCGCTCCGTGCCGCAGTCGTCCTCCCGGATGATGACGTCCTGCGACACGTCGACAAGCCGGCGCGTCAGGTAGCCCGAGTCTGCCGTCCGCAGGGCGGTGTCGGCGAGACCCTTCCGGGCGCCGTGGGTCGAGATGAAGTACTCGACCACCGACAGGCCCTCGCGGAAGTTGGACTTGATCGGCCGCGGGATGATCTCGCCCTTGGGGTTGGCGACGAGACCACGCATGCCGGCGATCTGGCGGACCTGCGTCATGTTCCCGCGGGCGCCGGAGTTGACGATCATGTAGATCGGGTTGGTCTTCTCGAACGTCGCCTCCATGGCCTTGGCGACCTCGATGGTGGCGGTGTTCCAGATCTCGATGAGCTCCTGGCGGCGCTCCTCGTCGGTGATCAGGCCGCGCTCGTACTGCTTCTGGACCTTCTCCGACTGCGCCTCGTAGCCGAGCATGATCTGCGGCTTCTCGGTCGGGGTCACGACGTCCTCGATGGAGATCGTCACGCCGGAGCGCGTTGCCCAGTAGAAGCCGGTGTCCTTGAGAGCGTCGAGGGCGTGCGCGACTTCCACCTTGGTGTAGCGCTCGGCCAGGTCGTTGACGATGACGCCGATCTGCTTCTTGCCGAGCTCACCGTTGACGTAGGCGTAGTTCGCCGGCAGCGCCTCGTTGAACAGCGACCGGCCGAGCGTCGTCTCGAGAGTCAGCGGCTTACCCGGCTCCCAGCCAGCGGGGGTCTCGTAGTCGAGCGGAGGCACGATGTCGGCGACCCGGAGCTTGATCTTGCTCTGCAGGGCGATCTCCCCGCGGTCGAACGCCATCATCGCCTCGGCGACGGACGTGAACGCCCGGCCCTGGCCGGGGTAGTCGTCGCGGTCGAGCGTGAGGAAGTAGATGCCGATGATCATGTCCTGCGTGGGCATCGTCACCGGGCGACCGTCAGCCGGCTTCAGGATGTTGTTGGTCGACAGCATGAGGATCCTGGCCTCGGCCTGCGCCTCGGCCGACAGCGGCAGGTGCACCGCCATCTGGTCGCCGTCGAAGTCGGCGTTGAACGCCGAGCAGACGAGCGGGTGGATCTGGATCGCCTTGCCCTCGATCAGCTGGGGCTCGAACGCCTGGATGCCGAGGCGGTGCAACGTGGGTGCCCGGTTGAGCAGCACCGGGTGCTCGGTGATGACCTCCTCGAGGACGTCCCACACCACGGATCTGCTGCGTTCGACCATCCGCTTGGCGCTCTTGATGTTCTGCGCGTGGTTGAGGTCGACGAGACGCTTCATGACGAACGGCTTGAAGAGCTCGAGCGCCATCTGCTTGGGCAGGCCGCACTGGTGGAGCTTGAGCTGCGGTCCGACGACGATGACAGAACGCCCCGAGTAGTCGACGCGCTTGCCGAGCAGGTTCTGCCGGAACCGTCCCTGCTTGCCCTTGAGCATGTCCGAGAGGGACTTCAGCGGGCGGTTGCCGGGCCCGGTCACCGGACGCCCGCGGCGGCCGTTGTCGAACAGCGAGTCGACGGCCTCCTGCAGCATCCGCTTCTCGTTGTTGACGATGATCTCGGGTGCGCCGAGGTCAAGCAGTCGCTTCAACCGGTTGTTGCGGTTGATGACCCGGCGGTAGAGGTCGTTGAGGTCCGACGTGGCGAACCGCCCACCGTCGAGCTGCACCATCGGGCGCAGGTCGGGCGGGATCACCGGCACGCAGTCGAGCACCATGCCGTCGGGGCTGTTGGTCGTCGTGATGAACGCGGAGACGACCTTGAGCCGCTTGAGAGCCCGCGTCTTGCGCTGGCCCTTGCCGGTGTGGATGGTCTCGCGCAGTGACTCGGACTCGGCGACCAGGTCGAAGCTTTGCAGCCGCTTCTGGATCGCCTCGGCGCCCATCGCGCCCTCGAAGTACTTGCCGAACCGCATCTTCATCTCGCGGTAGAGGATCTCGTCGCCCATCAGATCCTGGACCTTGAGCGTGCGGAACGTGCTCCACACCTCCTCGACCCGGTCGAGCTCGCGCTGCGAGCGGTCGCGCATCTGCTTGAGCTCGCGCTCCGCGCCGTCCTTGACCTTGCGCTTGGCGTCGGCCTTGGCGCCCTCGGCCTCGAGGACACCGAGGTCCTCCTCGAGCTTGCTCATGCGCGCCGCGATGTCGGAGTCGCGGCGCTGCTCGAGCTGCTTGCGCTCGATCTCGATCTTCGCCTCGAGCGAGGACAGGTCCCGATGCCGGGCGTCGTCGTCGACGGCGGTGATCATGTACGCCGCGAAGTAGATGACCTTCTCGAGGTCCTTCGGTGCGAGGTCGAGCAGGTAGCCGAGGCGGCTGGGCACGCCCTTGAAGTACCAGATGTGCGTCACCGGGGCGGCGAGCTCGATGTGGCCCATTCGCTCACGGCGGACCTTGGACCGGGTGACCTCGACGCCGCAACGCTCGCAGATGATGCCCTTGAAGCGCACCCGCTTGTATTTGCCGCAGTAGCACTCCCAGTCCCGGGTGGGGCCAAAGATCTTCTCGCAGAAAAGCCCGTCGCGCTCCGGACGGAGCGTGCGGTAGTTGATGGTCTCCGGCTTCTTGACCTCGCCGTGGCTCCACTGACGGATGTCGTCAGCCGAGGCCAGGCCGATGCGGAGCTCATCGAAGAAGTTGACGTCTAGCAAGACATGTCCTTAATTAGATGCTGTCTTCGTCTGGTTATGCGGTGGGTGGTGCCTGTTCAGTTCAGTCAGTCGGTGATGGTCACCGAGGCAGCTGGACTGGTTTGCCTTGCCAGCAAGCTAGCTGCGGCTGATCTCAGCGCCGAGGAGTCTGAGCAAGCTCAGACTTCCTCGACACTTGAGATCCCTTCGTTGGGGCGACGGGCCAGGTCGATGCCCAGCTCCTCCGCCGCTCGGAACACGTCCTCGTCGGTGTCACGCATGTCCATGGCGACGCCGTCGCTGGACAGCACCTCGACGTTGAGGCAGAGCGACTGCATCTCCTTGACGAGGACCTTGAACGACTCCGGGATGCCGGGCTCGGGAATGTTCTCGCCCTTGACGATGGCCTCGTAGACCTTCACCCTGCCGAGCACGTCGTCGGACTTGATCGTGAGCAGCTCCTGCAGTGCGTACGCCGCCCCGTAGGCCTCGAGGGCCCACACCTCCATCTCACCGAAGCGCTGGCCACCGAACTGCGCCTTACCACCGAGCGGCTGCTGGGTGATCATCGAGTACGGGCCCGTTGAACGGGCGTGGATCTTGTCGTCGACCAGGTGGTTGAGCTTGATGATGTAGGTGTAGCCGACGGCCACCGGCTGCGGGAATGGCTCACCGGTGCGACCGTCGTAGAGGTTGGCCTTCCCGTTGCCCTTGACGAGACGTTCGCCGTCACGGTTCGGCATCGTCGAGGCGAGCAGACCGGAGATCTCGTCCTCGCGGGCGCCATCGAACACCGGGGTGGCGACGCGCGTCCTACCCGGGGCCGACGAGGCACCGATACTCGCGAGGCGCTTCTTCCACTCGGTGTCTTTGCCCTCAACCTCCCACCCCTCGTGGGCGATCCACCCGAGGTGGGTCTCCAGCACCTGACCGATGTTCATCCGGCCGGGCACGCCGAGCGGGTTGAGGATGATGTCGACCGGGGTGCCGTCCTCGAGGAACGGCATGTCCTCAGCGGGCAGGATCTTCGAGATCACGCCCTTGTTGCCATGCCGTCCCGCGAGCTTGTCGCCGTCGGAGATCTTGCGCTTCTGTGCGACGTAGACACGGATCAGCTGGTTGACACCCGGCGGCAGCTCGTCGTCCTCCTCGCGGTCGAAGACGCGGACACCGATCACGATGCCGCTCTCGCCGTGCTTGACCTTGAGGGACGTGTCGCGCACCTCGCGCGCCTTCTCGCCGAAGATCGCCCGCAGCAAGCGCTCCTCCGGGGTCAGCTCGGTCTCGCCCTTCGGCGTGACCTTGCCGACCAGGATGTCGCCGGGGACGACCTCGGCGCCGATTCGGATGATGCCGCGCTCGTCGAGGTCGGCGAGCATCTCGTCGGAGACGTTGGGGATGTCGCGGGTGATCTCCTCAGGGCCGAGCTTGGTGTCGCGGGCGTCGACCTCGTGCTCCTCGATGTGGATCGAGGTGAGGACGTCCTCCTGCACCAGTCGCTGGCTGAGGATGATCGCGTCCTCGTAGTTGTGGCCCTCCCACGGCATGTAGGCGACCAGCAGGTTGCGTCCGAGGGCCATCTCTGCCGAGTCGGTGCTGGGCCCGTCGGCGATCGGCGACCCCTCCTCGACCCGGTCGCCCTGGTGGACGGACGGGCGCTGGTTGACGCAGGTGCCCTGGTTGGAGCGCTTGAACTTCGAGAGCCGGTAGGTCTCGTAGTGGCCGTCGTCCTCCATGACCTCGACCGAGTCGGCGCTGACCTCCGTCACCACGCCCCCCACCTTGGCGACGACGACGTCGCCGGCGTCGACCGCGGCGCGGTACTCCATCCCGGTGCCGACGAGGGGCGCCTCGGCGCGGATGAGCGGCACCGCCTGGCGCTGCATGTTCGAGCCCATCAGGGCGCGGTTCGCGTCGTCGTGCTCGAGGAAGGGGATGAGCGCCGTACCGACCGAGACCATCTGCCTTGGCGACACGTCCATGTAGTCGACGTCGAGGCCGGGGATGTTGTCGACCTCACCGCGGCGCTCGCGGACGAGCACCCGATCCTCGATGAAGTGGTTGTCGTCGGACAACGGGGCGTTCGCCTGGGCGATCACGACCCGGTCCTCCTCGTCGGCGGTCAGGTAGTCGATCTGCGTGGTGACGACGCCGTCCACGACCTTGCGGTAGGGCGTCTCGACGAACCCGTAGGAGTTCACCCTGCCGTACGTCGACAGGGAGCCGATCAGGCCGATGTTCGGGCCCTCGGGCGTCTCGATAGGGCACATGCGGCCGTAGTGGGACGGGTGGACGTCGCGGACCTCGAAGCCCGCCCGCTCACGCGACAGACCGCCCGGACCGAGCGCCGACAGCCGGCGCTTGTGAGTGAGACCGGCCAGCGGGTTGATCTGGTCCATGAACTGGCTGAGCTGCGACGTACCGAAGAACTCCTTCAGCGCCGCGACGACCGGACGGATATTGATCAGGGTCTGCGGTGTGATCGCCTCGACGTCCTGGGTGGTCATCCGCTCTCGAACCACCCGCTCCATCCGGGCCAGGCCGGTGCGGAGCTGGTTCTGGATCAGCTCACCGACCGTCCGCAGCCGCCGGTTCCCGAAGTGGTCGATGTCGTCGGCCTCGACGACGATCGTGCCGCGCGGCGTGCCGTCGAGCTCGCTCTGGCCGTCGTGCAGCGCCACGATGTAGTGGATCGCGGAGACGATGTCGTCGGTGGTCAGGGTCTGCTTGTCGAACGGCTCTTCGCGACCGAGCTTCTTGTTGATCTTGTAGCGGCCGACCTTGGCGAGGTCGTAGCGTTTGGAGTTGAAGTAGTAGTTGTCGAGGAGCGTCTGCGCGGCCTCCTTGGTGGGAGGCTCGCCGGGGCGCAGCTTGCGGTAGATGTCGAGCAGCGCGTCGTCCTGGCCGGACGTGTGGTCCTTCTCTAGGGTGAGCCGGATTGACTCGTACTGGCCGAACTCCTCAAGTATCTGCGCCTCGGTCCAGCCGAGGGCCTTCAGCAGCACGGTCACGTTCTGCTTGCGCTTGCGGTCGAGTCGGACGCCGACCATATCGCGCTTGTCGATCTCGAACTCGAGCCAGGCTCCGCGCGACGGGATCATCTTGGCGGTGAAGACGTCCTTGTCGGAGATCTTGTCGATGCTGCGCTCGAAGTAGACACCAGGTGAGCGGACGAGCTGGGATACGACGACCCGCTCGGTGCCGTTGACGATGAACGTGCCGTTCTCGGTCATCAGCGGGAAGTCGCCCATGAACACGGTCTGGCTCTTGATCTCGCCGGTCTCGTTGTTCATGAACTCGGCCGTGACGAACAGCGGCGCGGAGTAGGTGAAGTCCCGCTCCTTGCACTCGTCGACGGTGTTCTTCGGCGGCTCGAACCTGTGGTCACGAAACGACAGGCTCATCGTGCCCGAGAAGTCCTCGATCGGGGAGATCTCCTCGAAGATCTCCTCGAGCCCGGACTTCGTCGAGATGTCGGTTCGGCCCTGTGACCGGGCCTCGGCCACCTGGGTCTGCCACCGGTCGCTACCGATCAGCCAGTCGAAGCTGTCGGACTGGAGGGCGAGCAGGTCCGGAACCTCGAGAGGCTCGGCGATCTTGGCGAAAGACACCCGACCGGTGTCGACGGATCTGCTGGTTGAATGGTTTGCTGAACGGTTCTTGCTGGCGTTGCGCGCGGCGGGCAAAGAGGGTCCTTCCGGAGGCTCGCGGACTCATCCCTGGAGTTCATTCCTGGGCGCATGCCAAGCCGACCGTGACCAAATCACGGCAGGGACAGGTGGCAGCGCAAACATGTAGCCTACCCCACGGGCGGACTACTGTCGAATCCTCGATCCGATGACTTCGCCTGCACCTCGCTGTCGTTTTCGTGCCGAAACGTCGCCTGCGATACAGAACCGCCTGTGAGCCTGCCCTTACCCGGCGGCAGAGTCAAGGGCGAACCGCCCTCTTGTGCCGAAGTCGTGCGCCGACGAGCCGGCGGGAGGACCCCGCTGGCTCGTCGGATCACTTGACGGTGACGGTGGCGCCGGCGGTCTCGAGGGCCTCCTTCGCCTTCGCGGCTGCATCCTTCGCGACCTTCTCGAGGACGGCCTTCGGGGCGGCCTCGACGAGGTCCTTGGCCTCCTTCAGGCCGAGGCTCGTGAGGGACCGCACCTCCTTGATGACCTGGATCTTCTTCTCGCCCGCGGACTCGAGGACGACGTCGAACTCGTCCTGCTCCTCCTCGACCTCCGCCGCACCGCCACCGGTGGGCGCGGCGGCAGCGACTGCCACCGGGGCCGCGGCGGTGACGCCGAACGTGTCCTCGAACTCTTTCACGAACTCGCTGAGCTCGAGGAGGGTCATCTCCTTGAACGCGTCGAGGAGATCGCCAGTGCTGAGCTTCGCCATGGTGGCGTTTCCTTCCGTGTTGCTGGTCGGCCGGCGGTCGGCTGACCTGGGGTGGGGTGGATGGTCGGTTCGCGGGCCTCAGGCCCGCGGAGCCTCCTCGGTCGACGACTCTGCTTCCGGAGCCTCGTCGGCATCGACCGGCGCTGCATCGGGCGCGGCGTCAGTGGCGGGCGCCTCCTGCTCCCGCTTCGCCTGCAGGGCGCCGGCGAGCCTGGCGACCTTCGACAGCGGAGCGTTGAACAAGGTCACGGCATTCTGCAGAGAGGCGATCATCGCCCCAGCGAGTCGGGCGAGGATGACCTCGCGCGACTCGAGGTCGGCAATTTTGGAGATCTCGCCGATCGTGAGTGACTTCCCGTCGAGGATGCCGCCCTTGATGACGAGTGGTGAGTTTGCCTTGGCGAAGTCACGCAGGCTCTTGGCGGTCGCCACCGGGTCGCCCTTGATGAAGGCGATCGCGGACGGGCCGGTCAGCAGGTCGTCGAAGCCTTCGACACCCGCCTCCCGCGCGGCGATCTTAGTGAGCGTGTTCTTCACGACGGCGTAGCTCGCGTTATCGCCGAGGGCTCGCCGCAGTTCCTGCAGCTGCTTCACGGTGAGACCGCGGTACTCGGTGAGCACAGCGCCTTGTGAGCTGCGGAACTCGTCCGCCAGCTCGGCTACTGCCGCTGCCTTGTCCGGGCGCGCCATGAGCCTCCTTCCAGATGTCGGATCAGGCCTTGAACTGCTGGGCCCGGCACGAAAAGGAGCCCCATGCAGGCGCACGGGGCTCGACCTTGACGGTCTGACTCGGTCACCTGCGCGGGCCGCCCGGATGTTCGGGTGCCTTCGGCTGCTCCTGTGATGGACCAGCGACCAGCGGTCTTCGGTAGCCCAAGGGTACGGCGGCGGGACCCGCCCGACCAAATCGTCTCGGTCGTCCGTCAGCTCAGAACGACGCGACCTGGCCTGCGGGGGGAGCCGTCACGGTGACCGGTTCGCCCCAGCGCGAGAAGTGCAGGTCGGCCGCGAACGCGTTGCTGCTGGACTGCACCCGCACCGGGCGGTACTTCCCGTCCACCCAGACGTCCAGGGTGCCCAGCCTCGGGGTGTCCGAGGGGATGAGGGAGGGGTCAACGGCCAGTATCGTGAGCAGCTTGTGGGTGTCGACGCGCACTCGGTAGTGGGTCGTCGCCACGCCGTCGACCTCCGCTGAACCCAAGCTCTCGACCGCGGTTGCGGCGGAGAAGGCTTCGGCCACCTGCGCGAGGTTGAACTGTTCGAAGACCTGGCCGAACCCCTGGCCCATCGGGTTACCTGTGTCCGACGGGTCGATCTTCAGCCACGGTTTGGTCGACGGAAACCCCATTCCGAGACTGCTGGTGTCGAGGTAGAAGGCGCCCCCGACAACTCGTATCTCCACCGCGCCTGTCGCCCCGACCTGTATCGAGAGGGCTGCCGACACATCCTCGAAGGCGGTGCCGTCAGCCGCGACGTCTGCCGTCACGACGACCTGCTGACCAGTGCCGGTCAGGGTTCCCTGCAGATGTACAGACGACGGCAGCGGCGTGGCCGCTCGGACCTGCGAGACGAAGGTCGCCGCCGTCAGGCTCGCAGCCCGGCCGCCGGAGATGTCGACAGCGCTGCCGCAGCCGGCCACCGCGACGGTGGACACGACGGTCACCGTCGCGACAAGCATGCTCTTGATGTTCAACGTGATGGACCCCTCGGGTTGGACGGGACGAGATCGAAACGACGGCGCGGCTGCGTCACCGGATCCGCGGCCCTTCGGCTCCCCTTATCGTACCCGCCGGAACGTCCGCCCAGCCGAGCCGATAGCGCCGCTTTCCACGGACGCAACAGACAGCGGGCGAGGGCACGTATGCCATCGCGGTCGGGACGGACGCCACCTGCATCTATAACGAGTGCACGGCGAGCCCAGCCCATCGCACGCCGTACCTCGTTCGGCACCCCGAGTCGGCTCCCCCGGTTCCTGCGAGATCCTCCGACCCCCGCCATCGTGAAGCTGGACCCGCAGGGCGGGATGATCATGGCCCAATCCCTCGGAGGCTGCTGACCCGCCACCTATGATCGGGCTGCCGCCGTGAGGGTGCTGACATCGGTACGGCGACAGGGGCCATCTGCTGAGACGTGCGCCTGCCGGCGCACGGGGTCCAGGGCCACCGTGGCGAGGGTTCCGGTGCGGTAGCCCAGCTCGGCGCCCACTGCCGGGTGACGGCAGACCGGGACGCCGTCCTCGTCGTGGGCGCACAGCAGATCCACGAGCTCCTCGACCTCGAGAGGTTCGGCGACGGCCTTGACGCGGGTGCGCAGGAGGTCCTGGCGCTCGAACGTCGTCGTGACCACCTGCGTCACGGCCTCACCCTCGGCGAGCACAGGGTCGAGGAAGTGGTTGGTGTGCACGAGCCAGCCGTCCGACGGCTCGACGACACCGACTCCTGCCGGACACATCTCCACACATGCCGCCTCGTCCGGCGTGACCACGATGAGCACGGTGGACGCGGCGACCCGCGCCGACCGGACGAGCTCGATGGCCTCGGTCAGGGTGCTCGCCGTGCCCAGAACCGCCCGGGCCAGCAGATGCACCGGGATGCCGCCGAGCGCAGCTGCGGCCGGGTCGTTGTCCTCACCGGGCAGGTCGCTCGCGTGCCGGAGCAGGTTGAAGTGGACCCCGAGCCCCGCGCTGTTGACGCCGATCTTCGCCAGCATCCCGAACTCCGCGAGCCCGACGAATGCCAACGCGTCTCCGCGGACCGACTGCAGGTGCCATCCGTCGGCGAGGTCGTCGTGCCAGTCCCAGGTCTGCGCCGCAACGGCAGTCGTGTCGGCGCCCTGCATCCGGACGAGCGTCGAGCACTCCGACGCGGTCGAGCCGCCCGCTTTCGCCAAAATCTCGGTTCGGGCGTTCAGCGCCATCACCGTGGTCAGCGAGACGCCCGCTCCGGCAGCGACCCCTTCCAGCTCGCGGACCAGCTCCGGGGACCAGACCGACAGCGCGTCCAGACAGGCATGGGCGACGGCGGGCACGTCGACCGGGTCGCCTCCAGCCTCGCGGGCCGTGATCTCGAACAACGACTGGTAGACGGGCCAGGTCTGCGCCACCTGTTCTGCAACCAAGGCCCCGCGCTGCCGCCCCCGCTCGAACGGGTCGGCCGAGTCGATCTCGACGTGCAACTGGGGCGACATCTCATGCTCCTTACGGTGACTCGTCCGGAGGTGGCAGCGTGAACCACCCCTGTATCTCCACCAGGAGCTCGGGCTTCGCGAGCGCCTGCACGACCAGGAGCGTGTGTCCTGGCAACCCCTGCGCACCGTTGGCGAACCAGCGGTGGTACGCCGCGGTCAGCTCCGATCGGAAATCGGGGATGTCATGGGCGCCCACGAGAAAGCTCTGCAGGCTCATCAGATTCGCGGGTGTCACCCCCGCGGCGGTCAGCAATGCCTCGATGTTTCCCAGCGCCTGCCGGGTCTGGGCGGCGACCTCGTTGCCGGCCAGGCTCCCGTCCAGATCGTTTCCCACCTGGCCCGCGATGAACACCAGTCGATGCCCGGCTGGCGTCTCGGCCAGGTGGCTGTATCCACCAAGCGGCGAAGCCACGCTGGCGGGACTCCACCGGCGGGGAACGTCGGTCATTCTTCCTCCGGACAGGTCAACGATTCAGATGTGCGCTTGACCAGCCTTGCACGTCCGCCATCCATCATGCGGCACGGCCGGCTATCCGCGGACGTCGGTCACTGTCGACGGACACGGCCCGCTGTGCTTCTGGTG
>JBBJMF010000030.1:0-28406 GCA_037719575.1 Nocardioidaceae bacterium
CTGCGCCGCGCGGATCCCGGCCAGCGCCGGTGGGTTGTGCAGCGGCGCAAGCGGGCTCAGCCCCTCGATCTCGTCGAGCACCTCTGCGCTGACGAGGGTCGGCTCGCTGAACCGGGCACCCCCATGCACCACCCGGTGACCGACTGCCTGCACCCCGCTGGACGCCAGGTCCGGGCTGCGGTCGTCGAAGAGTCGGCTGATCAGCGCGAACGCGGACTGATGGTCGGCCACGGGCTGCTTCCCTGAGCCGGAGTCGGATCCGGCACTGTGCCGCCAGGCCCCGTCCGTCTCACCGATCCGCTCGATCGTGCCGGCGGCCAGCCGCGGGCCGCTCGGACGCACGAGCTGGTACTTCACCGACGATGAACCGGAGTTGATCTCGAGCACCGGCGCGTCGGTCACGCGCGGTCTCCGCTGACCGGGGTGTCCTGGGCCTGGACCGCGGTGATCGCGACGGTGTTGACGATGTCGTCGACCAACGCTCCTCGCGAGAGGTCGTTGACCGGCTTGCGCAGCCCCTGCAGCACCGGACCGATGGCGATCGCGTGGGCACTGCGCTGCACCGCCTTGTAGGTGTTGTTCCCCGTGTTGAGGTCGGGGAACACGAAGACGGTCGCCTGGCCGGCCACCCGGGAGCCAGGCAGCTTGGCGAGAGCCACCTGGACGTCGACGGCGGCGTCGTACTGGATCGGCCCCTCCAGCGGAAGGTCCGGCGCACGCTCGGCGACCAGGGCCGTGGCCGCACGCACCTTGTCGACTCCCGCACCCGACCCGGAGGAGCCGGTCGAGTAGGAAAGCATGGCGACTCGAGGCACGATCCCGAACTGGGCTGCGGTCTCAGCCGAGGAGATCGCGATGTCGGCAAGCTGCTCGGCGGTCGGGTCTGGGTTGACGGCGCAGTCGCCGTACACCAGCACTCGGTCCTCGAGGCACATCAGGAAGACGCTGGACACGATGGCCACTCCGGGCTTGGTCTTGACGAACTCGAGCGACGGCCGGATGGTGTGCGCCGTGGTGTTGACCGCGCCCGAGACCATCCCGTCGGCGAGACCCAGTTGCACCATCATCGTGGCGAAGTAGGAGAGGTCCGGGACAATTTCTCGCGCCTGGTCGAGGGTCATGCCCTTGTGCGCCCGCAGCCTCGCGTACTCCACGGCGAACCGCTCGACGAGCTCAGGATCGGTGTTGGAGACCACCTGTGCCGCGTCGAGGTCGAGGCCCAGGGTCGACGCTCTGGCCCTGACTCGGTTCTCCTGCCCGACCAGCGTGAGGTCTGCAACGCCACGACGGAGCAGGATGGCGGCGGCCTCGAGGATCCGGTCGTCCTCCGCCTCGGGCAGGACGATCCGCCGGCGGTCACTGCGGGCGCGCTCCATCAGCTGGTAGCTGAACATCAGCGGGGTGCGGACCACCGCCCCGGACACGTCGATGGCATGGAGCAGCCGAGCCGAGTCGACCTGGTCCGCGAAGAGCCGCCGGGCCGTCTCGATCTTGACGGCCGACCTGCTCGTCATCGGTCCGCGCACCCGGGACAGCCGCTCGGCGGTGTCGAACGTCCCGAGGTTGGTGAGCGCGATGGGCAGCCCGGCGCCGACACCGTCAATCAACCGGGTGATCGTCTCCGGAACGGCATACCCGCCGGTGAGGATGATGCCGGCCAGCGCCGGGAAGGTGCCCGACTGGTGGGCGAGGACCAGACCCGGCAGCAGGTCGGTCCGGTCGCTCGGCGTGATGACCACGGCGTCCGGGACGAGATGGCTCAGCACGTTGGGCAGGCTCATGGCAGCAATCACCAGCTGCAGGGCCTCGCGGTCGAGCCAGGCGTCGGCGCCTTGCAGCGGTCGGGCGTGCACGGCCTCGGACAGAGCGCGAACCGTCGGTGCCGACAGCACGGGGCTCTCGGCGATTGCGGCGGTGACCAGCCCGAGACTCTCCAGCTCGGCCGTGATCGCCGCCGCGTCCTCGCCCACCACCCGGTTGGCGATCACCGCCACCGTCCGCGCGTGATGAGCCGACAGCTCAGCGAGCGCGGTCTGCGCCGCTGTCCGGACCTGGGAGGGGGTCCGATCCCGGCCGTGCACCACGAGCACCACCGGGGAGCCGAGGTTGGCCGCGATGCTGGCGTTGAACGCCAGCTCCGACCCGGTGGAGATGTCGGTGTAGTCCGAGCCGAGGACCACCACGACGTCGTACGTGCCACTCAGCCGTCCGAACCGCTCGACGATCGTGGCCAGCGCCTCGTCCGGGTCGTCGTGGGCGGTGTCGTAGCCGACCCCGAGGGCGTCGGCGTAGCCCTGCTGGATACCCGGCTGGCTGATCAGCAGATCGAGGACGAGGTCGGTCCCGGCCGTGGGCTCGTAGAGCGGCCGGAACACGCCCACCGATCCCACTTCGCGAGTCAGCGCGTCCACGAGCCCGAGTGCCACCGCCGACTTCCCGGTCAGCCCCTCCGGCGAAGCAACGTAGACGCTTCGGGTCACCCGCCGAGCATAGGCGCGGGGTGGCTGACCCGCAGCGGTGTCAGCCAGCGGTCTGTGGGATAGCACATCGCTGGGTTCTTGCCACGCCGGCGCGCCAAACCTTCTGGGTCCGTCTTGCCTATCTCATCAGGTATGTGTTTGTATCGAGAGTCACTCCTGCCACATCAGCCCATCGTGCCCCACCCTTGGAGGCGATCTCTTCTGATGCCCGTGTCACGGCGTACCCGCCGGCTCGCAGCTTTCCGTGGTGTCGCGGTGCTGGTCGCCGGTGCCCTGTCACTTCCCTCCGCGGCTCTCGCGGGCTATGCCGATGGCGTCTCGGCGGGGGAGAGGGTCGACAGGGCTCGTGCCGTGTCCTTCCAGGGATACGAGCTGCGGGTCCCGAACGATTGGCAGGTCGTCGACCTGGCGGCGAACCCGCACGCATGCCTTCGCTTCGACAGCCCGGCGATCTACCTCGGGCCTGCCGGGGACCAGGCAGACTGCCCAGCGCCCGTGGTCGGTGGCGCTCCGGGAGTCCAGCTCCAGGCCTTCGGCGTGCGTTCCCTGGGGAGCGACACGGCGGGGATGCTCACGGTGCCGGCATCAGGTGACGTGCGAGCGGTCAGCCTCCCGAGCACCGGGCCAGCCAGCGTCGCCATGGAGGGTGCAGGCGTGCTGGTCACTCTGGTCTACGGAGCGAGCGGCGCATCCCTGATCCGGCACATCCTGGCCAGCGGCAGTTTGCTCGCTGATGCGCGTCCGATGCTGGCTAGCGGGTTCGGCGATACCCTAGCGGCGCCGGCAGTCGGCGTCAGCGTGCCGGGTGACTTGCGGGGAACCGGGTTCGACACCTGTGCAGCCCCCTCCCAGGCGATCATGGACGCCTGGCTCCGCTCCTCGAGCTACCGCTCGGTCGGCGTCTACATCGGCGGGATGAGCCGGGGATGCGCTCAGCCCAACCTCACCGCATCCTGGGTGTCCCGGCAGGTCGGCAGCGGGTGGCACTTGCTGCCCCTGTACGTCGGACGGCAGGCGCCATGCTCGAGGTACGTCAACCGCATGTCGTACGACGTCCCGACGGCCCGCGGCCAGGGAGAAAGAGAGGCGCTCGATGCGGTGGCGATGGCAGAGCGGCTCGGGATCTCCGCACCGAGCACGCTGTACTCCGATGTCGAGGGGTACGACAGCTCCAACTCGAGGTGCGTCGCCGCGGTCATGAGCTACGTGTCCGGTTGGACCTTTGCGTTGCACACCCGGAGCTACCAGGCGGGTGTCTACTCCAGTGCAGCCTCTGGCATCCACGACCTCTCGACCCACTACAACAGCCTGGGTCCCAGCCGCCCCGACGACCTGTTCATGGCCTGGTGGAACCATCGGCAGGATGTCAACGGCGGGAGCTATGTGCCGTGGGTGCAGTGGAGCGCCCACCAGCGCGTCCACCAGTTCGAAGGCGAGGTGACCGAGGGTCATGGCGGCTACACCTTCGCGATCGACCGCAACTTCCTCGATGTCAGCTCGGTGGTCCCGGAGCCCCTGGGCTGCCCCACGGACCTCGACTTCTTGCGTTATCCCCTCCTACGCTGGCCCGACCACGGCAACCGGGTGCGCGCGGCCCAGTGCCTGCTCGCGCGCAGCGGCTTCGACCTCGGCGCGGCGACCGGCATCTTCAACTGGCGAACGGCGGCCGCGATCCGGGCCTTCAAGGCCTCCCGCGGTCTGGCGAACGAGGAGTCCTCCCTCGGTCGATGGGCTTGGACGGCCCTGCTCTCCGCCGGCAACACCAGGTTCCTCAGCCACGGATCCACTGGTCCCTATGTGCGCAAGGTGCAACGAACTCTCACCGCGCGGCTGCAGAAGACGGTGGTCATCGACGGTGACTTCGACAGGTCGACGCGCAAGAAGGTGCGCGCCTACCAGCGGGCCGTGAACCTGACCCCGACCGGCACCGTCGGGGTGCCGACCTGGCGTGCGCTGCAGTCCGGTCGCTGACCGGTTTGGGACGCACCGCTAGACGCGATGCGACATACTCTCAAGATGAGCGAGCCCGTGCGTGTCATCAGGAGGGGCGATCTGACGGCGGCAGACCCGACGCCGGGGATGACCCGAGAGCGAGCCTTCGAGACCCCGACTCTGTGGGCGGGTAAGGTCCAGACCGCACCGGGAGCTGTCTCGGGGTGGCATCATCACGACCTCAACGAGACAAGTCTCTACGTCGTCTCCGGCGTGCTTCGGATGGAGTTCGAGGGGGAGGACGGGTGCGTCGACGCCGGGCCTGGCGACTTCGTCCACGTTCCGTCATTCACGGTGCATCGCGAGAGCAACCCCACCGACGAGCCCTCGGTGGCCGTCATCGCCCGGGCCGGCGGTGGAGTGCCGACAGTGAACGTCGGGGATCCGCGACTAGGCGGCGAGTGACGCACCCGTGCTGGTTTCCAGCGCTTCGCGCACCAGGTCCGCGACGTCGGCGACGAGCCGTACATCGAGCTGCTCGCGCACTGCCTCGGGCATGTCGTCGAGGTCGGCCTCGTTGCGCTGGGGCAGGAACACGGTAGTCAGCCGGTGTGCCGCGAGCAGCTTCTGCTCGACGCCGCCGATCGGCAGTACCCGCCCGTTGAGCGTCACCTCGCCGGTCATGCCCACGTCGGAACGCACGGGTCGGCCGCTCGCGAGCGATGCCAGCGCCGTCACCATGGTCACCCCAGCGGACGGGCCGTCCTTCGGGACTGCTCCGGCGGGCACGTGCAGGTGGAGTGCCTGGTCGAGGGCGGAGGGGTCGATCGCCAGCTGGTCGGTGTGCGACCTCAGGTATGACAGCGCGATGTGCGCCGACTCCTTCATCACGTCGCCGAGCTGACCGGTCAGGGTGAGGTGGGCCTCGCCCGGCATCGCGGTCGCCTCGACGAAGAGCACGTCACCACCGCCCCCGGTCACGGCAAGCCCGGTGGCGACCCCGGGTACGGCGGTCCGCCCGGCACTCTCCGGGGTGAACCGCGGCCGTCCCAGGTAGCCGACCAGCGAGTCCGCTGCGACCCGAACGGGAGCGCCGCCGGGATCGGCGGCGAGCGCGGTCGCCACCTTGCGCAGGATGCGGGCGATCTCCCGCTCGAGCTGACGAACCCCAGCCTCTCGGGTGTGCTCCCCGGCGACCGACCGGAGCACGTCGTCGTCCACCTCGATCTCCGCGACGTCCAGGGCGGCTCGAGACAGCTGACGCGGCAGCAGGTGGTTCCGCGCGATGGCGACCTTCTCGTCCTCGGTGTAGCCATCCAGCCGGACCACGTCCATGCGGTCGAGGAGCGCGTCGGGGATGCTCTCGGTCACATTGGCCGTCGCCAGGAACACTACGTCGGACAGGTCGAGCTCCAGCTCCAGATAGTGGTCGCGGAACGTATGGTTCTGCGCCGGGTCGAGCACCTCGAGCAGCGCACTGGCCGGGTCACCGCGGAAGTCCTGGCCGAGCTTGTCGACCTCGTCGAGCAGCACGACCGGGTTCATGGAGCCGGCTTCCCGGATCGCGCGGACGATGCGTCCAGGCAACGCCCCGACGTAGGTACGGCGATGCCCCCGGATCTCCGCCTCGTCGCGCACCCCGCCGAGCGCCACCCGGACGAAGTTCCGACCGAGGGCTCGGGCGACGGACTCCCCCATCGACGTCTTGCCTACGCCGGGCGGGCCGACGAGAGCGAGCACGGCTCCACTGCCCCGACCGCCCACGAGCTCGAGGCCGCGGTCGGCTCGGCGGGCCCGGACTGCCAGGTGCTCGACGATGCGGTCCTTGACGTCGTCGAGTCCCTCGTGGTCGGCGTCGAGCACCGCTCGGGCCGCCGCGACGTCCGTGCTGTCCGTCGTACGCGTTGACCACGGAAGCTCGAGCACGGTGTCGAGCCAGCTGCGGATCCAACCGGCCTCGGGGCTCTGGTCGCTGCCCCGCTCGAGCTTGCCCACCTCCCGGTTGGCTGCTTCGGGTACCTTGTCGGGCAGGACCGCCGACTCGACGCGAGCGCGGTAGTCGTCCGCGCCGTCGGGCTCGTCCTCGCCGAGCTCCTTGCGGATCGCGGCAAGCTGCTGGCGGAGCAGGAACTCGCGCTGGGTCTTCTCCATCCCGTCGCGCACGTCGTCGCGGATTCGGTCGGACACCTCGAGCTCGGCCAGGTGGTTGCGGCCCCACTCGACGAGCCTCTCCAGGCGCTCGTCCACGTCGGGGTTGCCGAGCAACCAGAGCAACTGGTCGGCGTCCAGGTACGGCGCGTAGCCGGCCGTGTCACTCAGCACCGACGGGTCACTCATCCGCTGGACGTTGTCGATGACCTGCCACGCACCCCGCTGCTGGAGGATGGACACCACGAGAGCCTTGTATGACGCAGCGAGCTCGCGGGTGTGATCGGTGGGCGGGGTGTCGTCGATCGTGGTGGCCCGCACCCAAAGGGCGGCGCCGGCTCCGGTGACACCCGCACCGATGCGAGCGCGTTGGAGACCGCGGACGACGACCACCGGCTCACCGCTCGGCAACCGGCCGACCTGGTCGATCACCGCCAGCAGACCGTAGGACGCCCGGAAGGACGGGCAGTTCCACGGGTTCGTGTTCGGACGTCTCGGGCATGCGCTTCTCCTTGGTCTGTGAGACGAGAACGCCGGCCGGCCCGGATCGCTTTCCTACACCTGTCGTGCTCACCGTCGGCGTACACCCTGGTCCGTCAACCCAGCGGAAGCACGCGAAGGCTAATGCTGGGCGTCGCGACGGAACAGGGCCGTCCAGAGGAAGGGTTCGCCGAACCGGGGGGAGTCGGGGGGCTCGTCGCGCATGCGGCGCAGCTCCACTTCCGTCAGCTGGGCGAAGATGAAGCGCAGAGACTCCGGCGTGTAGGCGAGGCCACCATCCAGGCGGGCGTGGCGGTAGAGGTCGGCGTCGGGGAGCTCGGAGCCCATCTCGCCGGCCGCGAAGCAGGTGATGGCGAGATGGCCGCCGGTTGCGAGGCACCGGTCGAGGAGGGCGAGGTAGCTGATGCGGCGATGGGGTGGCAGGTGGTGGAAGAAGCCGGAATCGTAGATCAGGTCGTACGGGCCGGCCAGGTCGGACGCGGTGAGGGCGAAGGCGTCGCCGCAGTGGAACTGGACCTCGGCGCCGGCCCCGCGGGCGCGGTCCTCGGCCCAGGCGATGACCGTCGGGGAGAGGTCCACGGCATCCACCGTGCATCCCGCCGAGGCGAGGTGGATGGCGTTGCGGCCGGGGCCACAGCCCAAGTCGAGGGCGCGCCTCGGGGCGATCAGGCCGCGGTCGAGGTAGGAGATGAGGTTCTCGTCCGGTTTGGCCACGAAGAAGGGCACGGGCTTCGCACGGTCCGCGTAGAAGCTGTCCCACCAGGAGGAGCCGGCGTCGGCTGTCCAACGGTCCGCCTCCGGTGCGAACAGCGCGTCCAGGAGCCTCAGGACGTCCTCCACCGTGCGTATGCTTCGGTCCATCTCACCCCTTCCGGCAGCGCAAGGCCGCGCGTGGCTACGCGGGTGTCGACAAGGTCTCCGTCAGCAACGCGACGAGCGCCTCGAGCTGGACGTCGGCCGATGACGACCCCTCCTCGTTCGAACCCTCGAGCGCCCTCGCGGCGAGCCCCGCCTTGCTGTCGATGAGTTCCGCGATCCTCGCGTCGATGGTCTGCGCGGCGATGATGCGCCACGCCGTGACGGGCTCCTCCTGACCGATGCGGTGGACGCGGTCGATGGCCTGAGTCTGCTCAGCGTCGGTCCACGAGAGCTCGGCAAGCACGACGTTGGAGGCGACGTGCAGGTTGAGACCCACGCCGGCCGCGGTCAGCGAGCAGACGACGATGGAGACGGCGGGATCGTTCACGAAGGCGTCGATGTTCTTCTGCCGTGACGCCGGAGTCTGGTTGCC
Source organism: Nocardioidaceae bacterium (assembly GCA_037719575.1). GTDB lineage: Bacteria > Actinomycetota > Actinomycetes > Propionibacteriales > Nocardioidaceae > JAWWPG01. Next base: position 8,353 of record JBBJMF010000030.1, read on the forward strand.
CCGGATCGACGAGAAGCGGATCCCGCGCTTGGCGAAGCTCTGTTCGGCGACGTCCATCACATCGACGTGCTTGGCGAAGAACACGACCTTGCCGACGCTGCGGGCGAGCTGTGCCGTGTAGTCGGCCGCAAGGCCGGCCTTCGCCTGGCCGATACGTCGCATCATGCTGAACACGTTCTCGCCGGTCTTCGTCGCGGTCGTGTCTTTGCGCTCCCACATGGCCACCCGGCGCACGAGGTCGTGGTCGATGCCCTCGACGACGAGACCTGCTGTGCGCCTCGCGAGTGCGCCCTCGTACCGCGACACCAGGCGGCGGGCGAGCTCACGCTCGGCGTCCCGGATCGACCGACCGACCTCGTCGTCGAGCTCGACGGGAAGGTCGGCGATGCGGCGGGCGGGGATGTCGGCGGCCACGTCGACCTTGCGGCGACGGACGATGCCGAGGTCGACCACGCAGCTACGAGCGCTGGGGTAGAACCCGGGGTCGGCCGGCGTCAGGCCGGTCGCTTCGAGCGAGTCCATCAGCTCGGCGAGCGGCGCCGTGTCGTCGATCCAGCCGAGGAACTGCCAGATTGCCCTGAAGTCGGCGATGTCGTTGATCAGCGGGGTGCCGGTGAGGGCCATCAGCAGGGGACGCGCGATGCGGGACCGGATGCGTTGAGAAAGCTGCAGCACGTGCTGCGAGCGCTGGGAGGTCGTGTTCTTGATGAAGTGCGCCTCGTCGACGACCATGCCTCGAAAGCCGAGGTCGCCGAGCCAACCGACGTGGCGGTCGAGTACCTCGTAGTTGACGATGACGATGTCGGCGAAGCCGTCGACGGTGTCGCCGTCGCCGTGGATCACGGTGGCCGGGCGGTTGGGTGTCCAGAGGTCCGCCTCGCGTGCCCAGTTGGTCTTGACGACGTTCGGTACGACGGCCAGGAGCGGATATGCGTTGGCCGCCTGCGCAGCGAGCAGTGCCTGAGCCGTCTTGCCGAGACCGGGCTCGTCGGCGAGCAGGAAGGTCCGGTGCCCGCGCGCGGCAGCGGCAACCACCCGCGCCTGATGCGGCATCAGCTGCAGGCCGTGCGGCGCTCGCAGCGAGGACGGCTCGGGCAGCGCCTTGCATGCCGAGACCCCGTTGCCGGCGTCCTCGAACGACCTCAGGAGCGGGCCGAGCAGCTCCCATCCGGCCAACCGCCGCGGACGGGCCAGGCTCTGCTCGGCGGACGCGAAGTCGGGTGCGAGGAAGGGGTTGGCAAGCTGTCGCGAGACGACCGACTGCGGCACCACCCGACGCTCGGTGGTGGCCGAGGGATCCGTGGGCGCGACTTCGTCGGGAGCCGTCTCGATGCCGGCTGCCTGCATCATGTCGCGCTTGAGCGACCTAGCTGCATCGGAGACGACGGCGTCCTCGGCGAGCAGCGCGAGGAGTGAGGTGTCGCGTGCGGCCGTCGTCGCGAGGATCGTCGCCACTCCGTCGAGCCGCTTGAGCTGCTCGGCCCGGTGGACTTCGCTGCTGGTCTCGTTGGCCTTGGTGCGGGCACGCTCCTCGCGGACCAACAGGGCGACCACCTGGAACTTCGTGCGTACCGAAGGCATGACGGGCCCGCGCTTGGCAGCTGCCTCGACCTGACGCACCGTGCGGGCCAAGACCGGGATGATGCCGTCGTTGTCCAGGTCCCGGGCACGTCGCTGCCTTCGCGGAGCAGCACGGCGAGCGCCCGATTGGCGCTGGCCTGGTGGAAGCACAGACTCCTCCTCTGGAGTGCCCGGCACGCTAGCCGCGGCGGAATGACAACACCGGCACGCAGGGTCCGCGTCCGGGGGGCGACGGGACACGCCGAGCCGAGGTGGGATGGGCGACTACCCCCGCGACGCGGCCCACGGATCTGCGAGAGATGGCCGCACCCGGCCCCACGGCCTGCCGGGGTCTGGGTCCAACAACCATCAGTCGATAGCCCACCTACCAACCGTCAAACTGAGAATTTCGCTACCGATGCTGCATTGCCGACGGTCGTGTCTACCCCCATACTAGCGCCAACTCCGACGAGTGGAACCGGGGGAACCCCGGTGAGCGCACGAATGAGGCGAGCAGTACGTGAAGTTTGCGAACAAGTCAGTCGTGATCACCGAGGCCGAGCAGCACTGTGCGCAGCAACGCCGCCAGCTCTTTCCTCTCCTCCGCGGTCAGTTGGGCGAGTATGTCGGCTTCGACTTGCATATGATGCTGAACAACTTGGTCTACGAGCGCCAGTCCACGCTCTGTAAAGACGAACCAGCACCCTGCGGCGGTCCTGTGTCTGTGCCCTCTCGACAAGCCCCCGCTGCGCCAGGCGATCGACGCGGTTGGTGATGGCGCCGGTCGTCACCATCGATCGCTCGCGCAATTGACCCGCGGTCAGCTCGAACGGCGGGCCAGATCGTCGTAACGTCGCAAGGACGTCATACGTCCAGTTCTCAAGTCCGTAGCGAGCGAAGTTCTTGCTCAAGTGTCGGTCGATCAGGCGCGACAGCCGAGACACGCGGCCGACCACACCGAGCGGAGCGACGTTCACGTCTGGCCTGACCGTGTTCCATTCCGCCGTTATCCGGTCCACCGCATCGCGCCCGTGATCTCACGGGCGCACCCAGGCATAGCCCCACGGCCCGAGGGTGAGCGGCTCCGCCGTCCGGCCGGTGAGGACGTCGTGCCCGCGGACGGTGGGAAGAGTGACGGTCTCCGCAGTTACGTTCGTGACGCACACCAGCTCCTCGGGGGTGCCGACGGCACGGCGCAGCACCAGGACGCGCTCATCGAGAGTCTCCACGCGCTGGGTGCCGAAGGGCGAGAATGCAACGTGTTGTCGGCGTACGCTGAGGAGGTGTCGCAGGCCGCTGAAGACAGCGCGGCGCCGCGGGTCGTTCTCGAGGTCGTCGACGAGCCGGTCGGCATCGAGGACCCCTCGGTTGATACGGCGGTTGATCCGGCTGGTCGCCATGCCCTCGTGGTCTGGCGGTGAGCCGACCAGCGAGTGGTAGTAGATCGCCGGGATGCCCAGGAAGGCGCACAGGATGCTGTGGGTCGCTAATCCTTTGGCCGCGACGATGGCGCCGTCGCGCGCCTCGTCGGGGGTGCAGAGGGCGTCGAGATAGCTGAGGTTGAGCTCGTAAACCGAACTCGTCCCGTCGGGTCTCTTGGCCATGGATACCCGGCCGCCGTGCGCGCGCGTCCGTTGCACCAAGGCTTCCCGTTCCCGGTCGTCAAGAATGCCCTCGGTCGCGCGCAGGCCGATCCCGTCGTGGCTGGCCAGGAAGTTGAACCACGTCGCCGTGGGGCTGACCGCGCCGACCCCCGCCGCCCAGCTGCTGAGACGCGCCGTCGAGCCGGTCACGAAGGAGTGCAGCACCATCGGCGGAAGGGCGAACTGGTACACCAGGTGTGCCTCGTCGCTGCCGTCACCGAAGTACGAGGTGTTCTCCTCGTGCGGCACGTTGGTCTCCGTCAGCAGCCGTGCGCCAGGTGCGACGTGGTCCACCAGGCTGCGCCACAGCTTGATGACGGCGTGGGTCTGCGGGAGGTGCAGGCAGCTGGTGCCGGACACCTTCCACAGAAAGCCGATGGCGTCCAGCCGGATAGCGGAGGCGCCCTTCTCCAGGTAGCCGAGGAGCACGTCGGTGAGCTCGACCAGTGTTCCGGGGCGGCGGACGTCCACGTCCACCTGGTCCTCGCCGAATGTGGTCCAGGCCCATGCCTTCGATCCGTCCGGACGAGGGAACGAGTGGAAGAGTGGCGTGGTGCGCGGCCGGGTGACCCGCGACACGTCGAACTCGGGGGAGCGCTCGATGTAGAAGCCGTCGTAGGCCGGGTCGCGCGCCAGCCAACCGGTGAACCAGGGGGAGCCGCTCGACGTGTGGTTGGCTACGAAGTCGAACATCACCGCGTAGTCGTCGGCGAGCTCGCCGACGTCGGTCCATGTGCCCAGGGCGGGATTGACCGCCCGGTGGTCTACCACCGCGAAGCCATCATCGGAGGTCCACGGGAATATGGGGAGCAGGTGCACGTCGCTGAGCACGTCGCCCACGTGCTCGTGGAGGAAGTTGGCCAGCGTGTGCAGCGGGGTCTCGCCGCGGCGCCGGATCCCGTCGCCGTACGTGATCAGGCAGGCGGTGCGGTGAGTCGGGAGGGCGATGCGCCGGCTCCGCAGCCGGTCGGCGTACTTCTCAGCCAGCAACACCAGTCGTTGGCAGACGTCGGCGTGATCGTGAGGGTAGAGGAACTCGAGGTGCGGCAAGATCCGCTCCGCAAGCTGGTCCCCGGTCACGTCGCGTCCTCGACCCCGGCCCGCTGCGCCAGCTCAGTCCCGGCCAACCGGGCCCCCGCCCGGACGCGGTTCGGGGGGAACGGCGCCGCGCCACGACCGTCGGACAGGAGGTCACGGACGGTGCGTAGTCCCCACGCGTCCAGCTCGGCCACCCGGTCCGAGAACGACGGCAGCGCCCCATAGATCACGACGGCCTCGGCCCAGCGTTCGCGTTGGCTGTACGACGGCCGGGCGACGAGGCAGTCCGGGTCGTTCACCCAGAAGCGGCCTTGCTGCCACGCCCGCGCGGCCAGGGTCATCAGGCCCCGGAGGCCGGCCGACCCATCCTCACCACCTTCGTGGAAGGTGTCCGGCGAAACCCGCATTGCATCCACGAGGCCGACGCTAGGGAGGAGCGGCGCACCACACCCGACGAGGTACACGTCCGGTCCGACGGCCTCGCGCACCAGCGCCAGACCCGAGCGATAGGCCTCGGTCCCGCTGACGCCCTCGTGGCGGTGTCCGGGTACGGCGCCGCCGTAGAGGAAGTCCAGCTTCAGGTAGCTGACGCCCAGGTCGACCACCCGCCGGAGCTCGTCGCTCAGCAGCTCCCGGACGCCGGGGTGAGTCAGGTCGAGGCCGACCAGGTCCTGGCCCCAATTGTGGCCGGCGGCCCCGACGAGCCAGTCCGGGTGCTCGGTTGCGAGCGCGGTCTGTCCGCCCACGAGGAACGGCGCGAGCCAGAGCCCGGCTCGACGGCCCGAGGTCCGGATCGCGTCGACGAGGGCCGGCAGCGACCCGAAGCCGTCCGAGGGTTGGAGCCCCTCACCGAGGCCGGGGCTCCATCCGTCGTCGACCTGCACCACGTCGACCGGCAGGTCGTTCTCGTTGAGGGCTAGGAGATTCTCCACGACGTCAGTGGAGCTCACCTGCTCGAAGTAGCGGTACCAGGAGCACCACACCGTCGGCGGAGCAACCAGGGGGGCGGCGCCCACCCGCCGCACGAACCAGTCGGCGTACGCCGCCAAAGCGGCCTCACCGCCCTCCGGGTGGACGGTCGAGCGCACCTCACTGGTCGCCCGGACGACGATGCGATCGTGCTCGAGGCTCGTCCGCAGGGTCGGCACGGACCACGGGTCGGCGGCGCCGTAGCAGCGGGCCGGCTCCCCCGTGCCGGGGTCGACCACGAGCAGCCCCTCGGCCTGGACACCGATGGCCGCGACGGGGGTTCCGGGTCGGAACCGCATGGTGTGCTGCCGACTGGCGCCCGGCTGCAGGCCGGTAGCGCTCACCGGGTACCACGTGGCGGGGCTCCAGCTCTGCCAGCCTTCGGCGTAGACGCGGGAGGTGCTCACGTCGATCGGCACCTCGTCGACCACCTCACCCAGGACCTCGTTCGACACGTGGCTTGAAGTGGTGTCGTTCACGGTCGCACACCGGCGGCGGTCGATGTCGGGGCTATGTCGACCGGACTCCCGCCTTCCTGGGCGGACTGGCGGGCGGCGAGCACCAGCGCGACCGACGCAGCGGCGTCCGCGGCCGAGTTCTCGGGCTGGCGACCCTCCGCCACCGCGCACATGAGCTCGCCCATGGTGGCGGCGAAGCCGTCGACGAACCAAGCCCCGCGCAGAGCGACGTCTCTGAGCTCACGCCCGTCGTCGAGCTGCAGCCGGTCGGAGTCGAGCAGCACGCTGCCGCGGAGGGTGCCGGTTGTGCCGTGGATCCAGAACGGGCAGGCCGGCTCGGCCGTGACCACGCTGCCGACGATGCGCAGGTTCGCCGTGGCACCGGACGCGGCGGTCAGGGCCACGGTGGCCGACCAGGGGTTGCGCGAGTCGGCTGGCTGTCCAGGGACGCGGGAGTCCGTCGCTTGGACCGATGTGACCACGCCCCGCCCGCCCGCGCTGCCTTCGATCAACCAGCACCGGCTGATGTCAACCCAGTGCAGGAGGTAGTCGGTGAGCAGCATGTGTGGCAGGTCGTCGAACGGCGTGCCCACGAGGGGCGGCAGCGCCTTGTCGTGCAGGTGGGTCACGCCAACAACCTCGCCGATCGCTCCCCGCCGGAGCAGGAGGCTTGCCGCACGCCACGGGGGTGCCCAGCGTCCGTTGTGGTTCACCGCCACCCGGACTCCGGCGTCGTCAGCGCGTGCCAGCAGATCAGGCAGGCGTTCCAGCTCCTCCGCGGCCAGGACCAGCGGCTTCTGGGCGAGCACGTGCTTGCCGGCCGATACGGCCGCCTCGATCCACCGGAGACGGTGATCGGGGCCGGTTGCGATGTCCACGAAGCGGACCTCGTCGTCGGCCAGGAGCTCCGCGGCGCTGCCGTAGACCCGACCCACGAGAGGAAACCGTTCCCGGACCGAGGCCGTCGTCCCTGGGCTCCTGCTCCAGACGCCGGTCACTCCCACGCCGTGTTCCAGGTAAGCGGGCAGGTGGGCAGACTGGGCGATGGTCCCGCAGCCGAGGATCGCGACTCCCGAGCGGTCGGGCGGGAAGCGAGGAGAGGTCTCGGGCGTCTCGACGTACGACGTGTGCGCGGAGCTCACGTGGTCTCCGGGGCCGCCGGGAACCTGAGCACTGCCTGCAGGATGTCGGGATCGCCCCGGTCGAGCCGCTCGAAAACCGCGGAAACCTCGTCGACGTCCACGAGGTCGGTGATCAGAGAGCTGGTGTCGACCCGGCCGGCCCCGACCTGGCGCATGAAGGTCCGCACCAGCCGACGCTGGTCCCATCGCGGACGCAAGCCCACCGGCGTGCCGGAGATCTGGCTGGCTACCATTCGGACGCGGTTGTGGTGGAACTCCTCCCCGAGGCGCAGGTGCTCAGCCCCGCCCTGGTAGAAGCCCGAGACGACCACCGTGCCGTCCACGACCACCGAGCGGACCGCCTCGTGAAGGGCGCGGTCGTTGCCGCTGAGCTCGATGGCGGCATCCACGCCGTGCCCGGACCAGGCCCGGACCGCTGCCCCGGCGCCCCCCGGCACGTCCGCCGCCAAGGTCTCCAGGGCGCCCATCGCCCGGGCGGCCTCCAGACGCCGGGGCTGAGTGTCGATCGCGACCACCTCCGCTCCGCTGAGAGTCGCCAGACTGGTAGCGAGAAGACCGATGACACCCTGCCCGAAGACGGCCACTCGATCCCCCAGCTGGGTCTCGGCGGCCAGGACGGCGTTGAGTGCGATCGCTCCCACCCGCGCGAAGCAGCCGGACAGCGCGTCGTGAGCGCCCCACACGTTGTCGCGCACGGCCGACGCCGGGACCACGGCCTCGCTACGGTGCCCCCAGATGCCGTAGACGATCTCGCCGGGCACTGGGGTGTCCACGTCCGGTGCGCCCTCGATCACCTCCCCCACCTCGGAGTACCCCCACCCCTGTACGGGGTAGGGGAAGGTCGGGGCACCCTCCACGAAGAGACGGCGGTCCGAGTCCCAGGTGCGGGTGAGGAAGGGGTTCGAGCCGCGGTATGCGCTGAGCTCGGTCCCGGCCGAGATGCCGGAGTACCACGTGCGGACCCGCACCGATCCCGGGGCCAACGGCTCGGCCTCGGACTCGACCAGCCCCACCTCACGGGGTGCGGCGAACGAGACAACCTGCGGCACGGGTGTCCTCCTGGACAGGGCTGGAACGGGCGGAGAGGCGGCAGCCGAAGATCAGCCCTTCTCGGCGCCGGCGGTCAGGCCACCGGCGAGCCACCGCTCGCTCAGGAAGAACATAACGATGATCGGCAGCGTCAGGACGACAGAACCGGCCATCAGTACGGTCGTGGGCACCTCGATGCTGCCGGCCAGCTGAGAGAGCCCGAGCGAGACCGTCCAGTTGTCCCGACGCTCGACCAGGAAGAGCAGGGCGAAGAGGAACTCGTTCCAGGCGATCATGAAGATGAAGAGCGCGTTCGCGGCGATCGCCGGCATGGCCAGAGGCAGACTCACATGCCACATCGCGCGCAGCCGGGTGCACCCGTCGATCTGGGCCGCCTCCTCGAGGCTCGCCGGGATGGTGTCGAAGTAGTTGCGCAGCATGTAGATCGACACCGCGGCCACCTGGGCGACGTACACCACGAGCAGACCCGTGAGCGTGCCCCGCTGTCCGATCCGGGTGAAGAACACGAACAGTGGGATCGCGAGGAGGATCGACGGGAAGAAGTAGACGCCGAGGAACATCGCGCCGATCTGTCGGCGGCCGAAGAACTCGAGGCGGCTCACGGCGTACGCCCCCGGGATGGAGACAATCAAGGTCAAGACGACGGTGCCGAGCGCTACAAGGAGGCTGTTCTTGATGAAGGTGAGGAAGCCTTGCCCGCCGTCTTCGGTAGGTTTGAGGACCTGGCGGTAGGTGTCGAAGTTGATCTCACCCCAGGACGGCCACAGGGCGCCCGGGTTCTGCAGCACCGAGTCCAGCGGACGGAAGGACAGCATCACCATGTAGTAGAAGGGGAAAACGGTGACGACGAGCAGGCTGACGATGATGACCGGCCGTAGCACGCCGAGGACCCGTCGCTCGACCAGGTCCCGGTTCACGCGCCCTCCTCCGACCGCCCGAAGAGCTTCAGGTAGATGCCGACGAGGAGGGCGAGGATAGCCGCCAGGACGAGCGCCTGCGCGGCGGCCGCGCCGATGTCACCCTGGTTGATGAGGTAGTCGTACACCCGGACGGTCACCACTTTTGTGCCAGCGCCTCCGCCGGTGAGCAGGAAGATGTCGTCGAAGTTGTTGAACGTCCAGATGAACCTCAGCACCGTGAGTACGGCGATCGTAGGCAGGAGCTGGGGCAAGACGATGTAGCGGAACCGCTGTGTTGGCGTGGCGCCGTCCACCAGGGCCGCCTCCTCGAAGGCCTCCGGGATCGCCTGCATCCGCGCAGTCAGGAAGAGGAAGGCGAACGGGAAGGAGCGCCAACCTTCGAACAGCACGACGCTGACCAGCGCGGTGCTCACGTGCAGGTCGAGACCGAAAAGGGAGGGAGGGTCGCTGGAGCTGAGGAAGGCGATCGGCTCGTTCCAGCCCAGCAGGCTCTGCCCATAGTGGTTCACCAGGCCGAACTGGGGGTTGAGCATGGTCGACCAGACGAAGGTGGCGGCCACGACGGGAGCGACGTACGAGAGGAGCATCGCGGATCTCACCAGTCCCCGACCTCGGAAAGGACGGCGCAGGGCGAGCGCGGCGACAAGCCCCAGCCCGATCGCGCAGGTGGTGCCGGCGACCGAGTAGATCAGCGTGGTGACCAGCGCGTCCACGAAGCCGGACGAGGTGAGCACGGTGACGAAGTTGTCCAAGCTGTATGCGCCGATGACCCCGGTATCGCGAAGGTTGAGCAGCCGGACCTCCTGGAACGCCAGGGAGAACGTCCACAGGATGGGCAACACCACCATCACGGCGACGATCAGGAAGGTCGGCGAGATGAGCACATAGCCGGTCCTCCGATCCTCGCGGCTGCGTGCGGACCCACCGCCACGAGCCCTCGGGGGAGCGCTGTCGGGCGTCTCCGGCGCGGGGGCCTGGGCGATAGATCTGCTCATGCTCAGTTCAGCGAGCTCTGCGCGTCGCGTACGGCGTCGGCTGCCTGTGAGGCCGCCTCCTCCGCGTCGCTGCCGTTGGACACCTCGTTGACGGCCTCGGCGACCGGCTGGGTGCCCTGGATGGCGCCCAGCAGATCTCCCTGTCCCTGCGGGATGGCCCACCGGTCCAGCTGCTCAGGGCCCGTGGTGAGCGCGTCGATGACGTCCTGGCCGTAGAAGTCCGACAGCGGTGCCTTGGTGTCCACGCCCACCGGCAACTTGGCCCACGCATCGGTGTAGGTAGTGGAGCCCGCGGAGTCACCGGTCCGTACCGGCACCTTCCCCTCGGGTGCGATGGCGAGCCACGGCTCGTAGCCGTCGTTCATCATGTACTCGACGAACTTGCTGGCCGGGTCGGCGGCCGACTCGGCTGGGATGACCCACGACGTGATCTCGCCGAAGGTGGCAGGCGCGGAGCCGGACGGTCCCTCGATCGCGGTGACCACTCCACTGTTCTTTGCCAAGAAGGCCGGGTCGTCCTGGCACTCCGGGCACGTGGGCAGCGCGTCTTCCCGCAGCCCCGCCATCTCGTCGAGGATGAAGGTCGACCAGATGATCATGGCCGCCTGTCCGGCGAAGTACGACGCCCGCGTCGTGTCGACGTCCTGGCCTCCAGAGACGGAGTAGTTCTGCTGGAGCTCACCGTAGAAGTCCAGTGCCGCCACGCACTCTGGGCTGTCGAAGCTGACGTCGCCGGCGTCGTTGACGAGCTCGCACCCGTTGCCCAAGGCGATGTGCTCGAACGTCTGCTCGGTGAACGCGTCGCCGGCGATATTGGCGCCGACGAAGCCCGCGACATCGGACGAGTCGAGGGCCTGTGCGGCGGCCAGGATACTGTCGTAGGACGTCGGGGCCTCGAGCCCAGCCGCATCGAAGAGGTCCTTGCGATAGAGCAGCAGCTGGGTCCACGACTCACTGGGAATGGAGAGCTGCGTGTCACCGTCCCGGGTCAGATCCAGCGCGCTCTTGCCGAAGGTTGCCTCGTCCAGGTCGGCCAGGATGCTGGCCGTCGTATCGGTGTCGAGCAGCTCGTTGGCCGACAGCGTGCGCACCTGCGGCAGCGCCACCCCCCCAATGGCGTCGGGCAGGTCACCGGCCGCAGCCGACGAGGTCAGCAGCTGGTTGAACTGGTCCTCAGCGACGGCCACCAGCTTGACGTCGATGCCGGTCTGCTTGGTGAAGTCGTCGACGATCGCCTGGGTGGCGGCCACCCGGTCGGGGAGGTCCTCCTGGATCCAGACCTTGATGCTGTTGCTGTCTCCCGAGCCACCATCGTCGGAGCTGCAGGCAGAGGCGACCAGGGCGATCGCCATGAGGGCAGCTGCGCTAGCGCGGCGTCGTCGATGACTGGACATGGGGCCTCCGAACGGGCGGGTGCTTTTGTCAAGACAATGGACCTAGGTCACACATCTGTCAAGCGTTAGTTGGCCAGTCGTTATACTTTAGCGAGCCGGTGACCCAACACCGGTGCGCGTGCCTGGGAGGTAGTTCATGCCCCATGGGCCTGGCGACGTGTTGAGCCTGATCAGGCACGGACGCGCCAACACTCGCGGAGACGTCCTGGAGATCACAGGCCTGTCCCGTGTGACGATCGCGCAACGCCTCGACGCATTGCTTGCCGCTGGCATGATCGCGGAGGGCGACACAACGGAGGCCACGGGCGGTCGGCGACGCCGCAGCCTCGTCTTCAACACCTCGCAGTCCCGGGCCCTGGTCGCTGCGGTTGACACTACGCACGCCCGCATCGCCGTCACCGACCTCGGCGGAGCGGTGCTGGCACAGGATGAGATCGACGCCCCAGTCGAGGAGGGCCCTTCGCAGGTGCTCGACCAGATCTCCGCCGCAATGGCCGCGTTGCTGGAGCGCAGCGGGCTGCGGCCGTCCGACCTCGGCGGGGCCGGGGTGAGCCTCCCCGGTCCCATCGACCACGTGTCTGGGCGGCCCAGCCAGCCTCCGATCCTCCCGGGGTGGGATGGCTATCCGGTGGCCGACCACCTGCAGGCGGGACTGCCAGGTGTGCCCGTGCTCACAGCCAACGACGCGGACGCCGCCGCGCTTGGGGAGTACGCGGTGGGCTACGCGCACGCCACCTCCATGTGCCTGGTGAAGGTGTCGACAGGCATCGGCACCGGGATAGTCATCAACGGGCGGTCCTACACCGGCGCCGACGGCGGTGCCGGGGACATCGGCCACGTGCGGGTCTCGTCCCGCTCCGACGCCCTGTGCCAGTGCGGCGGCCATGGCTGCCTGGCGGCCCTGGCGAGCGGCCGCGCCGTGGCCGGCGAGCTGACCGCGCTCGGCGTACCGGCGACCTCCGGCCGGGAGGTACGACAGCTCCTCCGCGCGGGGAACGCCGACGCGGCGCGACTTACCCAGCAGGCCGGACGCCGAATCGGCGAGGTGATGGCCACGGTCGTGTGCGTGCTCAATCCCGAGGTCGTGCTCATCGGCGGTGACCTGGCCTCGGCGCCGCTGCTGGCCGGGATCCGCGAGACGCTCTACCGGCTCTCGCTGCCCCGGGCCACCCGGCACATGACCCTGCAGCTCGGGTCGTTGGGCGAGGACGCCGCGGTTGTCGGCCTCACCCGCCTCGTGGTGGACCGAGAGTTCTCCGCCGAGGCAGTCAACCTCAAGCTGCGCGGCTGAGCGGCCCGATCTCGCGGGCGATCCGGCAGACGCCCGCCGGGCGGTCCGGCACTACCCGCGGGGCGACGCTACCGGTCGCAGCCGCCGTCCTTGTCCTTGCGAAGGTAGGTTTCCACGATGTCCGGGGTGCCCTTGTAGGCGTAGGGGTCGTGGCCGGCGACCAGCATGATGTCGCGGTGGTCGAACTTGCCGATGTGCATGCCCTCCGGCAGGGGCCCGCGCCAGGGCAGCAGCGACTCAGCGCTCATGTAGTGGTTGACCAGGGCGCGCCGGAAGCTGCCGGGTCGGGTGTTGGGCAGCGACTGGTGCAGCAGGTAGCCGTTGAACAACACCACCGAGCCGGCCTCGACCTCGACCGGCACGGCGTCGGTGTCGTCGTAAGGGAAGTCGTAGGCCTCGATCGCGCAGTCGAACCGAGGATCGTCGTGCTCACGGTCGGGATACAGCACCCCGGCGCGGTGCGAGCCGGGCAGGACCCACAAGCACCCGTTGTCCACGGCGGCGTCGTCGAGCGCGATCCAAGCCCCGGTGAGTGATCGATCCCGGGTCGGGATGAAGTGCTCGTCCTGGTGCCAGGCCTGGCCGAGCTTTCCCTCGGACTTCATGAACAGCATGGACTGCATGGCCTTGACGTTGGGTCCGATCGCGCGGGTCAACGCATCGACGACCGCGGGGTGCCGCATTGCCTCACGGATCATCGGGGAGATCTTGTGCGGGAAGTTCAGGGCGACGTAGCGGCGCATCGCATCCTCGTCGGACTCGTCGCGCGCGGCAGCCTGGATCCCGCCGACCGTGCCCCGCTCGCCGCGACAGATCTTGGCCGCCTCTGCGCACAGCGCGGCGACTTCGTCGCCGGACAACGCGCCCTCGAGGACCGTGTAGCCCGCTTCGACGTAGGTATCAATCTGTTGATCTATGATTGTCATGAGTCCACTGTGGCGGCTAGTCACGCACGAAACCATGGACCATCGACACGGTAGACTGTCTGATCATGACATCAGTGTCGGTCGGGAAGGTCGGGTCGGCCGTGTACCCGCCAGGTGCCGAGATCGGCTCACGCCTCCTCTCGGAGTTTCAGTTCGTGTGGATCCTGCGTGGGAGCGCCGCCTGGTGGTTCGCCGGAGATACCCGCGAACTGAGACCAGGTCAGCTGCTTCTCGTCCCGCCGGGTCATGAGGACCGGTGGCAATGGGATCGACTCCAACCGACGACCCACGGCTATGTCTACTTCCGCTTCTCGGGCGACTGGCGCCCCCGCTCTGACAACGGTCCCTGGCCGCTGCGGCGGTCGATGAGCCATGACGATCCGCTGCGGGCAACGCTTCGGTACCTGCTCAACCTGGACATGACGGCCGAGCGCGACCAAGTCACTGCAGCGGAGATCGTCCGGTTCGTTCTGACTCTCTTCGTCCGCGGTGCCGCCGGCCACCAGCGGGCCGGCCTGCCCCCAGCCGTGGATGCGGTGATCGAGCACGTCTACCAGGCCTGGACGCCAACCGGCGTGGCGCGGCCTGTGAGCCTGGACGAGCTGGCGGCTGCTGCGTCAGTGTCATCCGGTCATCTCTGTCGAGTGTTCGGCGACCACTTCGGGGTTGGACCGATCACGGCGTTCGAGCTGCTGCGCCTGGCCCGCGCGGCCACCCTGTTGTCTCAGAGCGCCGTCCCGATCGCAGCCATCGCGAGGGCCTGCGGCTTCGCCGACCCCGAACACTTTTCGCACCGGTTCCGACGCATCTACGGGCAGCCTCCGGGCCGCTACCGCAACACCCCCGACGCCCCGGACCCCTCCGCGCCACTCGCGGCCGCCCGACTGCTACCCATCGCCACGCGCCTGTTGCGTGAACAGCCGCGGTCCAACCGACTGGAGGCATGAGCTGGCCTCGCCAGAAGCCGTCACGAGTCGGTCTCACGGTGCTCGGGAAGCTGCTCCGGAGATGCCTGACGTGGAGGCGCGCGATCCGCGGCCTCGGGAAATTCCGGTCGGCTCGCGGCCTCGCGCGCGTCGGCGTGCAGCTACTTTCCGCGACCAAGTCACCCCCGGACGAAACCTTGTGTGAACAGAGACAAGCCCTGGCCGCAGCACGGACGCCCGGCGGGCATACCGGATCGACCGGGTCCGCGGAGTGGAGGCGCTCGACGACACCTTCAGCCCACCAACCGATTTCGACCCGGTCGCCATGCTCGAGAAGCATCTCGCCGTCGGATGGGAGTACGACGTCGAAGTCGTCATCGATGCTCCCGTCGAAACCGTGGCGCGTTGCGTCCCCCGTGCCATCGGACTCCTCGAGCCGCTCGATGCCGAGACCTCGCGCCTGGTCGGCAGCACCAGCAACCCAGTGTGGTACGCCGAGCAGCTCGCGGTGATCCCGGCGTCGTACCGGATCGTGAGGTGTGCACTGAGCTCCAGGAGGCCGCGCGCATCCTCGGGCAGCGACTGCTGGCGGCGGGGGAGAGTCCACGTCCCTGATCATGTGCACGCTCGGTGAGGTGTCTGATCTGCTCGGTGGGCAGCCTTGACCTGGACACGGTCCGGGTGGGGACGCCACACCGGTGGTGCACATCGGGCTCGACCAGGCTGGTATGGGAACGCATCGCGTGTGTTGAGCAGGCGCTGCCCTCGCTCAGCCTCATTATTCGACCCGTGCCGTCGTGGCCGGTATCAACGGGAGGTGTACGCGGTCACACCCGTGGTGCCACGCGTGTGCCGAGCGCGAGGTGGCTGGCCGAGCCGGCGTCGTCGTCTTCGTACAGGAACGTGGCGGCGATCCGCTCGGTCATCGGGGGCAGGGTGAGCAGGAACGTGGTGCCGCCGGCGTACGTCAGCGGTGTCGTGAAGCTGGGGATGTGGGTTGCGACCTCGCCCGAGGTGACGAACGCCGCCACCAATGCGTCGCCGCTGGCCCTCACGTCGATGCTGATCTGTTCGCTTCGTCGGTAGCTGCCGAGGAACGGCGATGGGTCGACCGGCTCCGTGACAGGGGCGGGCAGGCTTGGCCGTGAGATGCCCAGCATGTCGTCGAGCACGCCCGACACGAACTGATCACGCAGCAGTCCCTGGACGTCGCCGTTGGCGAGCAGGCAGACGGCAAGGTCGTGCTCGGGCACGACGACCAGCTGGCTCTGCTGCCCGCACGTGTTGCCGCCGTGCTCCACCACTCGGCGAGTCCAGCCGCTCCACCGCCCAGCCCCATCCCCAGGCCGGAGCCATGCTGGGGTCGGGCTGGACGATCCGCGGTTCTCGCATCGCTAACGCTGACGCCTCCGACATCAGCCGCTGCCCGGACGGGCCGACGCCGTCGCGCAGGTGAAGCCCGGCGAAGGCCAGCAGGTCACCGGACGTGGTGGCCAGCGTGCCGCCGCACGGCCCGGAACCACGCGGGTCGAGCCAGGTCTTCACCGGCGAGAGGGCAAGACTGTCGGGGCTTTGCGGTTCGTGCCCGACGGCCAGGGGCTGTGTCATGGTGTCCTCGGGCAGGGTGAAGGTGTGTTGCAGACCCAGTGGATCCAGCAGCCGTGTCTTGAGCGCCTCGTCCCAGGTCGACTTCGTCACGCACTCGACCAGTCGTCCGAGCACGTTGAAGCCGGCATTGGAGTAGGACAACATGCTGCCGGGTCGGTGCAGCTGAGGGAGCGTGTGGTACGCCTCTACGGTCTTGCGTACTGCGTCGTCGTCGCGGAACCCCGGCTCGTCGGAGTCTCCGAAGAAGCCGCCGGAGTGGCACAGCAGCTGAGCGACGGTGACGCTTTTGGCGACGTGTGCGTCACCGAGCCGGAGCTCCGGCTGGAGGTAGTCGTTCACCGGGGCGTCGACGTCGACCAGCCCTTCGTCGACGAGCTGCATCACCAAGGTGGCGGTCCAGACCTTGGTGATGGAGGCGATAAGGAAGAGGGTGTCGGGTGTCACGGGCAGCTGGGTCCCGAGGCGAGTCACCCCGGTTGCCATGACCTCGACCTGGCCCCCGAGGAGCACCCCGGCGGTAGCCCCCGGGACCCCGTGCTTCTTGGCGAGCGCGTCGAGTCGACGCTGCAGTACGGCGGGGTCAGGCAGGGTGGGCTTCACGGTCGTTGCCTCCAAGATGCCCGTCGGCGGCTGCGGCCGGGCTATGGGCTCAGTGGGCTGGTGGCTTGAGTCTGCCGCATGGCTCCGCGTCGGCTCATGGCCTGGCGGACGAAGAATCCATCGGCGTTTCGACCGGGGCGACGATGATCACGAGGTGTTGATACGGCGAATTGGGGGGATGGCCACGCTGCCCCGTGACGCCGTTTCGCGCCTCTACCAGGTTCATCGACTCCGACGAAGTGGACGAGGCGGCTGGCGCGGCCCGCGTGGTGGCCGTGGGGGGGTGACCGTGCGGGGGCCTGAGTCACCTACCCACGTCCGTCACATCGACGCGTTCTCGGTGCCGTACAGCCGCCTGAACACGCCCCGGTCGTCGAGGGCTTGTCGCCATGGGCCGGGAACGCGGTGACCCAGGATCGTGCCCTGGCGGGGAACGTCAATGGGGTGGCCCGGCTGGAGAGAACGCCAACAGGTTGGTGTCGGGGTCCTCGCACGGCGACCTCGGCAGCCTCAGGGCCTCACATCGGGGCATGGTCGCTTCGTCTTCTCGGAGCAGCACGGCGGCCGCGTTGGTGTCCCCGGCAGCGTGACGAGAGCATGAGCAGGCCCGATTGGGCGTGGACTCCGAATCCAGGACCAGGTCTCCCGTTCGACGTGCAGGCCGACGGCACCCAAGCCGTGTGGCACTGGCTGCAAGGATGTACCTCATCCGCGCGTTCGGCGTCGTTTCGACCGATCCGCTCGACCATGGTTGCCCGGGCACCAGGATGTCGACTGACCGCAGCCACGCCTGCCCGCCTGGTCCGAGCGTTACGGCGTCCCGAAGTAGGTGCACCGGGACAGCCATGCCCGGCTCTTGTCATGCTTCAGTATGTGCGCTCAGCATGGCCTGGCCGCGACGCTTGATCTCTTCTAGTTCAACATCTTCTTGGTGAGCCAAGAGCACCCAGATGTGACCGAAAGGGTCGCGGAACATGCCGGAGCGATCGCCATAGAACATGTCCTGGGCGGATTGGAGGATTTCGCCGCCCGCCTGCTCGGCTTTGCGGAGCCCCGTGTCGACGTTGTCGAGATATACGTGCAAGCCGACGGTGGTGGATCCCGATGTTGTGGGCGCCACGAATGGCGGGTCGGCGTCTCCGATCATGACTACGGCGCCGCCGATGCTGATTTCGGCGTGCAGGATGCGGCCGTCTGAATCGGCTATCCGGAACAGCTCCGATGCCCCCAGCGCGCGCTGGTAGAAGTCGATCGCCGCGGAGGCGTCGTCGAGCATGATGTGCGCGATTACGGCGTGGCGGTATCGGTCTGGCGCCGTGGCGGCCGTTGTCATGACTGGCTCCTGGTCGTGAGTTGCTTGTCGGTGAACGCGAGTCTCAATTTCGTCGTCATGGTCTTCATGTTGGACGTTCAACATATGTTGAAGTCAACAGCCGAGATCGCCACCGTCCCCACCAGCCTGACCGTCCGCGACGTGGCCACCGACAGCGGCGTTGCTCCGTCGACGGTGTGCTTCTACGTGAGGTGCGGCGTCATCACCGCATTCGGACGGGCAACGAGCGACGCTTCGATGAATCCGCAGGCTGCCGGATCAAGGTGGTCAAGCGGGCGCAGCCCGTCGGGCTAACCGTGCGGGAGATCGCCCAGATTTTCGCGGACATCGCGCTTGTAACCCAGACCGCCCCTGGTCGGGAGGCGCATGATCATTTCTCGCGAACTCGTCGGGCATCTGCTCGAGGTCCGCTGCTGTCGCGGGTTGGAGATCGGCCTCGGCTGCACCTAACAAACGAATCCCTGGGCCAGGCCCATCGGCCACTTGACCAACTTCTCGATCGAGTCGACCAGCTATAGCTGGTACATCTACTGGCTATGCGCATACCCGTGGACGACGGGGAGCAGTTCGTCGTTGTCGAGCCGGTCGCCCGGCGTCAGGGCGTCGAGGTACTGCTCGCCGAGGACGCCGACATCACGGTGGCCGTTGTAGCGGGCGCCACCCGGCATGAAGGCTGTGGTCATCGCGCGTCGCCGGCCCGGGGTCATGTTCGCCCCGGCTCCGTGGATCGTGTGCCCGTTGTGGAATGAGCAGCCACCAGCAGGCAAGGGGACGGGGGTGGGCCGCGTGGCCGCCTCGGGGTGTGCGTTGAATACCGCCCCCAGGTCCGGTCCGAGATCGCCCATTGCGGTGAGCCTGAGGTTCTGGCTGCCCGCAACGAAGTACAAGCATCCGTTCTGCAGTGTCGAGTCGTCGAGCGCAACCCACAGGGTGCAGGCGTGGGGCGAGGTGAAACTCCACCACGGAATGTCGAGGTGGTATTGCGTGGGGGCGCCGTACGGCTCCTTGACCAATGCCTGATCCAGGTAAAGCCTGACTGCGTCTACCTCCTCGAGGGCCGCCACCAGACGGCCGATCGCAGGATCTTCGACCAGCTGCTTCACGGCGACGTTCGTCCGGCGCAAGTGCATCCGCTGAGTGAACGCCTTCTCGCTGTTCCTCCCGGACGACTCCCGATGGACATCCGCCACAGCGGCATCCACGACCGCACGCCAGTGCGCGAGCTCGTCAGGGCTCAGAAAGTCCGGCACGGACAGGAATCCGTTGGTGCGGTAGTCCGCGACTTCCTGCTCGGTGAAACTGTTGCGCATGGGTCCTCCAAGTCTCGTGTGTTCTTGTCTGCGACGCTGCCACCACGACGCCCAAAGATCCATCAGCGGTTGGGCTAGATACATTCGAGATCCTGCTCCAAGATGAGTGGTGTGAGGCAGGAGACGCCGTACCCAGCCAGCATGGCCCTGCTCACCGGCCATGAGCGTCGAGATGTCAACTGGTGCTGGCGACCTCGCGGCACCTCGATCCCCTTGCTGATCCACACCCGGGGCGGCGAAGCCGTGGTGCGGGTCAACGACGTCGAGCACCCGCTCACGACCGGAGACACAGTCGTATGGGACGCAGGTGCGACACAGGATTTCGGCTGCCATCGCGGCGCACATCCGTGGGAGATCATCTGGGCACATTTTCCCCCGCGCAGCCACTGGTACGACTGGCTCAACTGGCCGGCTCTCGGCCCGGGTGTGCGACGCATTCGCCTGCCACAGCCAGGGCTACACGCACGCATAGACGCCGCGCTGCTTGACATGGACGTCTCCGCACACGGTGCGTCACCACGCACGGTCGACTTCGCGCTGAACGCGCTCGAGCGCGCCCTGCTGTGGCTCGATGCCGCCAACCCCGCCCGTAGGCAGCTCGACGACCGCCTGCGCGAGGCCATCCTCTTCGTCGGACACCACCTCGATCGCCCGCTGAGCGTCGCTGCGATCGCCGATGCCGTGCAACTCTCACCCTCGCGGCTCAGTCACCTCTTCACCGAACAGATCGGGATCCCACCCGGCCGCTACGTGGAGCGGCGCAGGATCGAGCGCGCGCAAGCCCTGCTCGTGTCGAGCTCCCTTTCCATCGGCGCGATCGCGGCGACCACCGGATTCAGCAGTCAGTTCTACTTCGCCACCCGATTCAGGTCGGTGGTGAAGATGACCCCC
>JBBJMF010000031.1:0-27708 GCA_037719575.1 Nocardioidaceae bacterium
CCAACCCCGACCACGAGCTCGCTATGCGGAAGATCCTCGGCGAGGTGCATCCCGACGCCGTCGTGTCGATCTCTTCGGACGTGCTGCGCGAATACCGCGAGTACGAACGCTCGATGACCACTCTCGTCGATGCCGCCGTCAAGCCCGACATCCGCCGGTATATCGCCAACATCAGCACCCGGCTGCGCGCGATGAGTCAGAGCGTGGGTGCCGGGCGAGATGACGGCAGCGGGCAGTCCGCTGGGGGCGGAGCCCCCCGTGTGGATGGAGGTGGGGCGTTCACGGGGGGCGGAGCCCCCCGTGTGTTGCCGTTCTTCGTGATGAAGTCCAACGGCGGGGTGCCGTCGGCCGAAGAGGTCGTGCACCAGCCGATCACCACCGTCTTGTCGGGTCGGCGGCCGGGCCCTGGGCGCCGCCGGTGGCCGGGCAGCCGGATTCGCGTCCGTCGTGACGTGCGACGGTGGGGCACGTCGACCGACGTCACGGTCGTTGTCGACGGTCACCCGGCCCTGATCACCGAGGGCAGCATCGGCGCCTACCCGAGCAAGATTCCGATGATCGACGTGGTCACCGTGGGGGCCGGTGGCGGCTTGATCGCTGGATCAGTCCTGAGGGACGCTGAAGGTCGGCCCGAAGTCCGCCGGGCCGACCCCGGCCCGCTCTGTTACGGCAACGGCGGTGAGGAGCCGACGGTCACCGATGCCCATCTGCTCGGCCGCATCCCGCTCACCTGCTCGGTGGCGAGGTGCCGCTCGATGTCGACCTGGCCCGTTGGTGTCGACGATCTCGGCAAGCTCGATCTTCCTGGGAGGGGCAGCCACCGGCATCTCGAATTCCGCCTGGAACCAGGCCAACGCGCTGCGCCAGATCACCGTCAAACGCGGCCCCGACGTCCGCGCTTTCCATCTGGTGACCTCGGCGGCTCGGGGTCGCTGCCGGCCTGTCGCCTGTCGACGTACTGGCTCTCGTGGTGTCGTGGTGCCGCTCAACAGGCAACTGTCGGCGTACGGACTGCTCACCGTCGACGTCCGCAACGACTACGTGCAGAGGCGGTGACGGCACTCGCAGCTGGTCCCGCTGCCGACTCAGCAGCCCGCGGACGGCTTGACGTCCCAGGCGGCGGCGGCGCTCGAGGGCGAGGTTCGCTGCAGACGTACGTCGGTTCGAGCGGACCGCCGACTGCGCTACTCGGCCAGGCGTACGAGGTCCGGGTCCCAGTCCCCGACGGTGCGCTGACCGAACAGG
The DNA here is from genome assembly GCA_037719575.1 of Nocardioidaceae bacterium. GTDB lineage: Bacteria > Actinomycetota > Actinomycetes > Propionibacteriales > Nocardioidaceae > JAWWPG01. The sequence continues at coordinate 1,246 of JBBJMF010000031.1, forward strand.
CGACCAACGAGGTCGCGGCCGCCTTTCACGACGAGCACAGTCGGCTGTACGGCTACGACTTCCGCGACGACGACCGCCAGGAGGTCGAGTGGGTGAACCTTCGGGTGACCGGGATCGGACCGATCCGCAAGCCGGAGCTCCGCGAGGTGTCGGCTGGTGTCGGCGCGGACGCCGCGGCGACGGGCATCCGGCAGGTGTACTTCGACGGGTGGGTCGAGACCACCATCTACGACCGGGTGGCGCTCGGTTCCCGCGACGTCGTGGCAGGACCGGCGATCGTGGAGGAGTTCTCGTCGACGGTGCCTGTGCATCCGGGCTTCTCGGCCCAAGTCGACCGCTTCGGCAACCTGGTGATGAGCCGGACGCCGTCGGAGCGTTGCTGATGACCGAGCGGTCAGCTCCGCCCGCATCCAGCGCGACCGCACCAACGGGCCCGCCGGCGGCGTACCGGCTCACCGACGTCACAGAAGTCGACCCGATCCTGGTCGAGATCGTGGAAGGCTACCTCGCCTCGGTCGAGCGGGAGGTCGAGACCGCGATCGGCCGCACGTCGCGCTCGCCGATGATCCGCGACGCACACGACTACCGGGCCGGGATCCACGACCGGCACCTCCGCAAGCTGACCGGTCGGTCGTACTCCGCGCTCGTGCACCCGGTCGTCCGGGACTATCCGCTCGACAAGATGCGACCCGGGGACGTGTTCTTCCACAACGACGTCTACCTGTCCGAGGGAGGCATCGGGCACCTGCCGGACCTCTGCGTGACCGCGCCGGTCTTCTGTGATAGCGGGAGCGGGCTGGCGGTGGTGGCGTTCGTACAGGCCTTCGGGCACCACGACGACATCGGAGGGTCGGTGCCGGGCTCGATGCCGTCGCACGCGACATCGGTGTTCGAGGAGGGCCTGATGGTCCCGCCGATCCGGCTGTGGGACCAAGGCGTGCCGTGCCAGCAGGCGCTCACGATCATGACCCGCAACTCGCGGATGCCGGAGTCGCTCGCGGCGGACCTGGACGCCGAGTGCGCGGCCTGTCTGATGGGGGCCCGCCGGATGACGGAGCTCTTCGACCGTTACGGGCGCCTCGTCGTCGAGTCCTGCTTCGACGCGATCCTCGACAACACGACGCAGACTTTCCGCCGAGAGCTGCTGGCCAAGATCCCGGACGGCACCTACGTCTGGGAGGACTACGCCGAGCACGACGGCGTGGATCCGCCACGTCTGCACACGCAGCGGATCACCCTGACGAAGCTGCCGGACGAGGGTGGTCGGCTCGTCATCGACTTCACCGGCACCGGGCCGCAGGCGAAGGGGCCGATCAACCACTGCGGCGACTACGCCGACGGGAACTTCCTGAAGAAGTGGCTGGCGCCGGTCCTGCGCAACCTCGCGGCCAGTCCCGAGCGGATGGCCGAGCTCGACGTCAACGAGGGCGTGGTGCCGTTGATCGAGATGCGCTTCCCCGGCCCCGGCACGCTGCTCACGCCGGTGTTCCCGGCACCGACCAACGCCCGCACGTTCGTGATCCTGCGCCTGCTCGGCGTGCTGGCGGGGGTGCTGGCCAAGGCTGTGGACGGCGCGATGCCCGCCGACCAGGAGACGATCCGCTACACGGGCCTCTACGGGGAGGACACGGACGGCAAGCCCTACCTGATGCGCGAGGTGCTCGGAGGCGGGTCGGGCGGCCGTCCCTACGCCGACGGGGAGGACACCATCCACGTCGTGCCCGACTCGCGCAACCTGCCGAGCGAGTTCAGCGAGGCGCGGTTCCCGTTCGTGGTGGAGCGACTGGGGCTGGCGATCGACTCCGGCGGACCCGGACGCTTCCGTGGCGGCTGTGGCTACGAGAAGCACATCCGGCTGCTCAAGGACGCCCACTTCATGTCGATCGCCGACCGCTCGATCCTGGCCTGCTGGGGTGTGAAGGGCGGGCTGGCGGGTCAGCCGTTCCGGGTCACGATCGACCCCGGCGGCCCGGCCGAGCGGGTGGTCGACGCCCTCGTCGACGCCGAGCCCGTGCAGGCGGGTGAGGTGGTGGTGATCAGGACCACCGGGGGCGGTGGGTGGGGTGACCCGCTCGAGCGGCCGTACGACGACGTGGCACGGGACGTCGCCTGGCGGAAGGTCTCGGTCGAGGCGGCTGCCGCGTCGTACGGCGTGGTGCTGGCTGACGGGCAGGCCGACCGCAACGCGTCGGACGCCCTGCGGGCCAGGATGCGACGTGAACGGGAGCACGCGTCGCCAGAAGCAGAGCGCCCGTTCTTCGACCGTGGCCCCGGCTATGCGCGACTGTCCGGCGGCAGCCCGTTCCCCGACGTCGACCTGGTGGCCTGGGGGAGTGGACCGGTCGACTCCTAGAGTGTTCAGATGGTCCAAAGCACGCATCGCCTCGATATCGGCGAGTGTGAGGTCGCCAAGACCTATGTTGACTGGGCTAACGGGGAGCCGGATCGAGAGTGGCAGGCGCTCACCCTCCTGCACAGGTGCGCGCCCGGCTTGGCGCCGAGACCTTTGAGGCGGGGCACTGCCGAGGGGCGGCCGTTTGTCGTGATGTCCCGCGTGCCGGGGAAGCCCCTGGGTGACGCGCCGCTGACGCAGGCGCAGGTCGCCGGGCTCGGCGAGGCGATGCGGCGGATATACCGGTCGGTGCCGCGCGACGCCTTGGACGCGCTGGCTGAGCGGACCTTGGGCCCGAGTCAGATGGTGGCTCGCGTTCGGGCCTGGATCGGCGAGCCGCGTGGACCGGTGAGTCCGTTCGTTGACCAGACGCTGGTGGTTGCCGCTGGCTGGCTGGAGGGGCACGAGGCCTGGGCAGTTGCCGAGCGATGTCGCGAACGCGTGTTCACGCCGGCCGACGGCAACCTCGGCAACTTCCTCTGGGACGGGTCGCGGTGCTACGCGGTGGACTTCGAGGACTCGGGGTCGAGCGATCTGGCCTTCGAGGTAGCCGACTTCGTCGAGCACGTATCGGTGTGGCTCGACGCCATGGTGACCGCCGAGGCCCTGACGCCGTACCTGGAGTTGACCGCGGAAGAGCGTCGACGCTTCCTGCTTTGCCGAAGACTCTTCGCGGTCTATTGGTTGCTCATGTTGCTGCCTGGGAACCCTGCCCACGTCAGGAACCCCGAGGGAACCCTGGAGCGACAGGCCAACCGCGTCGTCGACCTGATGGCGTGAGCACTCCGCAGTGTTGACTTGACTCATGACGGGAAAGCGCGCCGACGAGCTGCCGCCACCCTCGAGACCCGACGCCACCGTGCGCGCCCTTGTGACAGAGCTGGGTGAGCGGGTCGGAGCCGAGACCGCTGCCGGATGGTGCGCCGACCTGCTGTCCGGTGCCGACCCGCACGACTATGTCGCGATGCTCGACTACCTGGGGTCGAATTGTGGCCGGGCCGCCTTCGACCCCAGCTGGTACGACTACTGGGTGCGGACGTGGGGTGCCCGCGGGCTTCTCTACGTCTGGGCCGATTCTGCGGCTTCCACCGTCGTGCAAGGTCTCGGGGATGAGCACTGGCGACCTGCGGAGATGTGTCTCAAGGTGTCGTCGCTGCGCGAGCTCGCCGAGGCGGGTGTCCCCGCGGTGAGCCTGACCGAGCACGAGCTGCCGCGAGTGCGCGCGAACGCGGTGCGCACGCTGGGACTGGTCGGTGACACCGAGCACGTCGAGACCGTCGAGTCCGCGCTCGACGACGAGGACCCGCTGGTACGACGTGCCGCGGACCTTGCCATGAGGCGGCTCAACGCGAGGCTCGACCTCCCTGGTCGTAGCCCGTGACGACAGCACGGCGCTGGCTCCCGGCATGCGGGTAGGTGACCGTGCGCACGTCCACGTCGTACAGCGAGGAGAGGGTGCTGTCGTCGAGGAGGGCGGCGGCCTCGCCCGTGCGAACGTCACCGACCCCCATCATCAGCACCACATAGTCAGCCAGGAACATCGCGTGGTCGGGGTGGTGCGTGGTGAGCAACACCGTCATCCCGCTCGCTGCGAGCGTGCCCAGCAGGGACAGGATCTGGGCCTGGTTGCGCAGGTCCAGACCCGTCGAGGGCTCGTCGAGGGCGAGGATCGGGCACTCGGACGCGACTGCTCGAGCGATCAGCACGAGCTGCTGCTCGCCGCCGCTGAGGGTGGGGAAGGGGCGGTCCCGCAGATGCGCCACCCCGGTCCTCTCCATCGCGTCGAGCGCCACCGCTCGGTCAGCGCGCCGAGGCGTCGCGAAGAGGCGGACGTGACGTGCCCGTCCCATCACGACCATGTCGAGAGCCCGGTAGGCGAACACGCCGCCGTGCGCCTGCGGGACGAAGCCGACGGTGGCGGCGCGGACGACCGCGCCCTCCTGCGGGGCCGAGAGTCCAGCCGCGCAACGGACCAGCGTCGTCTTGCCGCGTCCGTTCGGTCCCAGGACCGCGGTAACCGAGCCAGCCGGAGCCCGAAAGCTCACGTCGCGGAAGACCCATTCGCGGCCAGGGTAGTGGAACCCGACCCCGTCGAGCTCAAGCACGGTCCCAGACCTTGTCGCGGTTGCGTCGCAGCAGCACGAAGAACGCGGGAGCCCCGATGAGTGCCGTGAGCACGCCGAGCGGGATCTCACCCGCGCTCACGGTGCGCGCCAGGGTGTCCACCGCGACGAGGTACGCCGCGCCGAGCAGGAACGACACGGGGAGAAGCACCCGATGGTCGGGTCCCACCCACATCCGGGCCAGATGGGGGATGACCAGACCGACCCACCCGACCACTCCGCTGACGGCGACGGCCCCCGCGACCACCAAGGCAGCCGCGACGAGCACGAGCCAGCGAACGCGAGCGGGCCGGATCCCGAGGGCCTCGGCATCCTCGTCACCGAGTGACAGCACGTTGATCCGCCACCGAACGAGCATCAGGACGACCGTGCCGAGCCCGATCGGTACCAGCGCGACCCAAACCTGGGTATAGGTCGCCGTGGCCAGACTGCCGAGCAGCCAGAAGACGATCGCCGGGAGGGTCGTGTAGGGGTCCGCGACGTACGTCGTGAGTGCCACCAGCGCCGAGAAGAACGAGCCGGTCACGACGCCCCCGAGCACGACCATCAGCATCGGCGCCCCTTGCGGGCCCAAGGTGACGGCGAAGAGGATTGCGAGCGCTGCCAGGCCGAACACGAAGGCGCCCCCGACCAGATAGACGGACCCGAGGCCGAGGAGGAGTGCGAGCGCCCCGCCGAAGGATGCCCCGGCAGACACACCGATGATGTCGGGACTCACGAGAGGGTTGCGGAAGATCGCTTGCAAGGCCCCCCCGGCAATCCCGAGGCCGCCGCCCACGAGCACGGCAAGCAGCACCCGTGGGAGCCGGACCAGCCACACGACGTTCTGCTGGCTCTCACTCGCGGACGTTGTCACCGGGAGGACGTGGGACGCGAGGGTCTGGAGGACGCTGGGGAACGGGACGGCGTACCTGCCGACCGACAACGCGACGAGCATCAGGCCAACCAGCACGACGGCCGACATCACGATCGCGAGCAAGCCCCCTTTCGCGGCTGGCGGCTCGGCGGCGTGCGAAGCACGCGCCGTCTCAGGGTCACCTGGCACGGAACTGCTGGTAGCCGGCTGAGCCACCGTTGACCTCGATCCACAGGATGTCATCGATCTGTTGCCGCGTGGGCGGGTGCCCATAGAGGAAGAGGTACGTCGAGACGATCCGGGCACGCAGGTCCGAGAGACGATCCTGCGGGAACGCGACCTGGGAGAGCCACCGCCACATGAGCGGAGACTCCTGTCCCGGCGGGTCCCAGCGGTAGCCACCGAACGGAACCTTGTAGACCCGCTTCGCCTTCACCGCCGAGACTGCCTGCCAGATGCTGTCTCCATAGACGTCGGCAGGCATTGCCGTGTCGAAGTTCCCGAGGAGGACGATGTCGGGGTCCCACGCGAGTACCTGTTCGATGTCGACGGCCGCAAAGCCGCTGACCGCGTCCGCCCCCGTCGCCGGGTTCGTGGCGCCGACAAGCCTGATGTAGTAGTCGTTGTAGGTATCCATGCCGGCGACCTCGAGGCCATCGGCGAAGCGCAGGAAGTAGAGCACCTTGGGTGCAGGGGCCGTCTGAGCATCGGCCACGGACCTCATCTCCCGAGCCCCACTACCGAGCCGGGCGAGCATGTCACGGGCGCGGGTGGGCTTGCCGACCATGGCGCCGAACAGCCTTATCCAGGCGGTGAGGTCGGACTCCGTCCCGTAGGACAGACCGACGACGGTGAGTCCCGCGTTCTCGAGCGGTGCGATGATCTCCGAGCCGTGGTCCCCCCACTGCACGACCACGTCGGGGTCGAGCGCCAGGATGCTCTCGACGTTCGGGGCAAACTCCTCGTTCGCAACGTCGTGGCGCACGGCAAGGGCCTCAGGAAAAATCCCACCCAAGATGCCGTCGTGGATCGCGGTCCAGGAGGCATCCTGCATGCCCACCAGGCGGTGCGCAGACCTGTCGACGGCGATGAGCATGGAAGCCGCCGGGATGGGCACGGTCACGACTCGGCTGACCGGTCTGTCGAACACGACCGTCTTGCCGCGTTGGTCGGTGACGATGATCCCTCGCGGCGTGGTCTTCACCGGCGATCGACTGCTGTCGCCGCAAGCGCCGAGGAGTGCCGCGCCGCTCATGACCGTGGCAGCCTTGAGTATCGTCCGCCGGCTCGACGGCTCGACGCCCGAGTTGGCGTGTGGCGCATTCGCGCGGCCACGTCCTCCGTGGACAGTCATTGCCGGGCCTCCTCCGCACGTACGATCGCCCCCAGTATGACCTCCAGACGTTCGTTGCCGCGTCGTTTGCGATGCTGTTACGGTCGCAGCAGCCTCCCCGAGGACGTGTCCGCCATGGTCGTGAATGGTCCGCAGCTCTTCGCACGCTATGCCTATCCGCCGAATGCCCTCGGCTACTGCGGGCCGGCCGACAGCGACGCGCTGCTGCACTACGGTGCCGCTGGCGTCTCCGATCGCGGGCTCACCCAGCTCGCTCGCGGCTTCGAAGGGGCCTGGCCATACCTGGAGCTGATTGCTGCGGGGTGCCATATCGACGACCCGCTGGACCGTCGCGTCGTCGAGTCGTACTGGGTGGGAACCCCCCTTCTGGACACGATCGGGTTCACGAGCATCGGCAACTCGCTCGACGACCGCTTCCGGCTGCGAATGGGCCTCCAGTTCGCCAACCTCATCGACGGTGTCGAGGCCGGCGGCGTACCGCACCACAACTTTCACGTCTTCGAGGTCTCGCCGTGGCTGGGCCTGATGCGAGACAGCCGCAAGGCGGCGACTGCCGTCACCCAGCTCGATCGGTGCCGGATCAGGTGGGGCACGGTCGTCTCGGTCACGGGCGACGAAGCCTCGGTTCGCTTCCGGCCGCTGGAGTACGACGGCTTCTCGCTCGTCCTTGGCGAGCCACGCGTGGAGACTGCATACGTCGCGATGAGTGGCACTGGATTCCTCGACGGCGTGACGGCCGGCGACGTGGTGTCACTGCACTGGGACTGGGTCTGCGACCGGCTCACGCCTGCGCAGCTGCACCAGCTACGCCACTACACGAAGCGCCATCTCGACATCGCGAACGGCCTCCTCCAACGAAAGAACGCCGCGGTGACGATCGAGTGAGAGTACTTGTCGCCCTCGGCGGCAACGCGTTGACCGGACCTGGGGGCAGTGCTCGCCCAGAGGAGCAGATCGCCGCCGCGAAAGGCGCGATGGCGTCCGTCGCCGACCTGGTGGCGGCAGGCTCCGATGTCGTCATCACCCATGGCAACGGCCCTCAGGTCGGCAACCTCCTTGTCAAGAACGAGGTCGCCGCTTCCGTCGTACCCCCGGTCCCCCTCGACTGGTGCGTCGCCCAGACCCAGGCGACGCTCGGGTTCGTGCTGCTCGACGCTCTCGAGGAGGCGATGGCTGCTCGTGGGGTACGCCGACCTACCGCCGCCCTGGTCACGAGGACCCGTGTCGACGTGGGGGATCCGGGCTTCGCTAACCCGACCAAGCCCATCGGTCGTTATCTTTCGAAGGAGGATGCGGCCGTCCTCATCGACCACGGGCAGACGTTCTCCGACTTCGGCGAGCGCGGCTGGAGAAGGGTGGTCGCTTCGCCTGAGCCCCGCGAGATCCTCGACGCGGCACCCATCTCGGCGCTCGTCGCGGCGGGTTTCATCGTCGTGGCGAACGGGGGTGGCGGCATTCCCGTGGTCCGCGAGCCCAACGGGTCCCAGCGCGGCATCGAGGCGGTGATCGACAAGGACCTGGGGGCGGCGCTGCTCGCCCAGTCCCTGGACGCCGACCGACTCGTCATCGCCACCGATGTGGAGCACGCCGTGATCGGCTTCGGCACCCTGGACGCCAGGCCGGTGGGTGAGGTGGACGTGGCGAAGATGCGCCGATACCTTGCGGAGGGCTACTTCGGCAGTGGCTCGATGGGTCCCAAGGTCGACGCGGTGTGTCGCTTCGTCGAGCAGACGGGCAGGTCCGGGGTGATCACCAGCCTGGACACCATCGTCGCGGGCGCGGCGGCGAGGGCAGGGACTGTCGTGCTGCCCTCGACCGAGTCACCAGCCGGCTCGTAGCCACGTCGTACGACGACACCGAAGGGAGTCCCATGCCGGAGCCGATCGAGGTGCGCAAGGTGCCGATCGCCCACGTGTCGGATGCCAGTGGCCTTGCCGAGCTGATCGACGGCGGCGTGGTCGAGGCCGACCGCGTCGTTGCGGTGATCGGCAAGACCGAGGGCAACGGGGGGGTCAACGACTACACCCGGATCATCGCGGACCGCGCCTTCAGGGAAGTCCTCGTGTCACACGGGACCCGTTCCGACGACGAGGTGAACGACGTCCCGATCGTCTGGTCGGGAGGCACCGACGGGGTCATCAGCCCGCACGCCACGGTCTTCGCCACGATCCCGCGAGACCGGGCGGAGCAGACCGACGAGCCACGGCTCACCGTCGGGTTCGCGATGAGCGAGCGGCTCGGGCCCGAGGACATCGGCCGGACCGCCATGATGGAGAAGGTGGCGGACGCCGTCCGAGTGGCGATGTCCCGGGCAGGTATCGGGGACCCCGCCGACGTGCACTACGTGCAGACGAAGACGCCGTTGCTCACGATCCAGACGATCAGGGACGCGAAGTCTCGTGGCAAGACGGTCTGGACCGAGGAGACCCATCAGTCGATGGATCTGTCCAACGGCTGCACCGCGTTGGGGATCGGGGTCGCTCTCGGCGAGCTGGACATGCCCGACGACTCCGCGGTGCTGCACGACAGGACGCTCTACTCGAGCGTCGCGTCGTGCTCCTCGGGCGTCGAGCTCGACCGGGCACAGGTTGTCGTCGTCGGCAACGCGCCGGGCGTGGGCGGCCGCTATCGGATCGGCCATGCCGTGATGCGCGACGCGCTCGACCAGGACGGGATCTGGGACGCGATCGCCGATGCCGGTCTTGCCCTGCCGGAGCGGCCGCGTACGACGGACCTCGACGGGCGGCTGGTCAACGTGTTCCTGAAGTGTGAAGCCAGCCAGGACGGGCAGGTCCGCGGTCGGCGCAACGCGATGCTTGACGACTCCGACGTCCACTGGCACCGCCAGATCAAGGCCTGTGTCGGTGGTGTGGCTGCGGCGGTGACCGGCGACCCAGCGGTCTTCGTGTCCGTGTCCGCCGCCCACCAGGGTCCCGACGGCGGTGGTCCGGTGGCGGCCATCGTCGACCTCGGTAGTGGGTGAGCTCGGCAGAGGTCGGCGGCTCAGGTCTCGACCACGAGGTCGGCGCGCGCCGCGGTGTCGTTGACCATGAAGTGACGTTGCTCCGCGCGCGTCCAGGCCGTCAGGTGATCGACGACCTGCTGGCCGTCGCGTGCGACCACCCGCGCCAGCCGGGTGTCGGGCGCAGCCTCCACCCAGACGAGCAGGGTGGTGTACGACGTGTAGGCGCGCGCCCCCGCTCCGCAGCCCTCGAGCACCAGCACGTCCGGCGGCGTAAGCACGTGCCACCTGACGAAGGCCTCGGCCGCCCAGTCGTAGGCCTGCCAGCGCGCGGCGGATCCCTGGGTCAACGGCAGCAGCACCTGTTCGACGACGCGCTCCTCGAGAGAGGGGTCCAGACCCGCCCAGCCGTCGTACATATCGTCGAGACTCACCGTCTCCACATCGTGGCCGTGCTCGGCCAGGTGGTGGGTGAGCTCCTTCGCCAGGCTCGTCTTGCCGGACCCGGCAGGACCGTCGATCGCGACCAGCCGGCTGCGTGCCAGGCGGGACGGACGCGATATCAGCTCGTCGCCCAACCGGGCGGCGGTACCCGCGTCGTAGGACGTGGCCGCGGGCTCAGCCGGGTCAGCCAAGCCCGTGCTTCTTGAGGATGTCCTCGATCTCGGTCATGTCGTCGTCCCCACCGCTGCTCCGCTTCGGCGCCGACACCTCCTTGGACGAGGAGCTCGTCTTCGTCCCGCCGAGCCGACGCTCGACCCGCGAGGGGAGCACGATCAGAACCACCGCCACCAGCGCGAGGAACAGCCCGATCCACACCGAAGGGCGGAACGCGAAGCCGGTCACGAAGCGCGACACGGCCAGCGAGACGCTCCACACCAGCCGGAACAGGCCGATCGCGTACAGGGCGAGGGGCAGCATCGCGACCCCCGTCCAGCGCAGTCCGACGAGGATGCCCTTGCTTCGCCACCGCCACACCGCGACGGCCGCGAGCAGCGCGGTCATGACGAGTGCGTTGGGCAGCCAGACGACGTCGTTGTAGCTCACGCGACAAGCGTGACACACGGCGGAAGCCCCGTCGGCGGTCAGTCTGATTGGCCGGACTCCCCGGAGCCGGGGTAGACTCTTCTCCGGACCGGCCAGGTCATCGTCGCCTCGACAACGCGACGGGGGATCTGGCTTCAAGCGGAGGCCACCTCCCACCCGCATCGACACCACGTCGTCGGGTCACGGTCGCGGGTCACCACAGTGACGCGCCTCCCGGTGGCTTCTTGCGTTCAGGCGCGGAGGCCACCTCGTGTATCTCTGCACCGGTGCGTGAGCGGTCCGCACCCAGCTGGACGACAACAGGAGGACACATCAGCACAGAGATACGCGTCAACGACCGGATCCGGGTTCCGGAGGTCAGGCTCGTCGGCCCCAACGGTGAGCAGGTCGGCATCGTGCGCATCGACGACGCACTCCGCCTCGCTCAGGAGTCTGACCTCGACCTGGTCGAGGTCGCCCCGACGGCACGTCCGCCCGTCTGCAAGCTCATGGACTACGGAAAGTTCAAGTACGAGAACGCGCAGAAGGCTCGCGAGACGCGCCGCAACCAGACCAACACGGTCATCAAGGAGATGAAGCTGCGACCCAAGATCGACTCGCACGACTACGAGACGAAGAAGGGTCACGTCGTTCGCTTCCTCCGCCAAGGTGACAAGGTCAAGATCACGATCATGTTCCGCGGCCGCGAGCAGTCTCGCCCCGAGCTGGGCTTCCGACTCCTTCAGCGTCTGGCCGGCGATGTGGAGGAGCTCGGCTTCGTCGAGTCCGCGCCGAAGCAGGACGGGCGCAACATGATCATGGTCCTCGGACCGCACAAGAAGAAGGCCGAGGCCAAGGCCGACGCTCGGGCGGAGCGGGACCGGCGGGCAGCCGTGCGGGCAGCGGACCGCGACCTTGAGCAGAACGAACGCACGGGGCGCGCCACCGAAGCCGCGGACGAGCCACGCAAGGAGCGTCGGCGCTCGGAGAACGTCGACCTCGACATGTGACCCAGCCGGGCGACCCGATGAGGGACACCGCATGAAACCGAAGCAGGCAGGACAGCGCATCCGAGAGGGTGCATGAGAGACGGAGACGGCCTTATGCCGAAGATGAAGAGCCACTCAGGAGTGAGCAAGCGCGTCAAGGTGACGGGCTCCGGCAAGCTCGTCCACTACCGGTCCCGCCGTAAGGCTGGAGCCGCGTTCGCCTCTACTCCCATCAAGGGTTCGAGGAAGGCCCGCCGGACACACGCCGGCACGACCGAGATCGACGCGAGCGACCGGCGGCGCATCAAGCGACTGCTCGGTCTCTAGGCATCTGCCCTGTTCCGCACTTAGACGACTTCAAGGAGTAAGACAGTGGCACGCGTCAAGAGGGCGGTCAACGCCCACAAGAAGCGTCGTGAGACGCTTGAGCTCGCCGCCGGCTACCGCGGCCAGCGGTCCCGGCTGTACCGGAAGGCGAAGGAGCAGGTTCAGCACTCGCTCGTCTACAGCTACCGCGACCGCAAGGCGAAGAAGGGTGAGTTCCGCAAGCTGTGGATCCAGCGCATCAACGCGGCTGCCCGCGCCGAGGGCATGACCTACAACAGGTTCATCCAAGGTCTGCGTCTTGCCGGTGTCGAGGTCGACCGCAAGATCCTCGCCGACCTCGCCGTGAACGACCCGGGAGCGTTCGTCCAGCTCGTCGTGATCGCCAAGGCCCATGTCCCCGCTCAGCAGGACCAGAAGGCAGCGGCCGCCGCGTCGTCGTGAGCCAGCCGTCGCTGACCTCGCGGTCGGCGCCGGTCCGGATGGCGTCGCGGCTCACTCGACGCGCCTACCGGGCGGAGCAGCGCTTGTTCCTCACCGAGGGACCGCAGGCCGTTCGTGAGGCCCTCGGTGTTCCGGGCTGCGTGCGCGAGATCTTCGCCACCTCGGGGTCACTCGAGCGTCACCCCGACATCGCAGCGCTGGTCGCCGTCGAACGCACCGTCCTGCACCAGTGCGACGAGTTGACCCTCGCCTCGTTGGCCGGGAGCATCTCCCCGCAGGGCATCGTGGCGGTCTGCCGATTCGTCGACGTGCCCCTTGATGAGGCGCTCGGGCCGGCCGCTCGACTCGTCGTGGTCGCCGCACACGTCCGCGACCCTGGCAACGCCGGCAGCCTGATCCGTTGCGCGGACGCGGCGGGCGCCGACGCGGTGATCTTCGCTGGCTCGTCCGTCGACCCCTACAACGACAAGGCGGTTCGTGCCTCTGTCGGCTCGCTGTTCCACCTTCCCGTGGTCGCTGGTACGACGGTCGAAGCAACGGTGACCGCGTTGCGGACCAGGCGTCTCACCGTGTTGGCCGCCGACGGTGCTGGGGAGGACACTGTCGACGACCTGTTGGCGACAGGTGCGCTCAACGGGGGCATCGCGTGGATGTTCGGAAACGAGGCGTGGGGCCTCACCGAGGACGACAGGCGCCTGTGCGACCGGGTGGTCGCCGTCCCCATCTACGGCCGAGCCGAGAGTCTCAATGTGGCAACCGCTGCCGCTGTGTGCCTCTACGCCACGGCGCGCACCCAGCGGGCCTCCCCACCAGACGGCGGCGTCAGCTCGTCTTGATCGCCCACTTGCCGGTGTCGAGCCTCGCGAAGGCGAGGGCGAACGTCGTCGTGTCTGTCACCTTCTTGTCGTCGACCTTCGTGGTGGACGTGGAGTTGAAGTTGGCGATGACGACGTCAGGCCCCTGCAGCTTCGCCGAGATCGCGACGCACTGGGGATGACCCGCCTGCGGACGTGTCGAGTTGAGCGGCCGGACCGTCGGGGCTTTGGCGCTCGCCGTCTGGAACGAGATCGTGCACGTGTCCTTCTGGCCGGGCGTCGCCTTGATCAGGAGCAGCGTGCCGTTGTTCTGCATCACCCCTACGGTCGGGGTGTCTGCCGACTGGGTGTATTTCACGGTCGTGAAGCTGCTGGCGGGGTTCCACAGCAGGAAGCGCGTCGGTGATTCCCAGCTGACGAAGTTGCCGGCGGGGGAGATGCTCGGCTTTCCGCTGGCACCGGTGAGGTCCATCCGCTTCCACGACGTGCCGTCCGTGCTCCCGAGCACGTAGCTCGACAGGGTGCCATCCGTGTCCAGGGCGGAGATCGAGCAGATCACCGTGGCAGCTACCAGGTCGTTGGTCGCCTTCAGCTTGATCTCGTGGCAGAACCTGGAATCGTCCTTGAACACCGAGGCGGGAGTCGACCAGGTCTTAGCCTCGGCGTCATACGTCTGTTCCATGATCTCGTGACCCGGTGACGCGGCGTACAACGAGATCTTCGTCCCGGACTCGGTCTTCGCGAAAACGTTCTTGATGCCGTCCTTGCTGATGATGCGTTTGAGCTTGGTGGGCGCTGTGGTGGTGCCTCCGGTCGACTTGTCGTCGGGTGGAGGGCTGCTGTCGTCGGAACTGCAGGCGGCGAGGGCCAGAAGTGCGACGACGAGCGAGAGGCCAGTGGCGAGTGGCTTTCGGGGCATTGGCCAATCGTAACCACAGGTTTGTGCCCCGCTTCACCAACGCGCCTTCGGCGACCCAAGACTCAGCAGACTTTCAGCTGCTGCGGGATCGCCCGCGGTAGGTGGTTCGGGGCTCTGTTGACACGTCGTGTCGACCGCGTGCGGAGGCGATGCCACGCGATAGCGTTGAGCCCATTGTGGGCGGCGAACCAGGGGTCTCGATCGGGGTCCAGCTCGCCCTCGACCGACTGCCCGACGGTGCCCTGTTGGCCGATGGTGGCGGACACGTCATCGCCGTGAACGCCACGGCCCGCAAGCTTCTCGAGGTCGAGGTACGCAAGGGCGACCGGCTGGCGGAGGCCGTGCGGCTCCAGGATCTCGGCGGGAACGAGTGGTTCGGCTGCGCCAGGCCGTACGACGGCTACCCCCTGCGCACCGAGCTCGTCGAAGGATCCTGGTGGACGACGTCGGGTCGTGAGGTGCTCGTCACGACCCGTTTGGTGCGTGAGCGCCCGGGCGGGTCGGTGACCGGTGTCGCGCTCTCGCTGCGCACGGCGCGAGCCCGGGAACGCGCCGAGCGCAGCCGATCCGAGCTTGTCGCCACCGTCGCGCACGAGCTGCGGTCCCCGCTGACCGGGGTGAAGGGCTTCACCTCGACGCTGATCGCCAAATGGGACCGGCTGACCGACTCACAGAAGCTGCTGATGTTGAACACCGTCGACGCCGACGCGGACCGGCTCACCCGACTGATCACCGAGCTGCTCGACGCCGCCCGTATCGACACCGGGCGGCTCTCGGTGCGCAAACAGCCGGTCCGCCTCGCACCCCTCGTGACAAGTCTCCTGAAACCGATGGCGCCACCCGTGGGGCGCCGGCTGAGCTGCGCCGTCGAGGGCGACCCGGCGGTCTGGGCCGACAAGGACCGGCTTGCCCAGGTGCTGGCGAACCTCATCGAGAACGCCTTCGCGCACGGGGAGGGAGATGTCACCGTGCGGGTCCGGGACGCACCGGTGTCGGGGGCGGAGATCATCGTCGACGACGAGGGGAAAGGGATTCCCGAGGACATCCGCCCGCGCATCTTCACCAAGTTCTGGCACCACGGCCAGGCCGGGGGTTCGGGCCTCGGACTCTTCATCGTGGCCGGCCTCGTGAACGCCCACGACGGATCGGTCAGCGTCGAGGAGTCCCCAGGGGGAGGCGCGCGCATGCGGGTGACCCTCCCCTCGGGCGAGCCACCAGGTCTTTCGTGAGGTCGGTCCGGCCCATCTGCGGTCTGAGCTGGGTTCGGTTGAAGGCGGCAGTGATGAGGGCGGTCGGTCGGCTCAGCGTAGTTGAGTCTAGGGACCTGGTGTACGACGGTCCTGTGAGCGTGGCGTCGTGACATGAGGACGGCCACGATGGCGGTCGGTGAGCATCAGGCTGCGCTCACGTCTTGAGTGTTGCATCGGCGGCGATGTGGCGTTCCAGTGCGACGCGCAGGTGGAGGTGGCCGTGACGCGGCGGAACTGCTGGGACGCTTCGACCATGCCGGCCGCGCACCAAGGCAGTGCCATCTGTCCGTCGCGCCAGCGCTTGACGTTCTTGGCGTGGTCGAGGCACCACGGACGTACTCGTCGACCTCGACCCGGCTGTGACTCGGCCCCGACCGGCTCCAATGCTGGCCGGGTAGCGGCGGGTCGAGACTCCGGCAAGCATCCGCTCCATCGCCATCTTGCCGAGCAGTTCGGTGCCATTCAACACCTCATAGGTGGGCACCGGCTGCTCGCAGCGCCGGCGAATCACGCGGTCAACGCAGACCGCGTACCACTCGGGCGATATACGGAGGAGAACTGTGCTGGGCGCCGAATTGGCTCTCGACCCAGATCAGTCGGTGTCCGTTCTGTGCGATGGTGGTCGGCTGACGACTTGGCCCGGCGTGTTCGGAATCGTCGACTACCCACGCCTCGGTGTAGTCACCATTGAGCCGGGCCTTGCGCGCGAACGAGGTCAACGACCCGTCCGGGTTGACGTTGTTGTCGACCGCCACAGCTGTGTGGCCGCGTAGCAGGAGCCCATCGCCGCCGAGGGTTCCATGGTGCACGATGACCGGCTCTGCCTTTCGCGCGCTAATGTCCACCCGGTAGGTCCGCGAAACTTGCCAGTCCGAGACCAGTAGCGCCCGCCCGTCCGGAGTAGCGACCAATCCGTTGATGAAGTCCGGCGCGACGCTAAAGTCAGCGCTCGTCATCCAAAGCTTCAAGGCTCCGAGTCCACTCCTGCTGATCCGCGCTCGGTAGATCGCGTTGTTCTTGGAGTCGGTCACATAGACGTAGTTGCCGCTGAAGTCGAAGTCGTTAAGAAAGGTTTCCGCTGAAGTGGTGCGCTTGGACCGCAGTCGCCCGGAGCGTTCGTAGAGAAATAAGTGGCCGGACTCGGCTCCAGCGACGACCACCCGCCCCCAAGGGTCTTCGTGCACACCGGTGGCCGTGGACCGTCCGTCCTGGCCACCGGGAAGCCACGGATGAAGCCTGCGATCGTGGACGTTACCTCGGTAGATGGTGCCATCGCCCTTGCTGCCGACGTACATCGTGCCGTCGGTCGAGATGTCGATCCCCTCAGGCAAGGTGTCCTGCCTGTTGGAAACGACATACGTGGATGGCTTGTGATGACTCTGCGTGCTGCCGACAGTGGGTTCGCCGCCAGCCAGTGCGGCGGAGGAACCGCCCATGTCTGCGACCAGGAACAGCGCCACCGGACCTAACGCGAGAGCGGCGCGACGTCGAAGTGTAAGAAGGGTCATCGGACGAGTGTCACGGTTACGACACGTCTGGAGACAGACCTTTCGATCGTCGCCGAAAGGATGGTTCGGTGAGACATGCTCCGTATCCACTTCACCTCTCAGGATCTGACCTCCGTGCGCTTCGCATGCAGTCTTGACCCGATGTGGGAGGCCACCCTCGGAGCACGCGCCCTACAGAGTCGACGACTTCCGCGAGAGGTTCGTGATTGGCAGCAGGGCGCCCGCAGACGGTTTACTGCCTCCATGCGGCCGCTGATCGAGCTGGTGCCGTCGACCGGTGGCTTTCCGGACTTCCTCACACCGACGCTGGCTGGAATCGGCATCGAGGAAGGCGTCACCGCACTGCTTGACACCCCCACCGAGCAGATCCGCGCCGAGCTTGCTGACCTGTTCCCCGAGGCCACGCCCTGGCGGTCTAGACTCGTACTCGGCAGTACACGCGCCAAGCGGGAGCTCGGCCAAGCGGTGCGCGACTTCCATCACGCCGCGCTGAATCCGCTCACGGACGATAGACAAAGATGGCTCAGTGCCGACCGCGCTAGATGGACCCGCCAACTCGCCGAGGGCGGCGTAGCCGCCTTCTTTTCATCGCTCATGCCGGGCATGAGGTGGCAGCCACCGATCCTGGTCTACCAAGACTCAGGCGGGAACTCCGTCACCGACATACACCTGTCCGGGCGTGGCTTGAGCGTGTACCCATCCCGCTTCACCCATGAACCATTAATCCTCGATCTCCCCGGAACGCGCCCGACACTGATTGTCCGTGGCAGCGCCGAACTGCTCGACGACGCGAGCCCCGCCGGACTCGCCGATCTAGTGGGGCGCACCCGCGCCAGTGTGATGATCTCTCTACAGAACCCGGCGTCGACTACCGAACTGGCAGCGCGTCTAGCAATCTCCGTAGCCTCTGCCAGCGAGCACGCGCGAGTTCTGCGCGGTTCCGGTCTCGTAGCCACGCAGCGGATATCACAGTCCGTGCTCCACATCCTCACCCCGCTCGGCAACCGGCTACTCATGCAGTCGAGTGCAAAGAAGCGCCACTGCCCCTGACCCCGGACGGTGGACACGAGGTTATGCGGCTTGGCGTTCTGCCGCGGTCTGGTTGCAGTGTTGCATCTCGAAGGCGACAGGGCTGATCTGTCCGATCGAGGAGTGCCGGCGACGCCGGTTGTAGCGGTCCTCGATCCGGGCCTCGACCGCGGTCTTGGCTCCGGCCTTGGTGGGCCAGACGCGGCGGTAGTGGAACTCGGTCTACAGGGTCGCGAGAACGACTCGGCCATCGCGTTGATGCTCCTACAGACGGTATGAGCGAAGGGCTGAGGCCTCGCTCGCAAGTGGTCGTGGGTTGCCGGGCAGGCTTTCGCCTGTCGGGTAGAGCCACAGTTGCGGGGAGGCCTCAGTGATTCGAGAGCGTACGAGTGTTGGTTTGGATGTTCACGCCTTGTCGGTGAGAGGAATAGTCAAGACCTGTGGATTGGCGTGTCACGCGACCTGCTGATCACCTCCTGATTCGTCGGGTCGTTCCACGAGGATGCCCTTCTCGAACACCGCGCCGGCACGGACCAGGGCGACGAGGTGGGGTGCGTTCACTGCACGCCACCTGGCTTGTGCGGACTCGATGAGCTCGAAGGCCATCGCGACGCCGGCGGCCCTGGATCCGGGGCCTTTGGTGACTCTGGTCCGCAGTCGCACGGTCGCGACGTCGACTCGATCGGTTTGGTCGTGCGGAGCTGGATCCAGTGCTCGGCGGGGTAGTCGTACGACCAGCCCGACGCAAGTCGCCGTACACGCCCAGTTCGACCGCGTCGTCGACGCCCTGACCCAGAAGTTTCCGGCCGTCGCCGGACAATCTCGAGCAGGCCGCCCAGACATCCTCGCCTTCACCGCGTTCCCGAAAGAGATCTGGCGCCAGATCTGGTCCAACAACCCCCAAGAACGCCTCAACCGCGAGACCCGCCGCCGCACCGACGTCGTCGGCATCTTCCCCGACCGCACGGCCCTGATCCGCCTCGTCGGAGCCGTCCTCGCCGAACAGCACGACGAATGGATCGAAGGCCGTCGATACCTCGGGCTCGACGTCCTCGCCCGCCCACGCATGACCCTCGTACCAGACAACCGACACCGACCAGGAAAGCGAGACCACGACACCACAAGACTCACCGCATAGAGTGCAACCACCGGATCACGTGGTGACGCCCTCATCCACCACGGCCGTGGACTTGACCCTCAGCGTGAAGTGGCGCGGTACGACTTGGCTGGCCAAAGTGCCTTGGGCTCGACCAATCTGTTCCGTACCACTTCAGTTTGTGAGGCTCATGTGACTGATGGGTGCTCTGGGACAGCTTTCCGGCCTTGAAAGCTGATTGTTGCGCAATTCGAGCGAAAGAGCGGCTTTTCGATGCGAAAGGTGACCTCAACTGCACCAGAAGCCCCAACGGTCACATGGACGATATCATTGCCGCTTGTGAGCCGACCCCAGGGCGCCCGCACCCGCGGAAGCGCAGCCCGGCGACGGTCGGCGGGAGCGCGGCGTGTCGGACCGGAGCGAAACTGCGTGGTGGGTGAGGTGCCAGACTTCCTAGACTTGTGCCGACCCGCTCTCCTCGAAAGGCAGCCGACGTCCCCATGTCAGGCCCGAACAGCAGCTACGACCCGGTCGAGGTCACGCCGCTGCGTGCCGACGAGGTGGAGCGGATGCGGGACGAAGCGGTGGCGGCTATCGCCGCCGCCGACACCCTCGAGACTCTCAAGCAGGTCCGGCTGGCCCAGGTGGGCGACCGGTCGCCCCTCGCGCTGGCCAACCGGGAGATCGGAGCCCTCCCGCCACAGGCCCGCAAGGACGCCGGCCAGCGCATCGGCCAGGCTCGGGGAGCCGTCAACGCCGCCCTCGTCAAGCGCCTCGACGCGCTGACCGCTGAGCAGGAGGAGCGGATGCTCGTCGAGGAGACCGTCGACGTGACGCTGCCCTACGACCGGTCCCCGCGCGGGGCGCGGCACCCGGTCACGATGCTGAGTGACCGGATCGCCGACTTCTTCGTCGGGATGGGCTGGGAGGTCGCCGAGGGACCCGAGGCGGAGGCGGCCTGGTTCAACTTCGACGCGCTCAACTTCGGCAAGGACCACCCGGCCAGGACGCTGCAGGACACGTTCTTCCTCGAGCCGGCTGTCGCGGGCGTCGTGCTGCGCACCCACACGTCCCCGGTCCAGGCTCGGTCGCTCCTGTCACGGCCGTTGCCGGTGTACGTCGTGTGTCCTGGCCGGACGTTCCGCACCGACGAGCTGGACGCGACCCACACCCCCGTCTTCAACCAGGTCGAAGGGCTGGCCGTCGACAAGGGCCTCTCGATGGCACACCTCAAGGGCACCCTCGACCACTTCGCGGGAGCGATGTTCGGTGACGGCATCGGGACCAGGTTCCGGCCGTCGTACTTCCCGTTCACGGAGCCGAGCGCCGAGGTCGACCTGGTGTGCTTCGTCTGTCGAGGGGAAGAGCCGGCGGTCGCGAGCTGCCGGACCTGCCGCGGCGAAGGCTGGATCGAGTGGGGCGGCTGCGGCGTGGTCAACCCGCGGGTGCTGGTCGCGTGCGGCGTCGACCCTGACGTCTACTCCGGGCTGGCGTTCGGCATGGGCATCGAGCGCACGCTGATGTTCCGGCACGACGCGCCCGACATGCGCGACATCGTCGAGGGCGACGCTCGGTTCGCGTTGGCCTTCGGAATGGAGCTCTGATGCGCGTCCCCGTCTCGTGGCTCCGCGAGTACGTCGACCTGCCCGCCGACACGCCGGCGGGCGAGCTCGCCAGCAGACTCACGTTCCTCGGCCTCAAGCTGGAGTCCCTCGAGGTGGCCGGCGCCGACCTCGACGGACCTCTCGTGGTCGGGCGGGTGCTCGACATCGAGGAGGAGCAGCACGCGAACGGCAAGACCGTGCGGTGGTGCCACGTGGAGGTTGGGGAGGACCAGCCACGAGGCGTGGTGTGCGGGGCTCTCAACTTCGCAGCGGGCGACCTCGTCGTGGTGGCGCTTCCCGGAACCGTGCTGCCCGGCGGCGTGCCGATCACAGCCCGGAGGACCTACGGGCACCTGTCCGACGGCATGATCTGCTCGGCACGCGAGCTGGGGCTGGGTGACAACGACGCCGGCATCATCGTGCTCCGGGCCGACGAGGCGTCGCCCGGCGCCCCGGCCGCGGACCTGTTCCACGTGCGCGACGAGGTCATCGAGCTCGAGATCACCCCGGACCGCGCCTACGCATTGTCGATGCGCGGTGTGGCACGCGACACCGCGATCGCCTACGGCCTCGACTTCATGGACCCTGCGCTCGCGCTGCCGGAGGCCAAGAGCGGAACGGGCTACCCGGTGCACGTCGAGGACCAGACCGGCTGCGATGTCTTCACGGCGCTGGAGGTCACGGGTCTCGACCCCTCGGCGTCCACCCCACGGTGGCTCGCGCGGCGTCTACTACTGGCGGGTATGCGCCCGATCTCGCTCGCAGTCGACGTCACGAACTACGTGATGCTCGAGCTCGGGAACCCCGTCCACGGCTACGACCGGGACGCCTTGCGCGGGAGGATCGCCGTACGCCGGGCGCGGCCGGGCGAGACGCTCACGACGCTTGACGACGAGACCCGCGACCTCGACCCCGAGGACCTGCTCATCACCGACGACCGTGGCCCGATCGGGCTCGCCGGCGTCATGGGAGGGGCAGACACCGAGCTGGGTCCGTCGACGACGAACCTCCTCATCGAGGCCGCCCACTTCGACCCGGTGACCATCGCCCGCGCGGCGCGACGGCACAAGCTGCCGAGTGAGGCCTCGAAACGCTTCGAGCGCGGCGTCGACCCGACGCTCGGTGCGGTCGCCGCCCGGCGGGTGGCCGACCTGCTGGTGCGGTTCGGGGGTGGCAGTGTTGCCGAGAGCGCGACAGTGGTCGGCGCGGCGGCCCCACAGGCGTCGATCGCCTGCGACAGCCAGCTCCCCGCGCGGGTGGGGGGGTTCGCGATCGACGACGAGACCGCGGCCCGCGCCCTGGCCCTTGTCGGCTGCGTGGTCGACTCGGCGGAGGGGTCGTTCGCGGCTACGCCGCCGCCGTGGCGACACGACATCACCGACCCCAACGACCTCGTGGAAGAGGTCGTCCGCGTCGTCGGCTACCACCTGGTGCCGAGCGTGCTGCCAGCAGCCCCCGCCGGCCGGGGGCTGACGACGAGCCAACGGCTGCGTCGCCGGGTAGGGGTCGCGCTGGCCGGGGCCGGCTACGTCGAGGCACCCGGCAGCGCGTTCGTCGGTGCGCAGGACCTGGACGACCTGGGCCTGACAGCGGACGACATGCGGCGATCGGCAGTGCGCGTCGTGAACCCGCTCTCGGACGAGCTTCCCTTGCTCCGCACGACGCTGCTCCCGGGGCTCCTTCGCACCCTCGCGCGCAACGTGTCACGCGGGCAGACAGACCTGGGCCTGTTCGAGGTGGCCGCGATCTTCCAGCCGGTCGCGGGCGGGCCTCCGGCCGCTCCGGAGGTCGGCGTCGACCGGGCACCGAGTGTCGACGAGCTGAAACTGCTCGAGGCGACGTTGCCGCACCAACCCCTCCATCTGGCGATCGCCGTCTGTGGCGTCCGGGCACCGGCGAGCTGGTGGGGGCCGGCGCAGCCCGCCCTGTGGGCGGATGTCGTCGAGGCGGCCCGCAGCACGGGCCGGGCCCTCGGCGTCGAGCTGAGGATCCTCCCGGACCGGCGAGCGCCGTGGCATCCGGGTCGATGTGCGCAGGTGCTCGTCGGCGAGACATCCATCGGCCATGCCGGCGAGCTGCATCCTCGCGTTTCGGCTGCCTACGGCCTGCCGGCCCGGACGGCGGTCGCGGAGCTCGACCTGAGCATCCTGCTCGCCCGGGCTGCCCACGTGGTCCAGGCCCCGCGGCTGTCGTCGTACCCCGTCGGCAAGGAGGACGTCGCGCTGATCGTCGACAGCGGCGTGCCGGCCGCCGATGTCGGGGCGGCGCTGCGGGCGGGCGGCGGCGACCTCCTGGAGTCGCTGCGACTGTTCGACGTGTACGTCGGGGAACAGGCGGGTCGTGGCAAGAAGTCACTCGCCTTCTCCCTGAGGTTCCGGGCGCCGGACCGGACGCTCACCGAGGCGGAGATCGGGGCCGCGCGGGACGCAGCCGTGGCCGAGGCCGCACGCCGGGTGGGAGCCGTACAGCGCGCCTGACATCCGCCCGCCCATCGTCCGCACGCCCGATGTCTCGAACGTCGCGGGAGGCTCCCGGTGGTGGCGTACTCTCGGCTGCGACCGACCAACCTGACCGGAGTCAGATCAACCGACTGGAGGGGCTCCCGTGCTGCGTCACTTCCTGCGAGATGACGACCTGACGTCCGAGGAGCAGTGGGAGATCCTCGACCTCGCCGACCGCTTCCGGGAGGATCGCTTCGCGGAGCAGCCACTGCAGGGGCCACAGGCGGTTGCCGTCATCTTCGACAAGCCGTCCACCCGGACTCGCGTCTCGTTCTCCGTCGGCATAGCCGAGCTCGGGGGGTACCCCTTGGTCATCGACGCCCAGGGCTCGCAGATGGGTCGCGGCGAGCCGATCGAGGACACCACGCGGGTGCTCGACCGCCAGGTGGAGGCGATTGTCTGGCGCACCTTCGGTCAGGACCGGGTCGAGGCGATGGCCGCGGTCTCCGCGGTGCCGGTGGTTAACGCGCTCACCGACATGTTCCACCCCTGCCAGATCCTTGCCGACCTGCAGACAGTGCGTGCGGCAAAGGGTGTCCTCGCGGGTCTCACGATGACCTACCTCGGCGACGGTGCCAACAACATGGCCCACTCCTACCTGCTTGGCGGTGCGTTGGCAAGCATGCATGTCCGGATCGGGTCCCCCGCTGGTTACGCGCCGGACCAGGAGATCGTCGCGGATGCGCAGCGGATCGCCGCCAGGACCGGCGGGTCCGTGCGTTACGAGACATCGGCCAAGGCCGCCGTCGAGGGAGCCGATGTGGTCGTCACCGACACCTGGGTCTCGATGGGCCAGGAGGGCGAGGCCGCCGATCGGACCTCTCCGTTCGTCGACCACTCCGTCGACCAGGCAGCGATGGCGCTCGCGGCTTCCGATGCCGTCGTGTTGCACTGCCTTCCGGCGTACCGGGGCAAGGAGATCGCTGCCGAGGTCATCGACGGACCACAGAGCCTGGTGTGGGACGAGGCCGAGAACCGGCTGCACGCGCAGAAGGCCTTGCTGACCTGGCTGCTCGAACAGGCGCGTGGACAGGCCTGAGTGTCCAGCGCGACGTGTTCGCCGGCCCGGACGGAGGCGTTCTTCTCGCGGCCTGCCCTTGAGGTAGCGGCCGACCTGCTCGGCAGCAGGATCGTCGGCGGCAACGTGGTCGTCGAGCTGACCGAGGTGGAGGCCTATGCCGGTGAGGCGGACCAGGCGTCGCACGCGTACCGGGGGCCGACGCCGCGCAACCAGGTCATGTACGGTCCTGGCGGACGGGTGTACGTCTACTTCAGCTATGGCATGCACCATTGCGTGAACCTCGTCTGCGAGCGGCCGGGTACGGCGTCCGCGGTCCTGCTGAGGGCGGGGGTCGTCGTGAGCGGTCTGGACGAGGCCCGCGGCCGACGTGGCGATGTCGCCGATGCGGCGCTCGGTCGGGGACCCGGCAACCTCGCCAGGTCTCTCGGGGCGACCGTGGCGGACACCGGGACCACCGTCTGGCAGGGACCGCTGCGGTGGGCACCGGCGTCCGTGTCCCGCCCGTTCCGGACCGGCCCGCGGGTCGGGGTGAGTCGGGCTGCTGACGTCGCCTGGCGGCTCTGGCTCGCGGACGAGCCAAGCGTGTCGACGTACCGGAGGCATCCGAAAGCGGCCCCGGCCCCGGCGTAGGCGGCCCTTGCTGGGGGACGCGCACGGGGCCGCAAACCGGTTGTACGCGCGGGGCCGGCATGGGGCAGGCTGTGGAGCAGCCCGCCGTACGATGAGCTGGAAGGAACCGGACGTGACCGACTCGGTCCTCGACGACCTCGCGTGGCGCGGACTCATCGCGCACTCGACAGACCTCGACGTCCTGCGCAAAGAGATGGCCGAGGGACCGGTCCGCTTCTATGTGGGCTTCGACCCGACCGCCCCGAGCCTGCACATGGGTCACCTGGTCCAGATCCTCACCGCTCGTCGCCTGCAGCTGGCCGGACACACGCCCTATGCGCTGGTCGGGGGAGCCACCGGCATGATCGGGGACCCGCGGGAGTCGAGCGAGCGGGTGCTCAACTCGCTCGACGCCGTGCAGAGCTGGGTCGAGGGGGTCCGGGCCCAGATCGAGCCGTTCCTGTCCTTCGAGGGCCCCAACGCCGCCACGATGGTGAACAACTACGACTGGACGGCGAGCCTGTCCATCATCGACTTCCTGCGAGACATCGGCAAGCACTTCCCGGTGAACCGGATGCTCTCCCGAGACATCGTGCGCACCCGGCTCGAGGACGGCATCAGCTACACGGAGTTCAGCTACGTGCTGCTCCAGTCGATGGACTACCTCAACCTGTACCGCCACCACGGCGTCACATTGCAGTTCGGCGGCAGCGACCAGTGGGGCAACCTGACGGCCGGCGTCGAGCTGATCCGGCGAGCAGTTGGGGTGAGGGTGCACGCCCTCGCTACCCCCCTGCTCACCCGTGGGGACGGCAGCAAGTACGGGAAGACGGAAGGCGGGGCGCTGTGGCTCGACCCGGATCTTCTCTCGCCGTACGGGTTCTACCAGTTCTGGCTCAACGTCGAGGACGAGAAGGTGGGCGAGATGCTGAGGGTCTACACGTTCCTCAGCCGGGACGAGATCGAGGAGCTGGAGACGCGGACCGCGGAGAAGCCGTTCCTGCGAGCCGGGCAGCGGGTGCTCGCCGAGAGTGTGACCTCGCTGGTCCACGGTCCCGAGGAGACCGTTCGGGTGGCGGCGGCTGCGGCGGCGCTTTTCGGGGGAGGGGATCTGCGCGCGCTCGAGGCCGACACGCTCGAGGCGGCGCTCCGGGAGGCGCCCCATGTCGAGCTCCCGGAGGCGAGCGAGCTGCCGACGTACGCCGACCTGCTGGCCGCGTCAGGTCTGCTTGCGAGCAAGGGCGCGGCCCGACGCGCGGTGAGCGAGGGGGGCGCCTACGTGAACAACGAGCGCATCACGGATCCGGATGCCCGGCCCTCGGCCGAGGACCTGCTGCCCGGGGGTTGGCTGCTGCTGCGGCGCGGCAAGCGAAACCTGGCGGGAGTGCGGGTCAGCTGACGGCTCCATCCCGCGCCCAGGCAGCCACGGCAGCGTGAAAGCCCTGGTCAGGCGGCTTGTTACGGTCCGGGGAGGTGAGTACCATGGGGAACCGGACCGGGGCGCGTCGATTTGACGGTCTCTGCCCCACCCGGTAAGTTAGTCGAGTTGCCCCCGAGCCGGCTGAGAGGTCGGCGACGGTGTGCGTACGATCCTTGAGAACTCAACAGTGTGCCAAAAGTCGACGACGAATTAATTAACGC
>JBBJMF010000101.1:0-9700 GCA_037719575.1 Nocardioidaceae bacterium
CACGTCGTGCGACATCAGGGGGACGATCTTCGAGCTGAGCCGCACGGAGGACTCTGCCGACCTGCGTGCGCAGATCCGCGACATCACCGCGAACGCGCGGCCGACTCTCGGGCTCCGGCCGGACCTGGTGCTCGATGGTCCTCTGGACTCGGCGGTGCCGGACTCACTGAAGCCCCACCTCATCGCGGTGCTCGTGGAGTCCCTGTCCAACGCGGCGCGTCATGCCAGCCCGACCAAGGTCGACATCCGAGTCGCGATCGAGGGGGTCGGCGCCGAAGCTCGCGTCGTCGCAGAGGTCCGTGATGACGGCAAGGGGTTCTCCACCCCGGTCACGAGAGCGGCTTGCGGAACATGCGGCAGCGAGCAGAGGAGCAGGGAGGTTCGTTCGTCATCGAGTCGGCTCCGGGCGAGGGTACCGTCGTCCGGTGGTCCATCCCGCTGAGCAAACCCGCGTGCCGTTTGATCGTGAGGGAACGCCCGGCGCGGCGCTGCTGCAGCCGGGTGGTATGGACCAGGCAAGGCCTGGAGCACGAGCCGGGACAGGCGGCCAAGCCGGGGGCCGGGACACGCCACCGCATACACTCGCGGGAGCCGGGCCATCCGAGCGCGAGCCGCGAAAGGACGTCGAATGGGTGTGCTGGAGACGGTCCACGAGCCGCGCGACATGCGCGACCTCGACGACCAGCAGCTCACCGCGCTCGCCGCCGAGATCCGCGCGTTCCTGATCGACCGGGTCTCCAGGACGGGTGGGCACCTCGGACCCAACCTCGGCGTGGTCGAGCTGACGATCGCCGTGCACCGCGTCTTCGAGTCACCGCACGACAGGGTCGTCTTCGACACCGGGCACCAGTCCTACGTGCACAAGATCCTCACCGGGCGCGCAGCGCGATTCGACACGCTCAAGCAGGAAGACGGCCTGTCCGGCTATCCCAGCCAGGCCGAGTCGGCCCACGACATCGTGGAGAACTCGCACGCGTCCACCTCGCTGTCGTATGCGGACGGCCTGGCCAAGGCCTACCGGCTCAAGGGCGACGGTCGTCACGTCGTGGCCGTGGTGGGTGACGGGGCACTTACCGGCGGGATGTGCTGGGAGGCACTCAACAACATCGCGGCCGCGCCCGACAGCCGGCTGGTGATCGTGGTCAACGACAACGGGCGCTCGTACTCGCCGACTGTCGGTGGGCTCGCGAACCACCTGGCGAGCCTGCGCACGGACCCGCGCTACGAGCAGGCACTCGACGTCATCAAGACGCGACTGGCGCGCACCAAGCTTGTCGGTCCGCCACTGTATGACGCGCTGCACGCGATCAAGAAGGGGCTCAAGGACGTCCTCGCGCCGCAGGGGATGTTCGAGGACCTCGGCATCAAGTACGTCGGACCCGTCGACGGCCATGACCTGGCAGCCGTGGAGCAGGCACTCACCCTGGCCAAGAACTTCGGTGGCCCGGTCATCGTGCACGCCATCACCCACAAGGGCCAGGGCTACCCGCCCGCGGAGCAGCACGACGAGGACAACTTCCACTCGCTGGGGTCTTTCGACGCCGGCACCGGAGCCGTGCCGACTGCCGAGCCGAGCTTCGTCGACGTCTTTCGTGCGGAGCTCGTGGCGCTCGGTGTCGAGCGCGACGACATCGTCGCCGTGACTGCCGCGATGCTGTACCCCACAGGGCTCGACGGCTTCCAGCGGGTGTTCCCGGAGCGCACGTTCGATGTCGGGATCGCCGAGCAGCACGCCGTCACGTCGGCGGCGGGGATGGCGATGGCCGGCCTGCACCCGGTGGTGGCGATCTACGCCACATTCCTCAACCGGGCGTTCGACCAGATGCTGCTCGACGTGGCGCTGCACCGGTGCGGAGTCACGTTCGTGCTCGACCGGGCGGGTGTCACGGGGGAGGACGGGCCGTCGCACAACGGGATGTGGGACTTGTCGATGCTCCAGCTCGTCCCGGGCCTGCGGCTGGCTGCGCCGCGGGACGCCACCCGGTTCCGCGAGCTGCTGCGCGAGGCGGTGGCGGTCGGCGATGCGCCAACCGTGCTCCGCGTCCCCAAGGGAGCGGTGCCGGCCGACATCCCGGTCGTCGCCTCGGTTGAGGGGCTCGACGTCTTGGTGCGCACGGGCGCGAAGGACGTGCTGGTGGTCGCGGTGGGGGCGCTGGCCGGCGCCTGCGTCGACACGGCCAGACGGCTCCGGGCCCAGGGCATCGGCGTGACTGTCGTCGACCCTCGTTGGGTCAAGCCGGTCAACCCGGCGCTCGTCGACCTGGCCCGCGACTTCAGCGTGGTCGTGAGTGTCGAGGACAACGGGCGCACGGGTGGCTGCGGAAGCGCCCTCGTGCAGGCGCTGGCCGACGCCGGCGTGGACACCCCGGTCAAGGTCTGTGGGCTGCCGCAGGAGTTCCTGCCCCCCGCCAAGCGCAGCGCCGTACTCGAGCGGGTCGGTCTCACCGGCCCGAGCCTCGCCCGCGACATCACCGCCTGGGTCGCCGCCCTGGACCACTCCGGTGCCCCGCAGAGCGAGTCGACCACTTCGGCCGACACGCCCTGATCGCACACTCACGACGCGACGTCAGGTGAAGCGGCGACCAGTGACGCGCTCGCTCACGCCGGTGCGGTCGAGGTACGGCGTGATGCCGCCGAGGTGGAACGGCCAGCCCGCGCCCAGGATCAGGCAGAGGTCGATGTCGGCGGCCGCCGCTACGACGCCCTCGTCGAGCATCAGGCCGATCTCCTCGGCGAGCCCGGTCATGGCGCGGACTCGGACCTCCTCTGCCGTCGACGGGGTGTCCCCGGTGGTGAGCAGCGCTGCGGTGTCGTCGTCCAGGAATGGCCGGCCCTTGTCGTCCCACGACCAGAGCCCGGGTTTGCCGGCCGCGACGAGTGCGCGCAGGTTGTCGCTGACGTGGAAGCGGTCCCCGAAGGCGTCGTGCAGCGTCTCGGCCACGTGCAGCCCGATCGCCGGACCGACGAGCTGAAGCAGCACGAACGGGCTCATCGGCAGCCCGAGCGGGTCGAGGGCGTGGTCGGCGACAGCCGGGGCGGTGCCCTCGTCGACGGCCTTGGTCACCTCACCGAGGAAGCGGGTCAAGAGCCGGTTGACGACGAAGGCGGGAGCGTCCTTGACCAGCACCGACGACTTCTTGAGGGCCTTGCCGACGGCGAAGGCGGTGGCCAGGCTCGCCTCGTCCGTGGCCTTGCCGCGGACGATCTCCAGCAGCGGCAGCACCGCCACCGGGTTGAAGAAGTGAAACCCGACGACGCGTTCCGGCTGTTGGAGGTCGGCGGTCATCTCGGTGACGGACAGCGACGAGGTGTTCGTGGCCAACACGGTCTCGGGGCCGACAACTGCTTCGAGGTCCGCGAACACCTTCTTCTTCACCCCGAGCTCCTCGAAGACCGCCTCGAGGACGAAGTCGGTGTCGGCGAAGTCGTTCAGGCTCGTCGATCCCGTCACGAGGCGCTTGACCCGGCTTGCCTTGTCGCCGGTGATCCGCCCCCGTGCGCGAAGCTTCTCGACCTCGGCGTGGACCGACGCGACGCCGGCGTCGACACGTTCCTGGTCGAGGTCGGTTATCACTACCGGCACCTCGAGCCGCCGGACGAACAGCAGCGCCAGCTGGCTCGCCATCAACCCGGCCCCGACGATGCCCACCTTTTCGACCGGCCGGGCCAGGTGGCTGTCGGGCGCGCCCGCCCGTTTGCGGGCGCGCGTCTGCACGCGGTCGAACGCATAGAGCCCCGAACGCAGCTCCGGACTGATGACGAGGTCGGCGAGAGCATCGTCCTCTGCTGCGAAGGCAGTGTCCCGGTCAGCTGTGCGCGCGTCCTCGATCAGGTCGAGGGCTCGGTAGGGCGCCGGGGCGGCTCCGCGCAGGCGCGTCTCGACACCCGCCCGGCCCTTGGCCACGGCCTCGGCCCACCCCTCACCGCGGTCGACCTCGGCCCGTCGTACGACGACCTCACCGGTGAGCACCTGCGCGGCCCACATCAGCGACCGCTCGAGGAAGTCGGCGCCGCCGAACATCGCGTCGGCGATACCCAGGTCGAACGCCCTCGAGCCGTTCAGCATGGTGTTCTGGTTGAGGGCGTTCTCGACGATGACCCCGACCGCCCGCTCCGCGCCGATGAGGTTCGGCAGCAGGTAGGCGCCGCCCCACCCCGGCACGATGCCCAGGAACACCTCGGGCAGCGCGATCGCCGAGGCCGAGTCCAGCACGGTGCGGTAGTCGCAGTGCAGGGCGAGCTCGAGCCCACCGCCGAGCGCCGCGCCGTTGACGAAGCAGAACGACGGCTTGCCGCCGTCACCGAGCTTGCGCATCACCCCGTGGCCCACCTGGGCGATCGCCTTGGCCTGGTCGCGGGAGCGGATCGTCGCCATCCCAGCCAGGTCGGCGCCGACGGCGAGGACGAAAGGCTTGCCGGTGACCCCGATCGCCGTCACGTCGTCACGGGCCAGTGCGGCGGCGAGGGCATCGTTGAGGGAGCGGAGGGCGCCAGCGCCGAATGTGTTCGGCTTGGTGTGGTCGTGTCCGTTGTCGAGCGTGACCAGCGCCATCGTCCCCGCGCCGAGCGGCAGCTCCACGTCGCGACTCAAAGCCCGGGTCACGACCTCGTCGCCGGCGAGGGGGACCCCCTCGTCGGACAGAGCGTCGAGCATGCTGTCGAGGGAGCTGCTCATGCGACCGTCTCCGACCAGTGCGGGTTCTCCCAGACGACGGTGCCTCCCATGCCGATCCCGACACACATCGTGGTGATGCCGTAGCGCACCTCGGGGTGCCCGGCGAAGTGGTCGGCCAGCTGCACCATCAGACGAACCCCCGAGGCCGCGAGGGGATGCCCGACGGCGATCGCGCCGCCGTAGGGGTTGACCCGTGGGTCGTCGTCGGCGATGCCGTAGTGGTCGAGGAAGGCCAGCACCTGCACCGCGAAGGCCTCGTTGATCTCGAACAGGCCGATGTCGTCGATCGTCAAGGCGGCCTTGGCCAGCGCCTTCTCCGTGGCAGGGATCGGGCCGACTCCCATGACCTCGGGCTCCACGCCCGCGAAGGCGAACGAGACGAGCCGCATCCGGATCGGGAGCCCCAGCTCGCGAGCAGTGTCCTCGGCTGCCAGTAGGCAGGCGGTCGCACCGTCGTTCAGGCCGGCCGAGTTCCCGGCGGTCACCCGACCGTGCGGGCGGAAAGGGGTCTTGAGCGTCTCCAGGTCGGCTACCGTCGTACCCGGTCGTGGAGGCTCGTCGCGGCTCACCAAACCCCAGCCGAGCTCGGGCGACCTGGTCGCCACGTCGACAAGGTGCGGCTGCATGGTGCCGTTCGCGTACGCCGCTGCCGTCCGCGCCTGGGAGGCCACCGCGAAGGCGTCGGCGCGCTCCCTGGTGACGTCGGGAAACCGATCGTGCAGGTTCTCCGCGGTCTGGCCCATCACGAGCGCGGACGGGTCGACGAGCTTCTCGGCGATGATCCGGGGGTTCGGATCCACGCCCTCGCCCATCGGGTGGTGGCCCATGTGCTCCACGCCACCCGCGACGACCACGTCGTACGCACCGAAGGCGATCCCCGCCGCTGTCGTGGTGACCGCCGTCATCGCGCCGGCGCACATCCGGTCGATCGCGAAGCCGGGCGTCGTCTTCGGGAGGCCGCTGAGCAGACCGGCGGTGCGGCCGATCGTGAGGCCCTGGTCGCCGATCTGCGTCGTCGCGGCGATCGCCACCTCGTCGACACGCTCCGGCGGGAGCTCCGGGTGGCGGCGCATCAGCTCGGCGATGCACTTGACCACCAGGTCGTCGGCGCGGGTGTCGGCGTACACCCCGTTCGCCTTGCCGAAAGGGGTGCGGACGCCGTCGACGAAGACGACCTCACGTAGTTCGCGGGGCATGGGCGCTCCTCCACTCGGGATCTCGGTCGGGCGCAGTCCTCTGACAAACCCAGGCCTCGGACGCGGTGCGTTGCCCGCAACGGACCATGCTACTCGCCGGTAACGTCGGGTAGCAGCTGATGTTGTCATGCCAGGCCGAGGCGGGCCGCGGCGATCGCCACGACCTCGTCGTCGACCGTCAGCGTCTGCACGCCGCGCACGGCAACCGCGCCAAGCGCACGGTCGAACAGCGTGACGTGAATCCAGCTCGCCTCGAGGGTCGACCACCGCCCAGATGAGGCAGTGACCGGTGAGTGCGATGATCGACCGGTGCCGAACTCCGTCCCCGAGCTGCTCGACCTGCTCGAGCTCGAGCGGCTCGAGGAGGATCTGTTCCGGGGCCGGCAGCCGGACACCACGAGGCAACGCGTGTTCGGTGGTCAGGTGGCGGCGCAGGCGCTCTCGGCCGCGTCGCAGACGGTCCCGCCGGAGGTCTCCGTCCACTCCCTGCACGCCTACTTCCTGCGGCCCGGGGACACCGCAGTCCCGATCGTGTACGACGTGGAACGGATCCGCGATGGTCGGTCGTTCGCCACCAGGCGCGTGGTGGCCCGCCAGCACGGCACCTCGATCTTTTTCCTGACGGCCTCGTTCCACCTGACGGAGACCGGCTTCGACCACCAGGACGCGATGCCCGCCGTGCCCCCGCCGGAGGACTGTCCGACGATGGGCGACCTGTTCCGCCGGGTGACCGGCCGCTCCGACGACTTGTCCTGGGAGCGGGAGTGGGCGGCGCTCGACGTGCGCTATGCCGGGGACTCCCGGCCCGGCGGGACGCTGGCCGGCGACGCGGAGCCGGCCCGGGCGCAGATCTGGGTCAGGGCCTCGGGAGCGGTGCCCCACGACCGCCTCACGAACACGTGCGTGCTCGCCTACGCCAGTGACCTGACGCTGCTCGGGGTGAGCCTGGTCCCGCACAAGGTGCTCATCGTCTCGCCACAGATCCAGCCGGCCTCGCTCGACCACTCGATGTGGTTCCACCGCCCGTTCCGAGTGGACGAGTGGCTGTTGTACGACCAGCACTCGCCCTCGGCGTCGGGGGCCCGGGGCTTCGCGCTCGGCAAGGTCTTCAGCAGCGACGGGCGGCTCGTCGCGTCGGTCGCCCAGGAGGGGCTGATCCGACCGGTGGGCGAGGCGCGGGAGGGGCTCGCGTGAGGTACGGCTTCGCCATCGACCACCGCACGTGCATCGGTTGCCACGCGTGCACCGTCGCCTGCAAGACCGAGCACCAGATACCGGTGGGGCAGTTCCGCACCTGGGTCAAGTACGTCGACTCCGGCACGTTCCCCGACTCGACCCGCGACTTCGGAGTGATGCGGTGCAACCACTGCACCGACGCGCCCTGCATCGCGATCTGTCCGACGAACGCGCTGTTCAAGCGCGAGGACGGCATCGTCGACTTCGACAGTGACTTGTGCATCGGCTGCAAGTCGTGCATGCAGGCCTGCCCGTACGACGCGATCTACATCGACAAGGAGACCAACACCGCCGCCAAGTGCAACTTCTGCGCGCACCGGGTCGACAACGGGCTCGAGCCCGCGTGTGTGACCGTCTGCCCGACACAGTCGATCTGGGTCGGCGACCTCGACGATCCGGGGAGCGGCATCAGCCAGCTGGTCGCCTCCAACGAGACGACGGTCCGAGCACCCGAGCAGCGGACCGGCCCCAACGTCCACTACCTCGGCGCCAGCACCCTCGTCCTCGACCCGCTCGCCGCGCCGGTCCGCGACACCTACATCTGGGCGCAGCCCGACGACCTGCGGCTGCTGATGGCCGGCGACGGGGACGGCGCCGACCCCACGGCCGCGACCACCCTGAACACGGAGCACTCCCGACCCTGGGGGTGGCGGGTGGCGACGTACCTGTGGACGAAGGGGCTCGGGGCCGGTGCACTGCTCGTGACGGCGCTCGCGGTGCTCTTCGGGAGCGCCGTCGACGGGCCGCCCGGTCTCGGTCCGCTGCTCGCCGTCGCGGGTACGGCGGTCACCGGAGGCTTGCTGGTGTGGGATCTGAAGCGTCCCGAGCGGTTCTACTACCTGCTGACGAAGCCGAACCTGACCTCCTGGCTGGTCAAGGGGAGCTACTGCCTGGCGTTGGTGGCCGCCGTCTCGGGAGCCTGGTTGCTGGCGCAGATCCTCTCGCTCGACTCGCATCCGCTGAACGTGGTGCTGGCGCTGCTGAGCATCCCGGCAGCCGTCATGGCCGCCGGCTACACGGCCTTCCTGTTCGCGCAGGCCGAGGGACGCGACCTGTGGCAGTCGCGTTGGCTCTTCCCCCATCTCGTAGGGCAGGCGCTGATGGCAGGAGCGGGCGCGATGGCGGCCCTTTCGTTGTGGGGCGACGCACCCGAGCGGCCGGCGGCCCTGGTCGCCAGGGTCCTGGTGTTCGCGACACTCGCTCAGGTGGCGGTCACCCTCGTCGAGCTGCTCGGCCGTCACGACACCGCCGGTGCCACCCGAGGCGCGCGGATCATGACGCATGGCCGCTATGCCTGGCTGTACTGGGGCCTGACGGTGGCTCTGGCCGCGCCGATCGTCGTCCTCGCCGGGCTCGGTTGGAACGGAACGAGCGGCGGTCAGCCGCTGGTCGCCGTTGCCGGCGTCCTCGCCCAGGTCTCGATCCTGAGCTACGAGCTCTGCTTCGTGCGGGCCGGCCAGGAGGTTCCGTTGTCATGACACCGAACCGGCAGCCCAGCGAGTTACCGGGTCAACGCCGACACGAGGCGCTGCGCAACTACCCGCCGCCGGAGGAGTGGGACAGCTTCGTCGCCTACGACGCGAAGGCCCATCCCCGCAAGGTCACCCGCGAGTTCATGCTGATCCCGACGACGTGCTTCAACTGTGAGTCTGCATGCGGGCTGCTCGCGCACGTGGCGAAGGACGACCTCAGCATCACCAAGCTCGAGGGCAACCCGGCGCATCCCGGGTCTCGGGGCCGCAACTGCGCCAAGGGTCCAGCGACGATCAACCAGCTCGACGACCCCGAGCGCATCCTGCACCCGCTGAGGCAGGCCGGTCCGCGGGGGAGTGGGCAGTGGGAGCGGGTCAGCTGGGACGAGGCGCTCGACGACATCGCCGCCAGGATCAGGTCCGCGATCGTCGAGGACCGCCGCAACGAGGTGATGTACCACGTCGGCCGGCCGGGCGAGGACGGTTTCGCGGAGCGCTTCCTGCTGGCGTGGGGCGTCGACGGCCACAACTCACACACGAACATCTGCTCGGCAGGCGCGCGGCTCGGCTACACACTGTGGGGCGGCTACGACCGGCCTTCACCCGACCACGCGAACAGCAAGGCGATCCTGCTGCTCTCCTCACATCTCGAGGCCGGCCACTACTTCAACCCGCACGCGCAGCGCATCATGGAGGCCAAGGCGGCCGGCACCAAGCTGGTCGTCGTCGACCCGAGGATGTCGAACACGGCATCCCACGCGGACCTGTGGCTCGCCCCGTGGCCGGGGAGCGAGGCGGCGATCCTGCTCTCGGTCGCGTCCTATCTCCTGCGTACGAGACGGATCGACGCCGATTATGTGCGGCGGTGGGTCAACTGGGACGTCTACCTCGAGCGCCTGCATCCCGACGCGGATCCGGTGTTCGAGGTGTTCCTCGACCGGCTCGAGGCCGACTATGCGTCGTACACGTTCGAGATGGCCGCGGCTGAGGCGAAGGTGCCGGTGGCGAAGATCGCCGAGCTTGCCGAGATCGTCGGGGATGCCGGTACGGCGCTCTCCGCGCACATCTGGCGCTCGGCCGCGGCAGGCAACCTGGGTGGGTGGCAGGTGGCCCGCAGCCTG
>JBBJMF010000032.1:0-27581 GCA_037719575.1 Nocardioidaceae bacterium
CGGGTCACCTGGTCCTGAGCTGGCTTCAAGCCCGCCGCTCCGGGCTCGTTCATGCCTCCCGGTGGACCTTGTCCTGGGTCGCCTGGGCGCGCGGTCGGATCGTCAGGCTGTCGATGTTGACGTGTGCCGGCCGGGTCGCGACCCATGTCACGGCGTCCGCGACGTCGTCGGCCGTCAGTGGCTCGGGTACCCCGGCGTACACCGCGTCCCGTCTCGACTCGTCGCCGCCGAACCGCACCAGCCCGAACTCCTCCGTCTGCACCATGCCGGGGCAGATCTCCGTGACGCGCACCGGCTTGCCGAGCAGCTCGAGGCGCAGTGTCTGGGTCAGCGCGGCGACGGCGTGCTTGGCCGCCGTGTAGCCGCCACCGCCGGCGTAGGTCGCGTGCCCGGCCGTCGAGCCCATCATGATCAGGACACCGTCACCGCCGGTGACGAGCGCCGGGAGCAACGCCTGCGTGACAAGGAGCGTCCCGATGACGTTGAGCTCGTACATCGACCGCCACTGCGCTGGGTCGGTCTCTGCGACGGAGCCGAAACCGAAGGCTGCGCCGGCGTTGTTGACGAGGACGGCGAGGGACCCGCCCACCTTGTCGGCAAGCGCCCCCACCTGGTCGGGGTCGGTGATGTCGCACGCAACGGCGGTGCCGTCGATGGCTGCGGCCAGCTCGCGCAGACGGTCCGCTCGCCTGGCCGCGCCGATGACATGGAAGCCGGCGGCAGCGAGCTGGCGGGCGCACG
The DNA here is from genome assembly GCA_037719575.1 of Nocardioidaceae bacterium. Taxonomy (GTDB): domain Bacteria; phylum Actinomycetota; class Actinomycetes; order Propionibacteriales; family Nocardioidaceae; genus JAWWPG01. Next base: position 742 of record JBBJMF010000032.1, read on the forward strand.
CCGCTCCTATGCCGCTGCTGGCGCCCGTGACCACGGCTCGGGGGCGGGAATCCTGCATGTCGGCATCCTGTCACCCGGTCCCGTCCCGGTGCGGCGTCGGGCAGGGAGCCGCCCAGTGATTTCCGCGCGGTTGGGAAATACGAGAGGCTGACGCGGTGTTGAGGTGACACGGAGGTGACGAGTCGCGTGCAGCGCTCGAGCGGGTCAGACGCTCACGATGACAACGTCGTGCGCGTGGGCCGTCGTACCCCAGCTCTGCGCCGGGTCGCCATGCTCAGCGTCCACACCTCCCCGCTCGAACAGCCAGGGACCGGCGACGCGGGCGGCATGAACGTGTACGTCGTCGAGCTCTCCCGTCGACTCGCGGCCCTTGGCATCAAGGTCGAGATCTTCACCCGGGCAACGTCAGGCTCCCAGCCGACCGTCATCGAGATGGCACCGGGCATCGTGGTCCGCCAGGTGATCGCAGGTCCCTTCGAGGGGCTCACCAAGAGCGACCTCCCGGGGCAGCTCTGCACGTTCGCCCGTGAGGTGCTGCGCACGGAGGCCGCCTACGAGCCGGGCTACTACGACCTGATCCATTCGCACTACTGGCTCTCGGGGCAGGTGGGGGCCCTGGCGCGGGACAGGTGGGGCGTGCCGCTCGTCCACTCCATGCACACGATGGCGAAGGTCAAGAACGACCTGCTCGCCACCGGCGACGAGGCCGAGCCGGCGGCCCGCGTCATCGGCGAGCAGCAGGTCGTCGACGCGGCGGACCTGATCATCGCGAACACCGCAGCCGAGGGCGACCAGCTCGTCGACCTGTACGACGCCGACGCCGAGCGCGTGCGAATCATCAACCCTGGTGTGGATCTGAGCGTGTTCTGCCCTGGCGACAAAGCCTTCGCGCGGCGCCGCCTAGACATCGACCGCGACGCCCTTGTCGTGATGTTCGCTGGGCGGCTCCAACCGCTGAAGGCTCCCGATGTGCTGGTGAGAGCCGCCGCTGCGATCGCGGCCAGGCGCCCCGACCTGCGGTCGCGGCTCGTGGTGCCGATCATCGGTGGCCCCTCCGGCAGCGGCGTGGACACGCCGCAGGCGCTTCGTGTGCTGGCGGCACAGCTCGGCGTCACCGACGTCGTCCGCTTCGTGCCCCCGGTCGGGCAGGTCGAGCTCGCCACCTACTACCGGGCGGCATCCGTGGTGTGCGTCCCGTCGTACAACGAGTCCTTCGGTCTCGTCGCGCTGGAAGCGCAGGCGTGCGGTACGCCGGTGGTCGCCGCCAACGTCGGCGGGCTGCCCACTGCCGTACGGGACGGGGTCACCGGGGTTCTCGTCGACGGCCATCGCCCGGACGAGTACGCGGTCGTGCTCGAGCGGCTGCTCGACGACCCGCTGCTGCTGGCGTCGTTCGGGCGGGTTGCCGCGGAGCACGCCACGACCTTCGGGTGGTCGCGCACGGCGGAGCGGACACTCGACGCCTACCTGGACGCGCAGGCGCTCACGTCGCGTGCATCGCTGGCCGCCGCCCAATGACGACACCGTCCGAGGAGCACGTGCTCGGCATCGTCCGAGCGGCCCTCGCCGAGGCGGGCATCGGCGCGCAGGAGCCGCAGCCGGGGACGTTCGCATTCGACCTGCCGGGCGAGCGGAAGCTCTCGACGCCGTGCCGGTTGGTGGTCGGCGACCATGCCCTTTCCGTGCACGCGTTCGTCTGCCGCAACCCCGACGAGAACCACGAGGGTGTCTACCGGTGGCTGCTGGCGCGGAACCTGCGCCTCTACGGCGTCGCGTTCGCGATCGACCACAGCGGCGACATCTACCTCGACGGACGCCTGTCGCTGTCCTCGGTGACAGCCGCCGAGCTCGACCGGGTGCTGGGGGCGGTCCTGTCCTACGCGGACGAGTCGTTCAACACCATCCTCGAGCTCGGCTTCGGCACCTCGATCCGCAGGGAGTGGGAGTGGCGGCAGAAGCGCGGGGAATCGACGCGAAACCTCGACGCCTTCCGCGGCTGGATCGAGTCCCCACCCCCTCCCTCCGGTTGAGTGGCCGATCAGGTCCGGTCCTTCATGTTGAGTGGCCAACCTGGTCCGGCGGCATGGGACGCAAATGGCCTCTCAACATGAGAGAACGAGTGGGAGTCAGCGGCCCTGGTTGGCGACGGCCTCGATGGCAGCGGCAGCGGCGACGGGATCCAGGTACTCGCCACCTCGGGTCACCGGGCGCAACGTGTCGTCAAGCTCGTACAGCAGCGGAATCCCGGTAGGGATGTTCAGGCTCACGACCGCCGCCTCCGACATCGAGTCGAGGTGCTTGACGAGGGCGCGCAGCGAGTTCCCATGAGCGGCGACGAGCACCGTCGAACCACGGCGCAGGTCGGGCACGACCACGTCGTACCAGTACGGCAGCACCCGCGCGAGGACGTCCGCCAGGCACTCCGTGCGAGGCACGATCTCGGCCGGCAGGTCGGCGTACCGCGGATCGCCGGACTGGCTGAACTCGCTGTCTGGGGCGAGCGGCGGCGGTGGTGTGTCGTAGCTGCGCCGCCAGAGCATGAACTGCCCCTCGCCGAACTCCGCGAGGGTCTCCTTCTTGTCCTTGCCCTGCAAGGCGCCGTAGTGGCGCTCGTTGAGCCGCCAGGACCGGCGCACCGGGATCCAGTGCCGGTCGACCGTGTCCAGGCAGATCTGCGCGGTCGCGATCGCCCGTCGAAGCACCGAAGTGTGGAGTACGTCGGGAAGCAGGCCACGATCCGCGAGGAGCGGGCCGCCGCGCGCCGCCTCGTCGCGACCCCTCGCACTCAACGCGACGTCCACCCATCCGGTGAAGAGGTTCTTGGCGTTCCACTCGCTCTCGCCGTGGCGCAGCAAGACAAGCCGATGGGGCGCATCTGTCATGTCGGCAGCCTATTAGCGGTCGCCGTCGGCACCCGCGGTGAGGTTCAGGCGCTGACCGGGTGCTCGCCCGTGACGATGAAGATGAGACGGCGGGCCATCGACACGGCATGGTCGCCGATGCGCTCGTAGTAGCGGCCCAGCAAGGCGATGTCGATGGCGGGCTCCACCCGGCCGACGGTCTCGGCCCACTCGTCGCTCAGCAGCGCCTCGAACATCGAGCGGCGCAGCGTGTCCATCTGGTCGTCGGTGTCCTCGAGCGTCTGAGCGGCGTTGATGTCGCGGCTGGCGATGATCTCGGCAGCCTGGGCGATCATGTCGTCAGCGGTCGCCGCCATGGCCTTGATCGTCGGGACGAGCAGGAGCGGCACCGCCTGCGCGGGGTAACGGCGCCGAGCGACCCGGGCGACGTGGACGGCGAGGTCCCCCATCCGCTCCAGGTCGGTGACCATCCGGAGGGAGGCGACGAGCATCCGCAGGTCGCCCGCGACTGGGGACTGGCGCGCGAGGATGTCGAAGCTCTCGTCCTCGATCCGCTGCCGGGCGCCGTCGATCGCGAGGTCTCCGCCGATGACGGCCTCGGCCCGGGTCGAGTCTGCCTCCAGCAAGGCCCTCGTCGCTTCCGCGAGCGCAGTCCGGACCGCGCCGGTCATGACGACGAGGCTGGCCAGGACGGAGTCGAGCTGGTGCTGGTACTGATCGCGCATGGCGCCACCGTAGAGCCACCGGGTAACGGCGAGGCGTCGGAACATGAACGGATGGTGAACAGTCGCCGAAACCGGACAGTCACCCGGCTTGTGGATAGCGGGTCACCGGCACCCGCGTGCGTACGATCACAGCATGCAGACGTCCACGGCCCTTCTGGTGGGAGGCGTCTTCGGAGCGTTGCTCGGCGCGGTCACCGTGCTCGCGTGGCGGCTGAGTGAGCGCGCCCAGGGCCGCACGCCGTCCGTGAACGAGCCGCTCGTCCCCCGGGGGGTCGCCGCGGTGCTGTCGGTACTGCGGTCGTCGGCGCTCGTCCTCGGGCCGGACGACGAGGTGCTCAAGGCGAGCGCGCCCTCCCACTTGCTCGGCATCGTTCGCGGCTCTCGCCTCGATGTTCCCGAGCTGCTGGAGATGGTGCATCTGGTACGACGAGACGGCCAGATCCGCGAGGGACAGCTGATGCTCCGGCGCAGCCGCAGTGGAGCCGCTCTCAACGTGGCCGCGCGGGTGGCGCCGCTGGGAAGCCGGCTGGTGCTCGTCCTGGTGGAAGACCGGACGCGGGAACGCCGCGTCGAGGCGATCCGGCGGGACTTCGTCGCCAACGTGAGCCACGAGCTGAAGACGCCCGTCGGGGCCCTCAATCTGCTCGCCGAGGCCGTCGCACAGGCAGCCGACGACCCGGAGGCCGTGACCCGGTTCGCGGCCCGCATGCAGATGGAGAGCGAACGGCTGACCCGGCTGGTCCAGCAGATCATCGAGCTGTCCCGTCTCCAGGGCGACGATCCGCTCGAGGACGCGACGGGCGTCGTCGTGGACGAGATCGTGGAGCGGGCGATGGACCGAGTTCGTGTCGACGCGGGTGGCAAGCAGGTCGAGCTCACCTTCGCGGGCGAACCTGGCTGCGTCGTCCACGGCAACGGCGGCCAGATCCTGGCCGCCCTTGGCAACCTCGTCGAGAACGCGGTGGTCTACAGCCAGCCACGCACAAAGGTCACGATCTCGGCGCGACTGGTGGATCGCATGGTCGACATCGCCGTCACCGACCAAGGAGTAGGCATCCCGGCCAGCGAGGTGGAGCGGATCTTCGAGCGCTTCTATCGGGTGGACCCCGCACGAGCCCGCGACACCGGCGGCACCGGCCTCGGGCTCTCGATCGTGAAGCACGTGGCGGCAACCCACGGCGGCGAGGTGCGGGTGTGGAGCGTCGAGGGGGACGGGTCGACGTTCACGATGTCGCTGCCTGCCCAGCTCGACGACGCCGGCCATCCGGTGACCCGGCGGATCTCAGCAAGGCCCGGTCCCGTTGTGGAGGCACCGCCTCGAGACGTGGCACACGCGACATCGGGCGCCCAGGCCAAGGAGGCCTCGTGACCCGGGTACTGGTCGTCGAGGACGAGGACAGCTACAGCGACGCGTTGGCCTACATGCTCCGCAAGGAGGGTTTCGAGGTGTCGCTGGCGGCGACCGGCCCGGACGCGCTTGCCGAGTTCGAGCGGGCCGGTGCGGACATCGTGCTTCTCGACCTCATGCTTCCGGGGCTCCCCGGCACCGAGGTGTGCCGCCGGATCCGTCAGGTCTCCTCGGTCCCGGTCATCATGGTCAGCGCCAAGGACGGCGAGGTCGACAAGGTGGTCGGGCTCGAGCTCGGCGCCGACGACTACGTGACCAAGCCGTACAGCCCGCGCGAGCTGGTCGCGCGGATCCGGGCCGTGCTGCGCCGCGGTGTCGAGCCGGAGCTGCTCCCCGCGACACTCCAGTGCGGCCAAGTGCGGATGGACGTGGAACGTCACCTCGTGACGGTTCACGGCTCGGAGGTGCGGATGCCGCTCAAGGAGTTCGAGCTGCTCGAGATGTTCCTGCGCAACGCCGGCCGGGTGCTCACCCGCGGTCAGCTGATCGACCGGGTATGGGGGGCCGACTACGTCGGCGATACCAAGACCCTCGATGTGCATGTCAAGCGGCTGCGCGCCAAGATCGAGCCCGACCCGGCGATGCCGCGCTATTTGGTGACCGTGCGAGGACTCGGCTACAAGTACGACGTGCCCGTCGGCACCGTGGCCGGCGCCTGACGGGGGGCGCTAGCTCGGCGTCGCGCTGGTGGGCAGCGGGCCGAGGGGTACGGCGTCGTACTCGGCGGACCGCGAGACCACGGGGATCATCACCGTGACGGGAGCAGCGTTGCGGAACGTCAACGTGATCGAGTAGTAGGCCCCAGCGGTCAGAGTGCCTGCGGCCCGAACGGCACCTGTGTCTGCGAACTGAACGGCGCGCTGGGACGGCAGCGAGACGGTGCCGCCGACGATCGTGGTGTCGACGGCTCGCCCCGATCGGTCGGTCAGGCTGACGCTCTCGAGTGTGTCGGGCTGCTTTGCCTGGTTGATGAGCGCCGCGACGAGGGTGCCGTTGCCCGCGCCGTCGGAGACGACAAGCATGTTGACGGTGTAGACGCCGCCGGTGCGCACGCTGATGCCGGGACCGGGCTGGTAGATCTGGTTCGTCTGGGCCTGGAAACCCGTCCCGCAGGCGGCGAGCAGCGGGATCAGCAGCGCCAGGCAGCCAGCGAGACGGTGGGGAGAGCGACGAGCGACCCGCGGTCGAGTGGCCGATGAGTGGGTCGCCACGGTCCGTCGTCCTCCTGGGTCGCTGCGTCTGAGGCTCTCCGAGCGAGGCCGTGCCCAGCGTAGCGAAAGCCGGCGACCCCGACCCCGCGGGACGGGCGCGAGGCATGAAGACGAGTATTTGTCAAGCCTCAATAAGCGCTCTGACCTGGGGAAACACGATTCCGCGAGGCATCGTGCCGTGGTATCCTGGGTGGGTCGAAAGGGGTACCCTACACATGACTTTCAAGGTCGGCGAGACCGTGGTCTACCCGAATCATGGGGCGGCCGTCATCGAGGACATCGAGACCCGCACGATCAAGGGCGAGGACAGGCTCTACCTGGTTCTTCGCATAGTAGCCCAAAACGACCTGGAGATCCGGGTGCCGGCCTGCAACCTCGATCTCGTCGGCGTCCGCGATGTCGTCGACGCCGAAGGCCTGGAGCGCGTCTTCGACGTGCTGCGTGCCGAGCATGTCGAGGAGCCGACCAACTGGTCGCGGCGCTTCAAGGCAAACATGGAGAAGCTGCACTCCGGTGATGTCATGAAGGTCGCCGAGGTCGTTCGCGACCTGTGGCGCCGGGACCGCGAGCGCGGCCTGTCCGCGGGCGAGAAGCGGATGCTCGGCCAGGCTCGTCAGGTGCTGGTCTCCGAGCTCGCCCTTGCGGAGCACACCAACGAGGACAAGGCCTACACGATGCTCGAAGAGGTCCTCGCCTCCTAGCGACGTGCCCATCCGCGTCGCCGCTCTCATCCCCGCCGCCGGTGACGGTCGGCGGCTCCGCTCCGGCGGTGACAGCGGTACAGCGCCCAAGGCGCTGCGCGTCCTCGCCGGGGAGACGATTCTCCAGCGGAGCGCCGACGCACTGGCGCCGTACGTCGACGAGATCGTGATCGCGGCTCCCGCGCAGCAGCTCGACAACCTGCGACTGCGGGTCCCGGGCGTCCGCCTCGTCGCCGTCGCTGGGGGCGGCACCCGCCAGCAGTCCGTGCGCAGCGCTCTCGCGGCGGTGAGCGACTCGATCACCTGGGTGCTGGTCCACGATGCTGCCAGACCGCTCGTGCCGGCCGACGTCGTACGACGGGTGCTGGCCGCCCTCGCGGAGGGCGCGGCGTGCGTCGTACCGGCCATCGGCGCGCCGGACTCATTGCGGCAGGTGTCCCCCGACGGCTCCAGCGCCCCCCTGGACCGTTCGTGGGTCCGGCTGGTCCAGACGCCCCAGGGCTTCACCGTGGGTGCCCTCCGAAGGGCGCACGAAGCCGCCGGCACGGATCTGGCAACCGACGACGCCTCCCTCGTCGAGGCAGCCGGAGAGCCCGTCCGGCTCGTCGAGGGAGACCCGCGGGCGTTCAAGATCACCAACCCGGTCGACCTCGCCCTGGCCGAGGCGCTGCTCGCCCAAGGGTGACAGCGAAGGCGGCCCCGGGGCGGGCCGCAGCCGGCGACGCGCTCAGCGCATGACGAGCGCGGTGGCGATGGCCGCGAGGCCGGCACCCTCACCGGTCATACCGAGGCCGTCGGTGGTCGTCGCAGAGACGCTCACCGGGGCGCCGCAGGCGGTGCCCAGCACGGCTTCCGCCTCGTCTCGTCGCGGGCCCAGTCGCGGCAGGTTTCCGACGAGCTGCACGGCGACGTTCCCGACCGCCACGCCTGCCGCGCCCAGGCGGCGGGCGGTCTCGGTCAGGAGGGCGGCGCCGGACACGCTGGCCCAGGCGGGGTCCGACGTACCGAACTGGCTGCCGAGATCGCCGAGTCCGGCAGCCGACAGCAGGGCGTCGCAGCAGGCGTGCGCCACGACGTCGCCGTCGGAGTGCCCAGCCAGTCCTCGGTCGTGGCCCGGCCAGTGCAGGCCGGCGACCCAGAGCTCGCGGCCAGGCTCGAGCCGGTGGACGTCCACCCCGACGCCGACGCGAGGCATGGGTCGCCCCACGGGGCGGGCCCAGGGGCGGCCCTCGAAGATGCTGGTCACGATGGCATCATGCCAGCCCAGGCATCAGTTCTGACGAAAGTGTGACGGTCGGGCCGCTGATGGTCGTCGGGCTTCGGATGCGTGTGGCGTTGAGGCAGGATCGCGGTATGAGGATGAGCCGCGTGCAGGCCCGTGGCGCCCTCGCCGGTATCGTGGCCGCGGGCGCCGGGCTTGCCGTGTCGGAGCTGCTGAACGGCTTCGCGCATCTGCGTGTGTCGCCCGTCGAGGCCGTGGCCGAGTGCATCATCGCGCTCACCCCCGGGTCCGTCGTCGAGTTCGTCATCGCTCATCTCGGCCACCACGACAAGCCGCTCGTCATCATCGTGACGCTCCTCGGACTCCTCGTCCTCAGTGCAGCCACCGGGGTGGTCGCGCTGTCGTCGCGCCTCGCCGGGCTGGTCGTCTTCGCAGGGATGGGCGTGGTCCTGCTGGCCGCCGTCCGCAGCCGGCTGCCATCGGGAACCACCCGCTACCTTCCGGCCATCATCGGCGTACTGGTCGCGATGCTGATGCTCTCGATCCTGGCCGAGCGGGCCGCGTTCGCGTCTCGCCCCACGGCAGGGGAGCGGCCGCTACCGACCGCCGTCCAGGCGACCAGCCGCCGTTCCTTCCTCCGCCTCGTCGGGATCGTCGTCGCCTCGTCGGTAGCCGTCACGGTCGCGGGCCGCGCCCTCGCCCATGGGCGGGCCAAGGTCGAGGCGGCGCGGACCTCGCTGATGCGGCGGTTCGGGGCGGTTCCCGTGGTGCCCGACGTCTCCGTCGGGGTCGACGGCGTAGCGCCGTGGGTAACTCCGGTCCCGGACTTCTACCGCATCGACACGGCGGTGGCGGTGCCGCTCGTCGAACCCGACGACTGGCAGGTCCGGATCCACGGCATGGTGGACCGGGAGATCACGCTCACGTACGACGAGCTGCTCGCCCGTGGGCTCACGAAGGCCTGGCTGACGCTGTGCTGCGTGTCCAACCCGGTCGGCGGCGACCTGATCAGCAACGCCTACTGGGCCGGAGTTCCGATCGCCTCGATCCTCGCGGAGGCGGGACCCCACCCGGAGGCCGATGCCGTGCTGTCCAGGTCGGTCGACGGCTGGACGGCTGGTACGCCGCTCTCGGTGCTGACGGACGGGCGCAACGCGCTGTTCGCGGTGGCGATGAACGGGCAGCCGCTGACACCGGAGCACGGGTTCCCAGTCCGGATGATCGTGCCGGGGCTCTACGGCTACGTCTCGGCGACCAAGTGGGTCGTCGACCTGGAGGTGACGAGGTTCAGCGACTTCGCCGCGTTCTGGACCCAGCGCGGGTGGTCGCCGAAGGGACCCATCAAGACACAGTCCCGCATCGACGTCCCCGGCAACGGCACCAGTCTCTCGGCCGGGAAGGTCGCGGTCGCCGGTGTCGCGTGGGCCCAGCACCGCGGCATCAGCAGGGTCGAGGTCCGGGTCGACGACGACCCGTGGCAGGAGTGCCAGATTGCCGCAGACCCGACGACCGACAGCTGGCGCCAGTGGTCCTACAGGTGGCAGGCGACGCCGGGCTCGCACACCGTCCAGGTCCGGGCCACGGACGCCACGGGAGAGACGCAGACCGACGAGATCGCCGACGTGCTCCCCAACGGCGCGACCGGTTACGACGGCATCCAGGTCTCGGTCAGCTAGAGCCCGCCCCTGCGGATTCGTCCGAGCGGCTCCCGCTGGAACCCCCGCACTGAGTCGGACGAATCCGGGGGGCTACCAGTTGACCTGCGTGGGAGGCGGCGGCAACGCCACGTCCGGCGGGCGAATGACGTAGACGATGACGTCGCCGGCGTCGGTGAAGCCCACGATGACCACCAGATGGCCTTCAGTGGCGTAGCCCGCGCCGGTCAGCTCGTCGTCGGCGAACGAGACCGAGGCGACCACGGGGACGCCGGCGGCGACGAGCGTCTCGGCCTCGTCCAGGGAGCGCAGGCGGGTCACGAAGGCCCGAAGCCCCAGCTCGCCGGCGTAGGCGCAGCCGAACGGCCAGTTGCCGGCGCCGTAGCCGGCGTCGAAGACATGCGCAGCGGCGTGGACCACCCGCGGGTCGTCGTACGACGGGTCGACCCAGGAGTAGTCCGCAGCAGCCGGGCGGGCACCGAAGTAGGCGACGACCATGGCCTTGGCGGCGGGGCTGCACCACGACTCCCCACCACCGGTCAGGTGCGGGTAGCGGCCCACATGCAGCTCCTGGGAGAACGACGGCACGTCGAGGACCACCCCCGAGCCGATCGCCGGGGACCGAACCGGCAGCGCGGGACGCCTGTCGGGCAGGGCGGAGACCATCGCTGCGACGAGGTCGACCTCCGGCGTCAGCTCCGTCCCTTGCAGTCGGTGCAGGGCAACGGTGAGCTGCCAGCCCACGAGTCGTCGCTTCCCGCTGGCAATCAGCACGTCGACGACCACACTGGCGAGCTCGTCGCCCTGTGCCGGCACGCTGGTTCGGGTGATCGTCTCGCCGTCCATCGCCCACCGACCGAGGATGTACGGCGCGGAACGCCGTCCGTCGTCGCACACCACGACGGCGCTGACCTCGACCCAGCTGCCGGGCGGCGTCACCGTGTTCCAGGACGCGACGAGCTCGGTGAACGCGAAGCCGGGGGTGACGACGGGAGAGGTCCAGCGCGCCACGTCATACGTGGCTGGCGACCCTCCGGACTGCGGCCGGTCGAAGCTGCGGCTCGAGACCGCTCTCTCGACGACGAGCCGATCACCCGCACATGCACACCGTCGAGCGAGCCGTCGGCGAACTCCCCAGCGCTGACCCACTGTCGGTAGCAGATCTGGCGCACGCCGCTAGCTCCCCCTCTCGCCGATGCCGAGCATGTCGAGGACGCTCGAACTGTGACCTCCGACCGCGGACAACGGCGCACAGGCGCGCGCTCGGTTGTGGTCGCAGCTAGTCTCCTCGGTACCCTGTGCCGGTGACGCTTCGCCTCTACGACACCGCGACTCGCGCGGTCCACGACTTCGTCCCGGTCACGCCGGGGAAGGTCGGGATCTACCACTGTGGTCTCACCGTCCAGGGGCCCCCCCATGTCGGCCACATCCGCAAGGAGGTGACCTTCGACATCGCGCGGCGCTGGTTCGAGCACCTGGGGTACGACGTCACGCTGGTCGCCAACATCACCGACATCGACGACAAGGTGCTCGCCAAGGAGGTGGAGGAGGGACGACCGTGGTGGTCGATCGCCTACGCCAACGAGCTGGCGCTGCACGGGGCCTACGCAGCACTTGGCTGCCTCCCACCGTCGTACGAGCCGCGCGCCACCGGGCACATCCCCGAGATGCTCGAGCTGATCGGCCGTCTGATCACGAAGGGCCATGCCTACATAGCGGCGGACGGCTCCGGCGACGTCTACTTCGACGTGCGGTCCTGGCCGTCGTACGGCGAGCTGTCGCATCAGCGGATCGACGACATGGAGCCGGCGGGCGACGCCGACCCGAGAGGCAAACGGGACCCACGGGACTTCGCCCTCTGGAAAGGGTTCAAGAAGGAGGAGGAGCCGGAGACCGCCGCGTGGCCGGCGCCGTGGGGGATCGGCCGCCCCGGCTGGCACCTCGAGTGCTCGGCGATGGTCGGCAAGTACCTCGGCGACGAGTTCGACATCCACGGCGGAGGCCTCGACCTCCGGTTCCCGCACCACGAGAACGAGCAGGCCCAGTCCCGGGCCGCGGGGCGGGCGTTCGCGCGGGTCTGGATGCACAACGCGATGCTCAACCTGGGCGGCGAGAAGATGAGCAAGTCCCTGGGCAACGACTTGCTGGTGAGTGAGGTCGTCAAGCAGGTGAGGCCGATCGACCTCCGCTACTATCTCGTCGCGCCGCACTACCGGTCGGTGATCGAGTTCAGCTTCGAGTCGCTCAGGGCGGCCGCGACCGCGTTCCAACGGATCGAAGGGTTCGTGCTGCGCGCTACCGAGATCACGGGCGACTATCCCTCGGCCCCTGTGGTGTGCGCGGAGTTTTCTGACGCGATGGACGACGACCTGTCGGTTCCAGCTGCCTTGGCAGCCCTGCAGGGAGTGATCCGGGAAGGCAACAAGCTGCTCGCGGCTGGGGACTCGGCTGCGCTGCGAGGCAACCTGGCGGCAGTACGGCGCATGCTCGACCTGCTGGGGCTCGACCCGCTCAGCTCGGCCTGGCAGCGGCGCGGTGTCGGTTCCTCCGACCTTGGCAGAAGCCTTGACGTGTTGGTCCGCTCTCTCGTCGACGAGCGCCAGCAGGCCCGTGCCGACAAGGACTTCGCGACCGCCGACCGGGTTCGTGACCAGCTGCGGACCGCCGGTATCGAGGTGGAAGACACCGCGACCGGACCACGGTGGACGCTCGCGTCGGTTGACAGCAAGGAAGGCTGAGCCATGGCGGGCAACAGCAAGCGCACCGGGGCGGTGCGCAAGAAGGCCGGCGGCAATCCGACAGCCGGCTCCGGCGGCCGGCGCAAGCGCGGTCTCGAGGGCAAAGGTCCGACTCCCAAGGCGGGGGCACGTCAAGGACACAAGGCATTTCAGAGCTCCAAGCCAGCAACAGCCCGTCCCGAGGCCAGGCGGTCAGGGGGGCGAACGCCGTCGTCCGCCGACTGGGTGGCCGGCCGCAACGCGGTCGTCGAGGCGCTGCAGGCGCGGGTGCCCGTGACGTCGCTCTACATCGCCGAGCACACGGACCGTGACGACCGGGTGCGCGAGGCTTTCAAGCTTGCCGCCGAGCGGAACCTGTCGATCCTCGAGGTGTCGCGCACCGCGCTCGACAAGATGACCGACGGCGCGGTGCACCAGGGGCTGGCCATGAAGGTCCCGCCCTACGAGTACGCCGGCCCCCACGACCTGACCGAGCGGGCTGCCAACGCCGGTGAACCGCCGTTGCTGGTAGCCCTGGACGCCGTGACCGACCCGCGCAACCTCGGAGCCGTCGTGCGGTCAGCGGCGGCGTTCGGGGTGCACGGTGTCGTGGTCCCCGAGCGCCGAGCCGCCGGGATGACCGCGAGCGCCTGGAAGACGTCGGCGGGAGCCGCTGCCCGGGTGCCGGTCGCCCGGGTGACTAACCTGACCCGGGCGCTCGAGACCTACAAGCGGGAAGGGCTCATGGTCGCCGGCCTCGACGCCGCCGGCAAGGTCGCCATAGCGGATCTCGAGCTCGCCGAGGGACCTGTCGTGCTCGTCGTCGGCAGTGAGGGCAAGGGGCTGTCCCGGTTGGTGCGGGAGAGCTGCGACGTGCTGGTGCGGGTCCCGATGTCGACGTCGTCGGAGTCGCTCAACGCCGGGGTGGCGGCGGGTATCGCCCTCTACGAGATCGACCGGCGCCGCCGCTCCGTGACGGCCTGACGAGAGACCCTGATGGTTGTCGAGCGACTGTTGCCCACCTCGGAGGCGCATGACCTCCTGGACCTGGTGCGGGAGATCTCACGGGAGCAGCTGGCGCCGCGGGCGTCACAGGCCGAGGCGGACGGCGCGTTCCCCCGTGACGTCTTCACCCTGCTCGGGAGCGTGGGACTGCTGTCGTTGCCGTTCGAGGAGGGCCATGGCGGTGGGGGACAGCCCTACGAGGTCTACCTGCAGGTGCTCGAGGAGATCGCCACGGCGTGGATGAGCGTCGCGGTAGACGTCTCCGTGCACACGCTGGCGGCGTTCGCGACGGCCAAGTTCGGTACGTCGAAGCAGCGGGCCACCCTGCTGCCCGGCATGCTCGGCGGTGAGGAGCTCGGCGCCTATGCGCTGTCGGAGCCACAGGCCGGGTCGGACGTGTCAGCCATCGCAACGAAGGCGGTGCGCGACGGCGAGGACTACGTCGTCACCGGCACCAAGGCCTGGATCAGCCACGGCCCGCACGCCGACTTCTTCCTGCTCTTCGCGCGGACTGCGCCGGACCCGAAGGGTGGCCTGACGGCGTTCCACGTGCCAGCGGGCATCGAGGGGATGACGTTCGGCGCGCCGGAGAAGAAGATGGGCATGACCGCGTCGACCACGGCGCAGCTCATCTTCGACGGCGCGCGGGTCCACGCGTCGTACCGGCTCGGAGACGAGGGCGATGGGATGCGGATCGCCCTTTCTGCGTTGGACTCCGGCCGACTGGGCATCGCCGCCGCTTCGACCGGGCTCGCGCAGGCCGCGCTCGACCTGGCCGTCGGCTATGCACAGGAGCGGCATCAGTTCGGCCGCGCGATCGCGGAGTTCCAGGGGCTGCAGTTCCTGTTGGCGGACATGGCGGCGGCGGTCGACACGGCGCGCTCGCAGTACCTGTATGCGGCGCGGCTCCGTGACGCCGGGCGTGACTTCAGCCGCGCCGCCTCGGTGGCGAAGCTGGTGGCGACCGATGCCGCCATGCGGGTCACCACCGATGCCGTGCAGGTGCTCGGCGGCTACGGTTATACCCGCGACTTCCCGGCCGAGCGCTACATGCGGGAGGCGAAGGTGACGCAGATCTTCGAGGGCACCAACCAGGTGCAGCGGATGGTCATTGCCCGGAGCCTGTTGCGGCCGCCACGCCGCTGAGGCCGTGCTCGGCGTAGTCCTCGGCGGTCTCGACGATGCCGACCTCCTTGCCGGCGCGCTCCGAGAGGTACCATCGGTGCTCGAGGATCTCGTGGAAGATCTCGGCTGGCTCGAGTTCGGCCTTCTTCTCGGGTGGCGCCTTGGCGACGATCGGCACGAAGATCTCGGTGAGCCAGCGGTGTGCCACGAGCGCCGAGTCCTCTCGCTGCAGGTCGGAGTGTGCCGCGAAGGCGTCGAGGTCGTTGAGCAGGCGCCGGGCCTGGTTCTCCTCGACGTCGAGACCCGTGAGGCCCTGCAGCCGGCGCTGATGGTGTCCGGCGTCGACGACCTTGGGCTGGATCCGGACCGTCGAGCCGTCCCAGTCCGTGACGATGTCCAGCTCGTCCACGTCGAAGCCGAGGTCGTTCAGCCGGTCGATGCGCTGCTCGATCCGCCACATCTCGTCGGTGGAGAAGTTCTCGGTCGAGGTGAGCTCGGTCCACAACCCCTCGTAGCGCCCAGAGAGGCCGGTGGCCAGTTCGCACGCGTCGATCTCCTCGCTCATGAGCCCGCCCGCCTGCAGGTCGAGCATCTCGGCGAACAGGTTGGTCGTGGCGATCTCGAGGTCGTGACCGCGCTGGCCGTCGCTCAGCTGCTCGTGCAGCTCGCCGGTCTCGGCGTCGACGAGGTAAGCCGCGAAGTCGCCCGCCGAGCGCCGGAACAGCGTGTTGGAGAGCGAGCAGTCACCCCAGAAGAACCCGGCGAGGTGCAGCTTGACCAGCAGGACGACGAGTGCGTCCACCAGCTTGGGCATCGTGTCGGGCCTGACACCGCGGGAGAACAGCTCACGGTAGGGGAGGCTGTGGTTGAGGTGGCGGGTGACAAGGGCCGGCTCGATGGGCTCGTCGTCCTCGGTCTCCCTTCCGGTCACCACGCCGATCGGGTCGACGGCCGGCACCCTGATGCGGCGCAGGTCCCTCAGCAGCCGGTACTCGCCCCACGCGATCGGCTCGCGGGTCTCCTTGACGGCGTACACCTGCTCCTGCACCCGGACGAAGCGCACGATGTGGCGCGACAGGCCGCGGGGAAGCGTCATCAGGAACGGTCCGTCCCACTCCTCGAGGGGCCGGCCCCATGGCAGAGTCAGCAGCGCCGGGTTCGGCGAGGTCGCCCTGATCCGCAAAGCCATGGCGACGATCCTTCCACCTTGCGGCCAGCGGGCGTTTCCCTGCGCGAGGCAGACGCCCCCTCAGCCAGGCAGATCTGCCTGGTGCACGGGCCATCTGGGTGGCTGGCCAGGCAAATCCGGAGAGTGGCCCGTCCTCGCGGCGCGGGAAGTCACCCGGGTGGGAGCGCGGGTGGGCGCGGGGTGAGGCGGAGGGTCATCGCGCGGGTTTGCGGTAGGCCTGGGCGTTGGGCGTGTCCGGTGTGAACCCGAGGCTCCGGTAGACGCGCCCGGCGGGGTTCGTGGGCTCGGTGAGGATGACCCATCGGTCACATCCGTGGTCGGCTGCCCAGCGCGCGGCAACGCCGAGGAGGTGTGTGGCCAGTCCGCGGCGTCGGTGCTCCTGCGCGGTGCCGACGCTCTGGTAGCGCGCCGTCGTACCGCATCGGACGATGCCCAGGTCGGCGACGAGCATCTCGTCAGCGAACGCGCCGAAGAAGGCTCCGACCTGTCGTTCGGAGAGCGTCCGTCTCGATCTTGCTTGTCGCTGGGCGAATCGAGCGAAGGACTGCGTGTCGTGCTCTCCGGTCCGCTCGTTCTCGGCCACGGACTTGGCGACGTACTGCGTCCAGTCTCCCCCGCCGAGGAGCCGCACCGAGTAACCCTCCGGCAGTGGCGTCTGGCGGGGCAGGGTGCGGGTGGTGAGCACGTCTTCTAGCTCGAGGTCGAGTCCCTGGGCGGCCCAGGCGTCCTGCTCCTCGGGCATCCGGATCAGGCCGATACTGACCCAGGTCGCCGCCGGAAAGGCGGTCCGGAACGTCTGGACCCACCGTTCGGCGTCGTCCACGGCGTCTGGATCCAGGACGAAGACCAGGTTGCCCCAATGGAAGTCGGGGTTGTGCGGGCTGCGCACGAGCAGATGGTCGCCGTGGTCCTCGATCTCAGAGCCGCCGTGCCGAAGGACCGCGAGGTCGGTCTCCCAGCCAGGGGGAAGGGTGGGCATGGCGGCGAGGCTACCGTGTCAGGCGAGGTCGGCGAGGACCTCGCTGATCCCGCGGCGGGCGGTCTCGACCATCGCCGGATTGGTGTGCAGGTAGTACGGCAGGGCGATGACCCCGCCAGACACGACGAGCCCACGTGCGCGGCGCCAGGTGGCATCATCGGCCGCGACGATCTCGCGGAACACCGGCCGGCTGCTGTGGTCGAGCAGATGCCAGGCGGGGGTGATGTCGTAGGCGGGATCGCCGGTAGCCATGGCGCCGAAGTCGAGCACCCCGACCAGACGGCCGTCCCGGAGGAGCAGATTACCGGGGATCAGGTCCGCGTGCAGCCAGACGGGTGGCCCGTCCCATTGCGGTGCCGCGAGTGCGTCGTCCCAGATCTGCTGCACCCGCTCGACGTCGACGAGACCCGCGCACATCGCCAGGGCGTCGCGGAAGCTCGAGTCGCGCCCGACAAGCGGTAGCCCCCGGACGAACCCTTCTGTGCCGGGCGGCGGCGCATCCGTCATGTCGAAGCCCTGCAGCTCGGTGACGAACCGGCCCAGAGCGAGTGCCGCTTCACGGGTCGACTCGATTCGCCCGGTCAGGGCGTCCTCGCCCGCGAGCCACCGCACGACCGCCCACGGGAACGGATAGTCCTTGCCGGGCTGGCCCGTCGACACGACCTCAGGCACGGCCAACGTCAGGTGGGGGGCGACCACGGGCAACCAGCGCGCCTCCTTGAGCAGACCCCCGACCGCGCTGGCGTGCAAAGGCATCCGGATCGCGAGCTCGTCACCCAGCCGGAACACTGCGTTCTCGGTGCCTCCCGAGGGCACCCGGTGGAGCGGCAACACACCATACTCAGGCATCTGCTCGGCCAGCAGCCGACGAGCCAGCGAGGTGTCGATGAAGACTTCGTCCTCGTGCAGGCGCTGCGACGGCATGCGGCCATCCTCGACGGAGGGCGACGCGCGGCACCAGTGATATAGCAGCGCGGCGCGGATGAGCAGCCGACCGCTCTCTGACCGCTAGTCAGCGGATGCCTGTGTCACAGGGGATGTCGGCCTTGGCGTACGTACCCTCGGTCACCCGGGCGTCCATGAGCTCGCACGACATACCCGCATGAGCGGTGACGACGTAGTCCCCGGGTGCCACCGCGATGCGGAAGGTGCCGTCAGCGCCGGTCGTGGCCCGCGCGACGACCTCCCCGGCCGCATCGGAGTCGCCCGGGATCTTTTCGGAAACGGTGACGGTCACGTTCGCCGCTGGCCGGTCTGCACAAGGGTCGTCCGCGGTCTCGGCGGGGCACTGAGGGCCCAGGTGAACCAGACCCATGACTCCCGACGGGGTCTTGGCTGCCGAGTCCTCGTCGCCGCAACCAGCGAGCACGAGGATTGCGGCGGCGAGGGCACGTGACCCAGCTATACGCATGACGGTGAGACGCCGCAGAGCCCCTTGCGGTTCCTGCCCCGGGGGAGGCAGCCGTCTCGGCCACCTCCGACCGAAAACGTTCCAGCGGCCCTGATCCTAAAGGTCTCGACGTTCCCGGTCCGGACTCACCGGAGCCGGAGGGCCCGGTCGAGGTCACGCCAGAGGTCCTCGGGGTCCTCGATGCCCACGGACAGGCGCAGCAGGCCGGGTGCGAGGTGCTCCTCGCCGGGCCAACGGCTGCGCCGCTCGACGGTGCTCTCGACACCCCCGAAGCTGGTGCTCCTGACGATGAGGCGCAGTCGGGACGTCATCTCGTCGGCGGACTCAGCGCTGCCGAGCTCGAAGGACAACAAGGCTCCCGGTCCGCTCATCTGCCGCGCCGCTAGCTGATGACCGGGATGACTCGGCAGGCCGGGGTACCTCACCATGACCACCGAGGGCGTCCGCTCGAGTCGCTCGGCGAGGAGCTGTGCCGTTGCCTGGGCGCGCTCGATCCGCAGCGGCAGGGTGCGCAGCCCGCGGAGCGCGAGCCACGTCTCGTGAGTGCCGGGTATCGCGCCGTGCAGGGTGCGGCGTTGCACCAGCCCGGCGAGCAGATCCTCGTCTCGGGTGACCGCCGCTCCCAGCAGTAGGTCCGAGTGGCCACCGATGAACTTGGTGGCGCTGTGGACGACGACGCTGGCTCCGAGCGCCAGGGGTCTCTGCAGCACGGGTGTCGCGAGCGTGTTGTCGACGATCGTGGGCACGCCGGCCTCGGCCGCGGCCGGGAGCACCGCACCGAAGTCCACCACGTCGAGCGACGGGTTAGTTGGGGACTCGAGCCAGAGCAGATCCACCTCCGCGAGGTGGGCTCGCACGGCCGCTGTATCCGTCGTGTCGACGGGTACGGCGACCAGCCGGCCGCGCGTCGCGACGTCGGACAGGAACCCCCGCGTCCCGGCGTAAGAGTCGCGTGGGACCATCACGGCCGCGCCTGTCGGCAGCGTCTCGAGCACGGCTGCGGTGGCTGCCTGTCCGCTGGCGAAGGCGAGCGCATGACCACCCTCGAGCGCGCCGAGCGCATTCTCGAAAGCGCTCCAGGTCGGGTTTCCCCACCGGCCGTAGCCGATGGCGCCTCCGTCGCGGTAGGTGGAAGCGAACGTGAGCGGGGTGCTGAAGGGGTCACCGGCGCCGGTGGGCCGTCCCGCCGTCACCGCGACGGTGGCGAGGCTCCACGGACGCTCGTACTCGTCCGCGCCGCCGCCCTCAGATGACGACTGCTCCGGCGACATGCGTGCAAGTCTGGCAGACCGCCCCATCTGCGAGTGGTGCGGAACGCCTCGGCCGGCTCAGGGCCGGACGTGGCCGCCGTTCTCGTCGGTGGCCAGCCAGGCGGGGCCGGGCCCGGCGGCGGACTGGACGTCGTCGGCATTGCTGAGCACGCAGGTTCGCATCGACAGGCAGCCGCAGCCGATGCAACCGGTGAGCTTGGCCTTCAACCGCTGGAGGTCGGCGATCTGTCGGTCCAGGCGCCCGGTCCAGGTGCGGGAGACCCGCTCCCAGTCCGCCTTGGAGGGGGTGCGGCCATCAGGCAGCGAAGCAAGCGCCGTGCCGATCTCGTCGAGACTCAGTCCGACCCGCTGCGCGGCCCGGATGAACGCGATGCGCCGCAACATGTGGCGCGGGTAGCGCCGCTGGTTCCCCGTCGTTCGATCGGCCGTGATCAGTCCGACGTCCTCGTAGAACCGCAGGGCCGACGGCGCCACTCCCGACCGCGCCGACAGGTCGCCGATGCTCAGCTGCAGCGGCAACCGGGTCATGGCACGAGGCAGCAGAGCGGCGCCGCGACCACGCGCTCAGTGCTTGAAGGCGTCCTTGACCTTCTCGCCGGCCTGCTTGACGTCGGACTTGGTCTGGTCGGCCTTTCCCTCGTTCTCCGTCTGCTTGTCGTCGGTGGCCTTGCCCAGACCTTCCTTGGCCTTGCCCTTGGCGTCCTCGACCTTGTTCTTCGCCTTGTCCTCTGTCGACACGATCGCTCCTTCGCCTGGGTCGGGGCCGCTTGCGCCCGACACTCATTCGAGCCTACAACCACGTCGCCACCTCCTCCTTGACATGAAGTTTACTTGAGGTTGCAAAGTGGACGTATGACGATGCCTTCGACACTGACTCGCTCCGGTCGATCCGGGGTCCTTCGCTACAACGACCTGCCGCACCTCGTCGCCCTTCAGGAGGGCGACGAGAAGCACGACACCGCGTCGGCGTCGACCCTTGACGTCCTGTGGGTGCTCTACGACGAGGTGCTCCACGTGAGCCCGGACACGATGGACAACCCGGCCCGAGACCGGTTCTACCTGAGCAAGGGTCACGGGCCGACCGCCTACTATGCGGTCCTTGCTGCCAACGAGTTCTTCCCGGTCGAGTGGCTGACGACGTTCGGTGCCTTCGACTCCCCGCTCGGCCACCACCCCGACCGGAACCTGGTGCCGGGTGTCGAGATCTCGTCCGGATCACTGGGCCATGGGCTGCCGCTGGCCGTCGGCACCGCCCTCGGCCTGCGCGCCCAGGGCATCGGCGCCCGCGTGGTGACGCTCGTGGGCGATGCCGAGCTCGACGAGGGCACGAACGCCGAGGCGATCGAGTTCGCCGGTGCGGCCGGTCTGTCGGCGCTCACCGTCGTCGCGGTCGACAACTCCTCGGCGACCTGGGGATGGCGTGGCGGGCTGGAGTCCCGCTTCGCAACGGCGGGCTGGGACGTGGCCCGGGTGGATGGCCGCGACCATCGCGCGCTGGCGCCGGCCCTGCGACATACCAACCCCGTGATGCCCACCGTGGTGGTGGCGGAAGTGGAGCCGAACTCATGACGACGACGACCGCGCCACCACGCACCATGCGGGAGGTCTTCGCCGAGACCGTGGTAGAGCTCCTCGACGAGGATCTCTCGGTCGCGCTGGTCCTTGCGGACATCTCCGCCGGGTACTTCGAGCGGGCAGCCGTCGAGCATCCGGAACGCGTCGTGAACGTAGGGATCCGCGAGCAGCTCGCGGTGAACGTGGGTGCCGGGCTCGCGCTGTCGGGGATGCGTCCGGTCGTGCACACGTTCGCGCCGTTCCTGGTGGAGCGCGCGTTCGAGCAGATCAAGCTGGGCTTCGCGCATCAGGGAGTGGGCGGCGTGCTGGTGAGCGCGGGAGCGTCCTACGACAACGCGACGAGCGGCCGCACCCACCAGTCGCCCGGCGACGTGGCCCTGCTTGACAGCCTGCCCGGCTGGACGATCCACGTCCCCGGCCACCCCGATGAGCTCGAAGAGATGCTGCGCACCGCCGTGGCCGGGACCGGCTGCGTCTACGTGCGGGCGAGCACGGCGAGCAACGCCGCCGCCCTCCCGTTCGGCCAGATGCACGTGGTCCGGCGTGGATCGCGGGCAACGGTGGTGGCGGTCGGGCCGCTGCTCGACCCCGTCGTGGCCGCGACCGAGGGGCTCGACGTCACCGTGCTCTACTCGTCGACCGTGCGGCCCTTCGACGCGGCGACGTTGACGGCGACCCTGGAGTCGCCCGCCGTGGTGCTCGTCGAGCCTTATCTGCAAGGAACCTCGGCTGCCGAGGTGGCAGCCGCCCTGGTGGGCATACCGCACCGGCTGCTGTCCCTGGGCGTCCCTCGCGTCGAGCTCCGCCGCTACGGAGCTCCCGCCGAGCACTCCCGGGCCTACGGTCTCGACGCGGCCGGTCTGCGGAGGAGCATCACCGAGTTCATCGAGACCTGACCGCGGCCGCCCCTCACCTCTTCACGAGCACCCGCGCCGTGCTGGCAGGATGCCCAGCATGGGAGGCTCGCACACGGGGACCCACCAGTACGCCGACGACGAGCGCAACAGCCGGGTCGTCGTGTCGGTCAACGGCACACTCACCCCACGAGCCGAGGCCGTCGTCTCGGTCTTCGACAGCGGGTTCGTGCTGGGCGACGGGGTCTGGGAAGGGCTACGGGTCCACCGTGGGCACCCGGCGTTCCTCGAGCAGCACCTCGACCGGCTCTTCGAGGGTGCTGCCGCGATCGCGCTCGACATCGGACGCAGTCGCGACGAGCTGACGGCAGATCTCTACCGCACCCTGCACGCCAACGGGATGCGCGACGGTGTCCATGCCAGGCTCATGGTCACGCGGGGGGTGAAGGCGACGCCCTACCAGGACCCCCGGGTCACCGCCGGTCCGGCGACGGTCGTCATCGTCGCGGAGCACAAGGACCCCTCGCCGGCGGTCCTCGATGACGGCATCACCTTGTTCACCGTGCATGTGCGACGCCCCGGCCCCGACATCCTCGACCCCAAGCTCAACACGCACAGCAAGCTCAACGACATCACGGCGTGCATCCAGGCCTACACCGCCGGCGCCGACGAGGCGCTGATGCTCGACCCGCACGGCTTCGTGGCGACCTGCAACTCGA
Source organism: Nocardioidaceae bacterium (assembly GCA_037719575.1). Classification (GTDB taxonomy): domain Bacteria; phylum Actinomycetota; class Actinomycetes; order Propionibacteriales; family Nocardioidaceae; genus JAWWPG01. The sequence continues at coordinate 23,370 of JBBJMF010000032.1, forward strand.
CGCACTTCTTCATCGTGCGCGGCGGTGAGGTCTGGACGTCGTCCGGCGACTACTGCCTCCGTGGCATCACCCGCGCCAACGTGCTTCGCGTCTCCCGGGAGGCCGGCATCTCGACGTACCAGAAGAACTTCAGCCTCACCGATGTCTACGGAGCCGACGAGGCATTCGTGACGGGCACCTTTGCCGGGCTGGTCCCGGCTCGGCAGGTCGACGGTCGCGTGATCGGGACCGGTGAGCGGCCGGTCCTCGGCCGGCTGCGCGAGCTGTACCGCGACCTCGTGGAGCGCGACATCGAGACGCGTGGAGCCGGTCGGCAGTGGTAGAACCCGTGCGACTCGCGGTGTGGTCGAGCCCGAGAAGCATCTCGACGGCGCTGATGCGCTCGTGGGAGAACCGCCTGGACACGATTGTCGTCGACGAGCCGCTATACGCCCACTACCTGGCCGAGACCGGAATCGACCATCCCGGGCGTGACGACGTCGTCACGGCCGGGGAGACCGACTGGCGCGTCGTCGTCGAACAGCTTCTCGCGCCGCTGCCGGAGGACGTTCACGTCTTCTATCAGAAGCACATGGCACATCACCTGCTGCCGGACATCGGGCGCGGGTGGGTCAGCCGCCTGACGAACGTGCTGCTCATCCGCGACCCTCGCGAGGTGGTCGCCAGCTACGTCAGGTCGCGCGAACACGTCACCGCGGACGACATCGGCGTTTCCCGGCAGGCGATCCTGTACGACGACCTCTCGGCCGCCGGGGCGGCGCCGCTGGTCATCGACGCGGCCGACTTCCTCGGCGACCCAGAGCCCTACCTCCGCAGGCTCTGCGACCTGGCAGGGGTCGCGTTCGACGCCCGCATGCTCAGCTGGCCCCGCGGCCCACGCGTCACCGACGGGATCTGGGCGCCCTACTGGTACGCCAGCGTGCAGGTGTCGACCGGTTTCCTGCCGTATCGGCAGCGCGACGTGACCCTTGGCCCGCGGGGAGCAAAGGTTGCTGACGAGTGCCGACCTCTGTACGAGCAGCTGCACGCCCGACGCTGGACGCCCTGAGACATCCAGCGAGCCGCCGGCCAGGTCCCGACGAGGCCGCGCCCACAGCGCGATCGCCCATGCGACCGTGCGTTCAGCGGTCTACCGGGAGTACGTCCAGCTCGTGCGGACGGCGGAAGGCTGGCGGATCGTGAACGCCTTGTGGGCACCGACGTAGCGGGACGCCCGGCTAGTGTCGGGCTCGTGAACAGGAGCAGTCAGCGTGCTCGCGACGGGTACGACGACTCGGGTGCGGTCGCACTCGTCACCGGGGCCGGCCGAGGAATCGGCCGGGCCGTTGCCGCGCGGCTTTGCCGGGCAGGGATGCGGGTGGCGCTGTCCGCTCGGAGCAAGGAGCAGCTCGAGGAGACCGCTGCGGGCTGTCTGGGACCCACTCTGGTGCTCCCGAGGGACCTCACCGAACCGGGAGCGCCGGACGAGCTGGTGGCCGAGATCACGCGTTTCTGGGGACCGGTCGAGGTGTTGGTGGCCAACGCGGGAGCAGGCGTGTCCTCGCGGGTCGAGAAGACCAGTGACGCCGACTGGCAGCGCATGCTCGACATCAACCTGACGGCGCCCTTCCGGTGCCTGCGCGCGGTGGTCCCACCGATGCGTCAGGTCGGGGCGGGGCGGATCGTGGTCATCGCCTCGATCGCCGCCAAGGTCGGTGAGCCCTACATCTCGGCGTACACCGCAAGCAAGCATGGAGTCCTCGGTCTCGTCAGGTCGGCCGCGGCGGAGCTCGCCAGCACCGGTGTGACGGTCAACGCGATCTGTCCGGGCTACGTCGACACCTCGATGACCGACGCCACGGTGGCCGGCATCGTGGCGATGACCGGCCGCAGCGAGGACGATGCCCGCGGCATCCTGGCGGCGAAGCAACCGACTGGCCGGCTCGTCTCTCCCGAGGAGGTGGCGGACGCAGTATGGATGTGCGTGACGAACCCGTCGGTGAACGGGCAGGGCATCAACGTGGACGGAGGGGCAGTGCAGTCATGAGTCTCGAGCGGGTCAACCCGTCGTCCCTCGCACCGGCTCGTGGCTTCTCGCACGCCGTCGTCGCGCAGGGGCGAGCGGTCTACCTGGCGGGGCAGACCGCGCTCGACGCCCAAGGCCGGGTTGTCGAGGGCGATGTCGTGGCCCAGTTCGACCAGGCGCTGGGCAACCTGCTGGAAGCTCTGCGCGCCGCCGGCGGAGGACCGGACGAGCTCGTCGCGCTCACGATCTACGCCGTCGATCTCGAGGACTACAGGTGTCGCGCTCGCGAGATCGGCAAGGTCTGGAAGCGGCTGGTCGGATCGGACTACCCGGCGATGGCGGCCATCGGGGTGTCCCGGCTCTGGGACGTCGAGGCCCTCGTCGAGATCCACGGGATCGCCGTACTCGAAGAGAGGTAGCACCCACTGAGCAGCCACGCTGCGCTGCCCTGGCGAGGACTGGCCGGGATACCGTGAGAGCACCGGAGAGGAGGAGGCTGTCATGCAGCTCAACCCGTCGGCGCACCTGGACACGTTCTGCCGGGACAACCTACCGCCGCAGGAGACGTGGCCCGACTTCCTCTTCGACCTCCCCGACGTGCAGTACCCCGACCGGCTGAACTGCGCGACCGAGCTGCTCGACGCGACCGTACGACGGCTCGGCCCGGACCGGCCCTGCCTGCTTTCGCCGAGGGGTGATCCGTGGAGCTACGGCGACCTGGCGGAGCGGGCGAACCAGGTCGCCCAGGTGCTGGTCGGCGAGCTCGGCGTCGTGCCCGGGAACCGGGTGCTGCTCCGTGGCCCCAACAACCCCTGGCTGGTCGCCAGCTGGTTCGGTGTGCTCAAGGCAGGCGCGGTCGTCGTGACGACGATGCCCTTGCTCAGGCCGGGCGAGCTCAGCACGGTGCACGAGATCGCGAAGGTCGATCTCGCGCTCTGCGACCACCGCTTCACCGACGACCTCCGCGAGGCGGATCGGGGCGGCGCACCCATCGTCGAGTACGGCGGTCCGGCCGCCGATGACCTGACCCGGCGGCTGTCGTCGTACCCGGGCACCTTTGACGATGTCGAGACCGCGGCCGACGATGTCGCGCTGCTGGCGTTCACGTCGGGCACTACCGGGCGGCCGAAGGCGACCATGCACTTCCACCGCGACGTGCTGGCGAACGCCGACACGTTCTCGCGCCATGTGCTGAGACCGACGTCTGACGACGTGTTCACCGGCACCCCGCCGCTGGCCTTCACGTTCGGGCTCGGTGGGCTCGTGGTGTTCCCGCTGCACGCCGGGGCCGCGACTCTCCTGGTCGAGAAGGCGTCTCCCGCCGAGCTCGCAGATCTGATGGCGGCGCACGGTGTGACGGTCTGCTTCACCGCACCGACGGCGTATCGGGCGATGCTCGCCGGTGGGCACACCGAGCGGCTCACCTCGCTGCGCCGCGCCGTCTCGGCGGGCGAGCACCTGCCGGGTGGCACCTGGCAGGCGTTCAAGGACGCCACCGGTGTGGCGATCATCGACGGCATCGGCTCGACGGAGATGCTGCACATCTTCATCGGTTCGGCCGACGACGACATCCGCCCGGGCTCGACAGGTCGGCCGGTGCCGGGCTTCGCGGCGACGGTCGTCGACCGCTTGGGCGACCCCCTGCCATCCGGCGAGGTGGGCCGGCTGGCCGTCAAGGGGCCGACCGGCTGCCGCTACCTCGCCGACCCACGGCAGGCCGTCTACGTGCAGAACGGCTGGAACATCACCGGGGACACCTTCCTTTGCGACGAGGACGGCTACTTCTGGTACCAGGCGCGCAGCGACGACATGATCGTCTCGTCGGGCTACAACATCGCGGGGCCCGAGGTCGAGGAGGCCCTGCTCGGCCACCCCGCTGTCAGCGAGTGCGCCGTCGTGGGCGTGCCGGACGAGGCGCGCGGCTCCGTCGTCAAGGCGGTCGTCGTGCTTGCGGAGGGCTTCGAGCCTGGTCACCCGCTCGGGTCGGAGCTGCAGGACTTCGTGAAGCGGCAGATCGCGCCGTACAAGTACCCGCGTGTCGTCGAGTTCGCCGACGCCCTGCCGCGCACCAGCACCGGGAAGCTCCAGCGCTTCCGGCTGCGCCAGGGCTGACCCCGCGGAGCCAGGGGTGTGCGTTCTGGTGCCAGGGGGGCGTTTGGCGGGGCGGCCCCGCCAAACCACCCCAAGCCAGGCAGCTGAGGGGGGGC
>JBBJMF010000001.1:0-95842 GCA_037719575.1 Nocardioidaceae bacterium
ACGGCCGCGACCGAGACACGCAGAGCCAGGGCTGCCGCAACTGGCTTCTGGGTGGATCTCGCCCCTGAGAAACCCATTCGCCCCGCAACTGGAGACGAGATAGCGTCTCGGCAGGCCCGACCCACGGAAACGGAGCATGGAGATGCGCCAACTGCTCGGACAGACCGCCCTCAGCCATCCGAGCAACCCGAAGGCAGACCCTCTCCATGCCCACCCTCAACCTCGGGATCGTTGCCCATGTCGACGCCGGTAAGACCACACTGACCGAGCGCCTGCTGTTCGACACTGGCGTCACGACCCACATCGGCCGGGTCGACCACGGTGACACCACCACCGACACCGACATCCTCGAACGTCAACGGGGCATTACCATTCGCTCTGCGGTGGTCACGTTCACGCTCGGCGACGTCACTGTCTTCCTGATCGACACCCCCGGCCACTCCGACTTCGTGGCCGAGGTCGAGCGTGCCCTCGCCGTTCTCGACGGCGCGGTCCTCGTCGTGTCGGCCGTCGAAGGGGTGCAGGCGCAGACTCGTGTCCTGATCCGCATCCTCGAGCGGCTACGGATCCCATTCCTCGTTTTCGTGAACAAGATCGACCGGGCCGGAGCGGCGTACGACGAGACCATGACCGCCGTCCGTGGGGCACTTGCCGGTGACGCCGTGGCACTCAACACGACAAGGAGTATCGGCACCCGCCATGCCGCTGTGAACCCGCGACGCGGTGCACTCTTCCTCCACGAGCTCGTCGAGCGGGTCGCCGAGCATGACGAGCAGATGCTCCGCCGATACGTTGGCGAGGCTCCGCCGCCGTCCGAACCTGAGGTGCTGGCCGCCCTCGTCCGTCTCACGGCCACCGGCCACCTCCACCCGGTCTACTTCGGCTCGGCCCTGAACGGCGTCGGAGTGCGCGACCTGCTCGACGGACTCGCTCGCTATCTCCCGACAGCCGCGCAACATGCTGACATGCCTCTGCACGCAAGCATCTTCAAGATCGAACGCGACACCGGTGGTGGCAAGCTCGCCTACGCTCGCCTGCACGCCGGCACCCTGACGGCTCGTGACCACGTGACCTACCACCACCGGGCCACCACCGGCGCCGTCACCGAGCAGCACGGGCGGGTAACCTCGGTCCGCACATTCACTCATGGGGCCCAGACCATCGACAGGCCGGCCCGCGCCGGCGAGATCGCCAAGATCGCCGGCGTGCGCAATCTCGCGATCGGCGACCAGCTAGGGGCCTGGGACCCCGCCATGGGCGGCCGCTTCTTCGCACCGCCCGGCCTGGAGGCCGTCGTACGCGCCCGGAACGCCGCTGACCGACGCGCTCTCTTCGAGGCGTTGCGAAGGCTCGCCGAGCAGGATCCGCTCATCGACACGCGCCTCGACGGGATCGACCACGAGCTGACTGTCAGCCTCTACGGTGAGGTGCAGAAGGAGGTGCTGACCGCCAGGCTGGCGAACGAGTTCGGCATCGAAGCCGAGTTCGCCCCGACCCGCACGGTCTATGTGGAGCGGGTCGCCGGGGTCGGAGAGGCCCTCACCGTGATCGGAACGCCCGAGAACCGGCACCTCGCCACCGTCGGCCTCCGCGTCGAGCCGGCGCCTGTCGACTCCGGAATCGTCTACCGGCGCGCGGTCGAGCTCGGTGGGCTGCTGCTGTCGTTCCACGTGGCGATCGAGGAGACCGTGCCCGCCGCGCTGCAAGAGGGGCTTCATGGGTGGCGAGTCACGGACTGCGTCGTGACGCTCACGCACTCCGGCTACTGGGCGCCGGTCTCGACGGCCGGTGACTTCCGCAGCCTCACGGCATTGGTGCTGCGTGCTGCGCTCCGTCGCGCCGGTACGACGGTCTGCGCACCGGTCAGCGCGTTCGAGCTCGAGTTGCCCGTGAGGTCGCTGAGCCAGACGCTGCACGGTCTCATCGCCGCCGGCGCCACACCCGCGCAGCCCCAGGTCGGCCCGGCGACGTGCCGGCTCGCCGGCACTATTCCGACGGCCGCCGTGCATGCCTTCGAGCAGCGTCTACCCGCACTCACCCAAGGGGAGGGGTTCTTCCTCGTCCAACCCGCCGGTTACCAACCCGCCCAGGGTGCCCCCCCGAGCCGACGCTGAGCGTCAAGTCGCGTCCGTGGTGGGGGAGGGTCACTCGTCGACGATGAGGCGGAGGGCGGCGCGCAGCAGGTCTGCCGTCGAGTCCCAAGCTCGGACCTCGATGTCGTACCCGGCCGCCTGGTCGGCGTCGCCAGAGTGCCGGGCCTCGTCGACCGAGATGCGCCAGGCGATCGCCTGCTCCTCGGCGATGGTGATGAACCGCAGGACGAGGTCGCGGTCGTGGTGACAGATCTTGGCGGTGAGATCGGGAGTCACGCCCTGCGCCCCGTCGCCATCAAGATGCAGGATCGTGAGCAGCTCGGCGGGGAGGTCGGGGCCGTCCGCCCCCGGTGCGCTGGCAGGTGCCGGCTCGTGCTCCCCGAAGAACGCCCGCCCTCCCAGCTCGGGTCGCATCTCGTCGTCGAGCCGGTCCGCTACCTCGGAGATCACCATCAGCGCGTGACGGAGATGGTCGCTGACGAAGGGCTGACAGAACAGCTGGGTCCGGGCATAGACCGTGCCGCCGTCCCAGAAGAAGCTCACGAAGCGCATTCGCCGGTTGAGCCGCGTGATGCGTTCGAGGACGAGCGCCGAACCCTCCACCTCCAGGAGCAACGGCGAGAACAGCTCGATGACGGGCGCGTCGGGGAGCACCCGGACGAAGACCATGGCACTCCCACTGCGCACCGGGATGTCACCGTCCTCGTCACGCACCGGCGCGTGTCCGAAGACCGGTGTCAGGGCATGGTCGACGAGCGCGCGGAGGTGGTCGCGTCCGGTGGGCATCACCGCGAGCGGCTCGTCGGTCGGCGTCCGACCGGCGACGGCTGGCCTGGGAACCCCCAGTCCCACCTCGGGCATCGCCACGCCGTCGCCAGCAGCGAAGCCGGCGGCGACGAGGAACGAGGGGTGCGGGACGCCGAAGACGTCATGGATGGCGTCCACGCTCATCGGTACCAGCGCATCGACATCATCGGTGTTCGCGTCGCTGAAGAAGTTCGGTGAGCCCGAGTCGGGCTCGTCGCCGGGTCCGTATGACGGTGGGGACCACCCGAGCCGCGTGAGGCGCTGCATCTGGTGCTCGTCGAGTCGGTGCCGCTCGTCGAGGAAGGCGTTGCTCGACACCTCTGCTCGCACGACGCCCTCGCCGTACCCGGTGAACTGGAGATAGGGAACGGCACCGTCGAGAGCGTCTTCGTCGTAGGGCGAGGGCAGCTCGAGCATGACGACCTGGCTGTCTCGCAGCCCGCTCAGTGTCCGGCGCAGCCGGGACCCGAAGGCGAGCCAGGCCTTCTCCAAGGCCAGGTCGAGATCCAGACGAGGCTCGTCCGCATCGCTGACGACGTGCTCCATTGACGGATAGGGCGCGGCCGACTCCTCAGCCGGCGGGGTCTTCGGGCCGGGGGAGGTGGCGAGCGCGACGTCACCGATGGCGTGGAATGCCTCGAGCATGATCTCGCGCAACGAGGACGAGTTCCGGCAGGAGGCCAGATAGGCGAGCTGCTCCGTCTTGGTGCCTACCGCCAGCTCATGGCTGCCGAGACGCGCCGAGCGAAGCTCGTTGACGACCCAGTCACGCATCTCACGGTCGCGGGGCAGCCAGCGGTCGCGGAGGACCGGCCAGGCGTCGCGGATGAAGTCCACCCGAGGCCGCATGCCGTACTCACGTTTCAACGTAGCCACCGGATCGCCCGTGAGGCCGAGGTCGCCGGCGAGGCGACGCGTGAGCCAGCCGGGCACGACCTCCCAGCGGAACCGATAACGCGGCATGGGCGGGCCTCCTTCCTCCAGGCTAGAGGCCGAGCTGGCCTTTCGTGGGATGTGGAGCAGTTCTGGGCGACGGTCTGCCGTCCCAGTGGTGAGGTGAGGGTCAGGGTCGCTGGAGCAGCCACAAGACCTCATCATCGCCCTGATGGCCCACGTCCGGTGACTGAAGACGAGCGATCGTGGTCGCCAGGGCGGACCCATCGACCTCAAGATCCGTCGGGCAGCCTAGGCACGGCACCATGGACCTCACGATGCCGTCATCAGCTGCTCCGCCGCTCGTCGCCCGGATCCCGGCGGACCCGACACCCGATGCGCTGTACGACGCCTTCGAGTCGTGGACGACCGAGCAGTCACTGACGCTCTACGCCGCCCAGACAGAAGCGCTGATCGAGGTCGTGGATGGGGCGAACGTGATTCTCGCGACCCCCACCGGGTCGGGAAAGAGCCTGGTGGCCGTCGGCGCCCACTTCGGCGCTCTCGCCCAGGGCAGACGCAGCTTCTACACGGCGCCGATCAAGGCCCTCGTCTCCGAGAAGTTCTTCGCGCTCTGCGACGTCTTCGGTGCCGACCGGGTCGGCATGCTCACCGGCGACGCGGCAGTCAACCCGCACGCCCCGATCATCACCGCCACCGCGGAGGTGCTCGCCAACCAGTCGTTGCGCGAGGGCGCCGACACCGATGCGGGGCTTGTCGTGATGGACGAGTTTCACTACTACGCCGAGCCAGACCGGGGCTGGGCCTGGCAGGTGCCCCTGCTCGAGCTCCCGCGAGCCCAGTTCCTCCTGATGTCGGCGACGCTCGGCGACATGTCGCGCTTCGAGACGGCGCTCACCCGGCGCACCGGCCGCCGGACGGCGATCATCGCCACCACGGAGCGGCCGGTACCGCTGCACTTCAGCTATGTGACAACGCCGATCCACGAGACCCTCGAGGAGCTGCTCGCCACCCACCAGGCGCCGGTGTACGTCGTCCACTTCACCCAGGCCGAGGCGCTGGAGCGCGCCCAGGCGCTGACCAGTCTGGCCATCGCCACGCGAGCGGAGCGCGATGCGATCGCCGAGACGATCGGCGGGTTCCGCTTCGCCGCGGGCTTCGGGCGCACCCTGTCGAGGCTCGTCAGGCACGGCGTCGGTGTGCATCACGCCGGAATGCTCCCTCGTTACCGCCGGCTCGTCGAGATCCTCGCCCAGCGAGGTCTGCTCAAGGTCGTCTGCGGAACCGACACGCTCGGCGTCGGCATCAACGTCCCCATCCGGACCGTCGTCCTCACCGGACTCACCAAGTACGACGGTCAGCGCACCCGGCACCTCCGCGCCCGGGAGTTCCACCAGATCGCCGGCCGGGCGGGCCGCGCAGGCTTCGACACCCTCGGATCCGTGGTGGTGCAGGCACCTGACCACGAGATCGAGAACGCCCGGCGGGTGAAGAAGGCCGGCGACGATCCCCTCCGGCTGCGCCGGGTCCAACGCAAGAAGCCTCCTGAGGGGTTCATCAGCTGGGGCGAAAGGACGTTCGAGAGGCTCGTCGCGGCGGACCCGGAGCCGCTGACGTCGAGCTTCCGCGTCAGCCACTCGATGCTGCTCAACGTGATCGCGAGCCCCGGCGACCCGTTCGCCCACATGCGACGGCTGCTCACCGACAACGACGAGCCGGCCGGTCACCAGCGCCGCCACGTCCGGCAGGCAGTCGCGATCAGCCGTGCCCTGCTGGCGGGCGGGGTGGTCGAGCGGCTCCCCGTGGCCGAGCCGGACGGCCGGGGGGTGCGCCTCACGGTCGACCTCCAACCCAACTTCGCCCTCGACCAGCCGCTCTCCCCGTTTGCCCTGGCGGCGCTCGACCTCCTGGACGGGGACGCGCCGACGTACGCGCTGGACGTGGTCTCGGTGATCGAGGCGACGCTCGAGAACCCGCGCCAGGTCATCGCCGCCCAGCTCTCCAAGGCTCGCGGCGAGGCGGTTGCCGCCATGAAGGCCGAAGGCATCGACTACGACGACCGCATGGAGCTCTTGGACGACGTCTCGTATCCTCAGCCGCTCGCCGAGCTCCTCGGCGTGGCTTTCGAGTCCTACCGCCAGGGTCACCCGTGGGTAGCCGACCACGAGCTGCTGCCCAAGTCGATCATGCGGGACATGTACGAGCGCGCGATGACGTTCGTCGAGTACGTCGGTCTCTACTCGCTGGCGCGGTCGGAGGGTTTGGTGCTGCGCTACCTGGCCGACGCTTACCGAGCCTTGCGGCGCACGGTGCCCGACTCCGCCCGGACCGAGGAGCTCGACGACATCGTCGAGTGGCTCGGTGAGCTGACCCGTCAGGTCGACTCGTCGCTGCTCGACGAGTGGGAGGCGCTGTCCGAAGGGGGTCTGACGTGGGGGGGTACCCGCGAGGCGGTTCGTGCGCCCACGCTCGATGCCGAGGTGCGGCCGGTCACCGGCAACCCGCGCGCCTTCCGGGTGCTGGTGCGCAACGCGATGTTCCGGCGCGTCGAGCTCGCGTCACGCGCGGACTGGGTGGCGCTCGGGGAGCTCGACGGCGGGTCGGGGTACGACGCCGACGCCTGGGAGGCGGCTCTGTCGGCGTACTGGGACGAGCACGCTGCCATCCTCACGGACGCCGACGCGCGCGGTCCGCGCCTCCTCGTCGTCGACACCGGCGAGGGGCCCGGAGCGCGGGTGTGGCGCGCCAGGCAGATCCTGCACGACCCGCGGGGCGACCACGACTGGGCTGTCACCGCCGACGTGGACCTCGATGCCTCCGACGAGGCTGGCGTCGCCGTGGTTCACGTGACCTCCGTCAGCATGCTGTAGCCCTGTGGATGACGCAGCAGACCTCCGACAGCCAACCGGGATACTTGGCGATCATGATGAGGAGGAGGCACGATGGTGACCGTGAGCACGCTGCCGCGGAGCCGGCCCTTCACTCGGGCCGACCTGGACACGATGCCTGATGACGGGCACCGCTACGAGCTCATCGACGGACTCCTGGTCGTGACTCCCGGGCCGACGCGGCGTCACCAACGTGTTGTCGTAGAGCTGGCAGTCTTGCTCCGCTTGCATTGCCCGGATGGCATGAGCGTCTTCGTCGCGCCATTCGATGTCGCTCTCGCCGACGACACCGTGATGCAACCTGATCTGCTCGTCGCTCGTCGGAGCGACCTCACGGAGCGTGACCTGCCGGCTCCGCCGGTTCTGGCGGTCGAGGTGCTGTCACCGAGCACCCGGCGGATCGACCTGACGCTCAAGCGGTCCCGCTTCGAGACAGCCGGGTGCCCGTCGTACTGGGTCGTCGATCCCGACGTGCCGTCCGTCACCGCCTGGGAGCTCCAGGTCGGGCGGTACGTCGAGGTGGCCGCGGTCGCCGCCAGCCAGGAGTTCGCCGCCACACGTCCCTACGCTGTGACGATTCGCCCTATCGACCTCCTCGACGGCTGACGAGGAGGCGGGTTCGCCGACTCAAGCAGGGGTATGGCAGACCGCTTCGACGTTGTTGCCGTCGGGGTCGCGCAGGAACGCTCCGTAGTAGTTCTCGTGGTACTCCGGCCAGACCCTCGGCTCGTGCAGCGCCGTCATTCCAGCCGCGACACCCGCTGCGTGGAAGGCGTCGACAGCTGCCCGGTCGGCGGCCTGGAACGCGATGTGCGACTCCCGGAAGCCCTCCCCTGAGTCGTGGGCGCCGATCCAGAAGTCAGGCTTGTCGGCGCCGTAGCCAATGGCAACCCCGAAGTCCATCACGCGATGAAAGCCGAGGGGGGCCAAGACGGCGTCGTAGTAGGACGCGCTGACCGCCAGGTCGGAGCATTGGATTCCCAAGTGATCGAGCATGCCCTCATCCTGCCGTACGTTGCCGACAGCCGAGCCTGGAGAGCTGTGGTGTTGGATCTTGGTCAGCCCTCGGCGTCGTCGACGGCGACCTGACGGGTGCGGTTCGGGTCGACCTGGATACCTGGTCCCATCGTCGACGAGAACGTGACCTTGCGGAGGTAGCGACCCTTCGAGCTCGACGGCTTGAGCCGCAAGATCTCCTCGAGGGCGGCCGCATAGTTCTCGGCGAGCTGCTCCGGGGCGAAAGACGCCTTGCCGATGATGAAGTGGACGTTCGCGTGCCGGTCGACCCGGAACTCGATCTTGCCACCCTTGATGTCGGTGACCGCCTTGGTGACGTCGGGAGTCACCGTGCCGGTCTTCGGGTTCGGCATCAGGCCGCGCGGGCCGAGCACCCGGCCGAGCCGGCCGACCTTGCCCATCATGTCCGGCGTCGCGACGACCGCGTCGAAGTCGAGCCAGCCACCGTTGACCTTGTCGATCAGCTCGTCTGCTCCGACGACGTCGGCCCCGGCGGCTGTCGCCTCCTCCGCCTTGTCACCGTTGGCGAAGACCAGGACGCGTGCGGTCTTTCCCGTGCCGTGGGGGAGGATGACTGTGCCCCGCACCATCTGGTCGGCCTTGCGAGGGTCGACCCCGAGCCGCATGGCGACGTCGATGGTCGGGTCGAACTTCGACATCTTGGTGCCACCCGCGAGCTTGACGGCCTCGAGCGGGGAGTAGACCTTGTCGGCGTCCACCTTCGCGGCAGCTTCTCTGTATGCCTTGCTGCGCTGCATGAGCTGGTTCCTTTCGGTGCTCTCCCGTTGGGGAGCGGGGCCAGGTGTGGTCGGATGGGCCAGCGCGGCCCTGCCACTGTTCTGTGGTGCTGTGGTGGTTTATTGAGCCCGACCCGACGACTCCGTCGCCCGGGTCGGTCCATCGACGGTGATCCCCATCGAGCGAGCGGTGCCCTCCACGATCTTCATGGCGGCGTCGACATCGTTGGCGTTGAGGTCGGGCATCTTCGTGGCCGCGATCTCGCGAACCTGATCGCGGCTGATCCTGCCGACCTTGTCCTTGTGGGGCACGGATGAGCCCTTCTGCAGACCGGCAGCCTTCTTGATCAGCTCGGCGGCCGGCGGCGTCTTCGTGATGAACGTGAAGCTACGGTCCTCGAAGATCGTGATCTCGACCGGGATCACGTTGCCACGCATGGGCTCGGTCGCGGCGTTGTAAGCCTTGCAGAACTCCATGATGTTGACGCCGTGGGGACCGAGCGCGGTGCCGACGGGTGGTGCTGGAGTCGCGGCACCGGCCTGGAGCTGCACCTTGACGAGGGCAGCGACTTTCTTCCTGGGAGGCATGTTCTTGAATCTCTCTCGATGGGTGGAGACGGGAGCTGTCGTGGTCGCTGTCGCCGGCTACGACTTCTGGATCTGACTGAAGATGAGCTCGACCGGTGTCTCCCGGCCGAAGATCTCGACGAGCGCCTTGACTCGTTGGGCGTCGACGTTGATCTCGGTGATGGTGGCGTGCAGGGTGGCGAACGGGCCGTCCACGACCATCACCGAGTCACCCTCGTAGAAGTCGGCGAACTCGACCTTCTTCTGCTTCGGCTTCTCGGCGCCGGCAGCCTGCTCGACGATCGACGGAGCGAGCATGTCCTCGACCTCTTGCAGGCTCAGCGGCACCGGCTGGTGGCTGTGGCCCACGAACCCGGTCACGGAGGGCGTGTGACGCACCGCCGACCAGGACTCGTCCGTCAGCTCCATCCGCACCAGCACGTAGCCGGGGAGCACCGTTCGGCGGACCATCTTGCGCTGGCCGTTCTTGATCTCGGCGACTTCCTCCTGGGGCACGTGGACCTCGTAGATGAAGTCCTCCATGTTGAGGGAGTTGGTGCGGTTCTCGAGGTTGGTCTTGACCCTGTTCTCCATGCCGGAGTAGGTGTGGACGACGTACCACTCTCCCGGGCGCGAGCGCAGGGAGGCACGGAACTCCTCCAACGGGTCGGGCGCTGGCTCCTCGGCCGTGGCCTCCGACTCCGAGCCGACACCAGCGGGATCGACCGTCTCGACGGAGCCGTCGACAACGGTCGTCTCGACGTCGTCCGCGTCGACCTGGTCGGGGACGGCCTCGTCGGCGGGGCTGAACACGCTGTTCTCTGTCACAGTCACATCACTCACATTGCTTGTTGACGTCTTGGCCTGGAGCTTCGCTCACCCGAAGACCTTGAACATCAACGAGTTGAACCCGTAGTCCAGCACCGAGACGATCGCGATCATCACCAGGACGAAGAACAGGACGACGATGAAGTAGGTGGTCAGCTGGTCGCGCGTCGGCCAGATGACCTTGCGGAGCTCGGCGACGACCTGCCGGAGGAACAGGGCGAGTCCGGTGCGTCCACCGGTGCCGGCGGGCTTTCGCTCACTCGACGAGCTCGTGGCACGGGTCTCTGTCACCGCTCCTCCTTCCACCTCGGGTGTCGCGTTGTCGTTGTGCAGGGCAGGAGGGACTCGAACCCCCAACCGCCGGTTTTGGAGACCGGAGCTCTGCCAATTGAGCCACTGCCCTCCGGTGCCTTGGTCCCCGTCGCGCCAACCGCCCGAATCGGGGCATGACGATCTAGGGTGCACGAGCCACCAAGACCACGAGTGTACGGCGTGAACCGCGCGAGGTCGAACCAGCGACCATGCGACGATTGGCCCATGACGAGTGCAGTCGTGCGCCAGCAGCGCCGAGTCTCGGCCCGTATCGGCAGCATCACCGAGTCTGCCACGCTCGCAGTGGACGCCAAGGCGAAGGCACTCAGGGCGGCGGGCCGCCCGGTGATCGGTTTCGGCGCCGGCGAACCCGACTTCGCCACCCCGGCCGCCATCGTCGAGGCGGCCGTCGTCGCTGCGCGAGACCCTCGCAACCATCGCTACACCCCGGCGGGCGGTCTTCCCGAGCTCAAGACCGCCATCACCGAGAAGACGGCGCGCGACTCCGGCTACCAGGTGGAGGCGTCGCAGGTGCTCGTCACCAACGGCGGGAAGCAGGCGGTCTACCAGGCGTTCGCCACGCTGCTCGACCCCGGCGACGAGGTGCTGCTCCCGACGCCGTACTGGACGACGTACCCGGAGTCGATCAAGCTCGCGGGCGGCATCCCGGTCGAGGTGCTTGCCGACGAGGCTCAGGGCTACCTCGTGACGGTCGACCAGCTCGAGGACGCGCGGACCGAGCGGACGAAGGTGTTGCTCTTCTGCTCGCCGTCCAACCCGACGGGCGCCGTCTATCCGCCCGAGCAGGTCAGGGCGATCGGCGAGTGGGCCCTGAGCCACGGGGTCTGGGTGGTCACCGACGAGATCTACGAGCACCTGGTCTACGGCGACGCGCGGTTCTCGTCGGTCGTCGTGGAGGTACCGGAGCTCGCGGACACCTGTGTCGTGCTCAACGGGGTCGCGAAGACGTACGCGATGACGGGGTGGCGCGTCGGGTGGATGATCGGGCCTCGTGACGTGGTAGCCGCCGCCACCAACCTCCAGTCACACGCGACCTCGAACGTCTCCAACATCTCCCAACGGGCGGCTCTCGCGGCGGTGTCGGGCGATCTGGAGGCGGTCGCCATGATGCGCGGTGCTTTCGACCGGCGTCGGCACCTGATCGTGTCCCTGTTGAGGGACGTGCCCGGCTTCGAGTGCCCAGAGCCGCAGGGCGCGTTCTACGCCTATCCCTGCGTCAAGGGCGCGCTCGGACGGTTGATCGGCGGGCGGACGGCCTCGACGTCGGCTGAGCTGGCCGAGCTCATCCTGGAGGATGCCGAGGTTGCGGTTGTGCCCGGCGAGGCCTTCGGCACACCAGGCTACCTGCGGCTGTCCTACGCTCTCGGCGACGACGACCTGGCCGAGGGAGTCGGCCGCATCCAGCGCCTGCTCTCCCGTTGAGCCCACGACCGCTCGACACCCTGCCGAAAGCGCACCTCCACCTGCACTTCACCGGGTCGATGAGGCATCCGACCGTCGTCCAGCTCGCCGCCGAGCAGGGCATCGCACTCCCGGACGCGCTGACCTCGGACTGGCCCCCGCAGCTCTCCGCGACGGACGAGCGCGGCTGGTTCCGCTTCCAGCGGCTGTACGACGTGGCGCGCTCGGTGCTCCGGAGCGAGGAGCAGGTGCGGCAGCTGGTCCGCGAGGCGGCCGAGGACGATGCGGCAGAGGGTTCTCGCTGGCTCGAGATCCAGGTCGACCCCAGTGGGTACGCGACGCGCTTCGGCGGGATCTCGGCCTTCACCGATCTCGTCATCGACGCGGCACGCGACGCCGAGGTGCGCACCGGTGTCCACGTGGCGCTGATCATCGCCGCCAACCGCACCCGCCACCCGCTGGATGCCCGGACCCTCGCCCGTCTCGCCGGCCAGTACGCGGGGCGCGGAGTCGTGGGCTTCGGCCTGTCCAACGACGAGCGCCGCGGCGACGCACTGTCGTTCGCGAGGGCCTTCGATCTCGCCGATCGCGCCGGGCTGGTCTCCACCCCGCACGGGGGCGAGCTGTGTGGCCCCGAGAGCGTCTGGTCATGCCTGGACGTGCTCAGCGCCCGGCGGATCGGCCACGGAGTGCGCTCGGTGGAGGACCTCGCGCTCGTCAGGCGACTTGCCGACACCGGCGTCACCTTGGAGGTCTGCCCGACGTCGAACGTCTCGCTGGGGGTGTATGCCGATGCCGCCGCGGTGCCCCTGCGCACCCTGTACGACGCCGGCGTGGCGCTGGCACTCGGCGCCGACGACCCGCTCCTCTTCGGCTCGCGGCTGCTCGACCAGTACCAGGTGGCGCGCGACCACCACGGGTTCAGTGACGCCGAGCTCGCGGAGCTGGCCCGGATGTCGGTCCGAGGGTCGTCGGCCCCCGCCGACGTCCAGGCTCGCCTGCTCACCGAGATCGACGCCTGGCTCACAACGGATTCGTCCGACTGACCGCAACCCCCCTGCACATTCGTCTGCGCTTCTGAGGGTGATTCCCGTGCGGCAATCGCAGACGAATGCCGGGCCCGCCGGACCAGTCCGAAAAGGTCACAGGGAGCAGTTGACCAGGGTCGGCTCGGGCTCCAGGACGATCCCGAAGGCGGCGGCGACGCGGTCCCTCACCTCGGCGGCCAGCGCGAGCAGCTCGGCGGTCGTGGCGCCGCCGCGGTTCGTCAGCGCGAGGGTGTGCTTCGTCGAGAGACTGACCCGCGCGGAGCCGTAGCCCTTGGCCAGGCCGGCCTTGTCGATGAGCCAGGCGGCGCTCGTCTTGACCGTGGCGTCGGGCCCCGGGTACGACGGGGCCGCGGCCGGTAGGTCGGAAGGCGCGACGAACGGGTTCGTGAAGAACGACCCTGCGCTCCACGTGTCGTGATCCGCGTCGTCGAGCACCATGCCCTTGCTCCGCCTGAGCTCCAGGACCGCCCGGCGCACGTCGGAGGCCGCCACCCGGGTCCCGACACCCACTCCGAGACGGCCCGCGAGCTCGCCGTACCGCAACGTGGCACCTATCGACCCAAGCGGGAGCCGGAACGTGACCGCGCCGACCACGAGTCGGCCGGGCTCTCTCTTGAAGCGGCTCGTCCGGTAGCCGAAGCCGCACTCGGCGGCGCTGAGCATGCGGGCCCGGCCGGCGGTCCGGTCGAACGTGTGCACGTGGGTGACCGTCTCGGCGACCTCCTGGCCGTAGGCCCCGACGTTCTGGATCGGGACCGCCCCCACCGTCCCCGGGATCCCGGAGAGCGCTTCCACACCGGACCAGCCTTCCGCGACGGTGCGCGCGACGAGGGAGTCCCAGTCCTCCCCCGCCTCGACCGTGACGGAGGCAGCCCCGCCCGCATCCCTCGTCACCTGCACTCCGCGCGTGGCAACCCGGACCACCGTCCCGGCGAACCCCGAGTCGGCCATCACTATGTTGCTGCCGCTGCCGAGGACGAGCACGGGCTCGCGGTCCTCATCGGCGCGGCGCACGACGTCGTACAGCTCCTCGCGCGACACGACCTCGACGAAACGGAGTGCGGGACCTCCGAGGCGCAGCGTCGTCCAGCGCGAGAGCGGCTCGTCGGAGCGGGTCAGCACCTGACGACCGCGGACGCCATCCCCAGCACCTTCTGCTCCCCCTGGGTGACGGTCAGCTCGATCGTGGCGAGCCCGTCCGCCACTGTCCTCACCTGCCCATCCACGGAGATGGCGGCACCCGTGTCATCGTCGGGGACCACGACGGGCTTCGTGAAGCGGGCGGTCACCGACACGACCCGCGAGGTGCCGCCGGCCCAGCCTGCAACGGCCCGGCTGGCCAGCGCGAACGTATACATCCCGTGGGCGACCACCCCCGGCAGACCAACCGACACGGCGACGCGGTCGCTCCAGTGGATCGGGTTCAGGTCGCCCGACGCCCCCGCGTAGCGGACCAGGTCGGCCCGCGTCACGGCGAAGTCGCGGGGCTCTAGCGGCGTGGACTCCCGGAGGGTCACGAGTCTCCGCCTCGGTGCACGAGTGTCGCCGTCGCCGCACACACTGCCTCGCCGCCGACCGTCGAGATCTCGGTGCGGGTCGCGATCAGGTCGACTCCCGCAGCGGCACGGACGCTCTCGACGGTAAGCGTGCCGACGAGCGAGTCGCCGGCCCGTACCGGGCGAACCTGCTCGATGCGCTCGTCGCGGTGGACGACGTTGCGCAGCTCGATACCCACGCTGGGGTCGGTCATCAGCCGGCCCATCAGCGCGAAGGCCACCACGATCGGAAACGTGAACGGCGCCGTCCCCGCCTCGTCGACCGGGTCCGCCTGGATCGCGCGGGCGAACTCGGCGATCCGCTCGGCGCTGACCTCGTACGGTGCCGGCGTCGCGAACGTGCGGCCGGATAGCGCAGGATCGAGAGCCATGGACGTGACGCTATCCGACGGCGATCGCGCCCAGGCGGGTCACGCCCCAGCCCGGGCGCGGCTCAGGACGACTCCCACTCCACACCGTTCCAGGCGGCGGTCCGGGCGTCGCCTGCACCTGGCTGCTGACCGCGGTGTCGACAGCCATGGCAATGTCGGCGTAGCCGTGCGAACGCCGGAGCACGTACTGCCGAAGGGTCCCGGGCTGGGCTCGGGACGGCAGCTGGCGACCGCCGAGATCAGCGGGTTTCGCGGTGCGCCCGGTGGCAACGGCAACGCGGACAGAACTTCTTGAGCTCCATCCGGTCAGGGTCGTTGCGGCGGTTCTTGCGGGTGATGTAGTTGCGTTCCTTGCATTCGGTGCACGCCAGGGTGATCTTGGGCCGGATGTCGGCGCTCTTTGCTGCCACGGTGCTGCCTCGATTCGCGATCTTCAGGGTGTTGCGGGGGTCATCGGTGGTGCCTGTTGCTGGCTCGCCTACCTGGTAGCGGGGGCGGGACTTGAACCCGCGACACCACGATTATGAGCCGTGTGCTCTGACCACCTGAGCTACCCCGCCGCCGGACCCGGCGACCCACCCCCCAAGGATAAGCTCCGCAGGACAGGCCTCGACTCCAGAGCCCCAATACGGAATCGAACCGTAGACCTTCTCCTTACCATGGAGACGCTCTACCGACTGAGCTATTGGGGCAAGCGACGTATGAGGATACACAGCGGCGGGCCCACAGCGCGAATCGACTGGAGTCCCACCAACCTGTGTCGTCCGGGCGTTTCGCCTGGCTGACTAGGCTGCCGCCATGACGACGACACCCGACTCAGGCGACTCCGTGGGCGCGAACCGGCCCTACCGCATCGCGCTCCAGCTCCATCCGCAGCAGTCGGACTACGCGACGATTCGGCGGACCGTTGCCGAGGCCGAGGAGATCGGCGTCGACATCGTCTACAACTGGGACCACTTCTTCCCGCTGTACGGCGACGCCGACGGCCCGCACTTCGAGTGCTGGACGATGCTGGGTGCGTGGGCTGAGGCGACGGAGCGTGTCGAGATCGGTGCACTCGTCACCTGCAACAGCTACCGCAACCCGGATCTGCTCGCCGACATGGCGCGGACCGTCGACCACGTCAGCGACGGCCGGCTCATCTTGGGCATCGGGTCAGGGTGGTGCGAGAGGGACTACGACGAGTACGGCTACGAGTTCGGCACGGCCGGTAGCCGGCTCGACGAATTGGGCGAGGCACTGCCCCGCATCACCTCCCGGCTGGGCAAGCTCAACCCCAGCCCGACGCGCGACATCCCCATCCTGATCGGCGGCGGCGGTGAGAAGAAGACGCTGCGGTTCGTGGCGAGGTACGCCGACATCTGGCACACGTTCGGCGACCCCGAGGTGATCGCCCGCAAGTCAGCCGTGCTCGCCGACTGGTGCGTCAAGGAGGGGCGTGACCCGACCGATATCGAGCGCTCTTGCGGCGTGCAGGGCGGCGACCCCGATGTCGTCGCGCCACCCCTCGCCCGGCACGGGGTCCGCCAGTTCACGATCGGTGCCGGCGGACCGTCGTACGACCTCGCGCCGTTGCGCGACTGGATCGCGTGGCGCGACGAGCAGAACGCCTAACCCGTCCGCTGCCTCTCCCTCAGCGAAGGGGATCGACCCCGTAGGGCGCGAGCCCGGGTCAGCCAAGCGAACACGGTGGCAGGTGTTGGGTTCGAACCAACGTAGGCGATGCCGACGGTTTTACAGACCGTTCCCTTTGGCCACTCGGGCAACCTGCCGTGCATGCAACCCCCACATCGGGCGGCGGCAGCGAGGAGAAAGAATACCCTGAGCCACAGTGGGGCGTGCACCGCACCTCAAACAGATGACATGAAGGGAGCTGCCCGATGGCTGCGGACTCGTCGTTCGACATCGTCAGCAAGATCGACAAGCAGGAGATGGACAATGCCCTCAACCAGGCGGTGAGGGAGATCTCGCAGAGATACGATTTCAAGAACACCGGCGCCAGCCTGCGCTGGCATGGAGATGGCGCGATCGAGGTGGTGGCCAACGCCGAGGAGCGCGCCCTCGCGGTCGTCGACGTCCTGAAGGAGAAGGTGATCAAGAGGGGGCAGTCGCTCAAGGTGCTCGACGTCGGCGAGCCGCGCCAGTCGGGCAAGGAGGTCAAGGTCGACATCGCGCTGAAGGAAGGCATCAGCCAGGAGCAGGCGAAGAAGGTGTCCAAGCTGATCCGCGACGAAGGACCGAAGGGCGTCAAGGTCCAGGTGCAGGGTGAGGAGCTACGCGTGTCGAGCAAGAAGCGCGACGACCTGCAGGACGTGATCGCGCTCGTCAAGAAGCAGGACTACGACTTCGCCGTCCAGTTCACGAACTACCGCTGAGACTTCGCCGGATTGACGGTCTGACCTGCACTGTTACGGCGTGGCACCTCTCGGAGGGCTCACCAGGGGCACATCAGCTCCGAGCACGAGACCGACCGCCTCACGCGTACGGTCCTCGAGTCCGGCCCCGGCATCGTGAAGGTCGCCTCCGGTCAGAAGTCCATCACCGTGACCCTGTCAGAGCTCCTCGCTGAGACGATCTTCGCCTCCCGACTAGGTATCCGGAGAACCCCGGGCAGCCTCCCTCAGCGCAGAATTGAGGCGCGGCTGAGGGCGACCCGAGTGAGACCGACGAGTGCTTGAGTGCTGAGACCGCCGACTTTCTGACCGGCTAGAACCAAGAGAAGCCCGTGGTCAAACACGCTGACCGTCCCGGCGCCGCCTGAACCGAAGGGGATCGACGACGCAGCCTCCCCCAACCCTGGCACGGGCACAGCTTTGGCTCCGCTGTTCGGGTTGCTGACGAGGTGCTCGTAGGCCGCCCGCGGGACACTGGTGCCGATCAGGACGACCGTCACCCCTGTCAGATGATCGGCAGCGAAGTAGCTGCAGTTCCCCTGCAGACCGGTCGGACGGCTTGTGGCGTGTGCACTGTTGACCCGGACCGGTTTGCCAACCACCGACTCCACTTCGCTGGAGGTCAAGAGTTGGCAGACCTGTTCTGAGGTGCGTGACGACCCGGTGGGGGCAGCAGTGGGGACAACACTGGTTGTGGGAGAAGTGGTTGTGGAAGAAGTGGTTGTGGGGCTTGGCGACGAGATCGAGGTTGGCGATTCACTTGTGTTGCTGGCGGATTTCGTGGTGTTGCCGCTGCACGCACCGACGCCGAGTACGCAGGCGAGAGCGAGGACTGGGACCTGGTAGCGCTGTTTGGTGCGCATGGGCTCATCTCTCGATAGACGTTGGTTGTCGTGCGGGGGGACGAACATTGGGCCTACTCCGATGGCCGCCGCACCGGCCATGTTGGCACGCCTCTTGCCTGCACGGAGGCAGACAAGAGAAATCTCTGTCCCGGCGTAGCTGCGAAGGTGGTGGTCCCGGACTAGTCCTGGCGTTTGCGCTTGGCTCGGCCCATCGTCTGCGCTGCACGTTCGGCCTCGTCGGAGTCCACGGCGAAGTCGTCAGACTGGTCGTCGTCATCGGACTCTGCGTCCGGGCGCTTGTAGACGAGGTTGATGTAGCGCTTGGTCATCGAAGCGACGTACGAGTCGATGGTCTTCATCGCCTTCGGCGAGGTGTCCAGCAGCGTGACAGCCGTCTTCGGCTTCTTGATCGGCACACTCATTGGCCACGACGTTCCCCAGACCGACTGCGAGAAGCGCTCGTTGGAGTTGGCCAGCCGGTTGGCGGCCCAGACCGCGCGGTCTGGCTCCCAGCCCCAGAACCTCTCGTCGCTCCAACCTGCCTTCGACGCGCGCCGCTGGGCGATCTGGGAAAGCTTGGACGTGGCAGCGCTGCGCCGCGAGAAGTCCGGGTCGATGACCCGCAGATGCGCGTTGAGCAGCCTGATGGCCTCCACCGCCGTTGGCCCTGGTGACGGGTTAGAGACGTCGTCGGGAATCGTCAGGTCCTCGGAGGGGATCTCGACGTTCAGCACCCGCAACAGCGACTGGAGCGGGCCCAGCCTGACGAACTCGTCGAAGCGGATCGCCACGAACGTGGCTCGGTTGCCCTGGTACCAGAACCGGAACGACTCCTCGAGGTTGTAGAAGCCGGACTTCACCGACTTCGTCGCGTACTCGTCGAACGAGTCCGGGTTCGCGAACGTCTTGACCGTCTGCGTGTACATGCTGTTGATGCGCGCCAACGGGTCTCGTACGACGTACACGAGCGAGACATCGTCCGCGATCTCGAAGAGCCGGCCGGACATCGTCGCGCGTAGGCGCTCCTCGCTCGCCAGGCGGGCGAACGCCTCCGAGCTGAGCACCACCGCGTCGGCTTCAACGTCGGCGACCTCGTCGCGAAACGCCTCCCAGTCCCCGTCTGCCTTGCGGAACCGACGGTCCTCGAGCAGCTGCCAGGCGAGATTGTGGTGGTTGAGGTTCGAGGCGGACGAGCGCCGCCCGGCCCGCGCGAGATAGACGCCGTGCTTGCGCAGCAGCTCCTCGTTGATGCCGAGACACTTCTGGAGATACGTCGATGCCGTCTTCGTGGCACCGATATGGACAACGAGCCGCACGTAACACCCTTTCCACGTCGCGTCGGTGCCGCTTCTCAAGCTGGACCGAACGGGTGCCAGGCACCGGACTGATGGCCTGAGTCTTTCACGACCAGGACGTCCGCGCGCCTACGACCTCACCGCGAGCCGACGTCAGGAGTAGACGGCGGTGAACAGCGGACCGGGCAGGACCGACAAGATCACGGCGGCAGCCAGGGTCGCTGCGAGGACGACCTGCACCGGCCGGCCCACGGTGCCGACGGGAGTGGCGTGCTCCGCCGGCCGCAGCAGGAGGGCGACGACGCGGAGGTAGTAGACCAGGCCCACCGCCACGTTGACGGCCATCACGACCGCGAGCCAGCCCAGCCCCCCGTCGACCGCGCTCTGGAAGATCACTACCTTGGCGACCAGCCCCACCACACCTGGTGGCAGCCCGGCAAGGCACAGCAGAGCGAAGGCGAGGCTGACGCCGACGAGTGGTCGACGCCGCGCGAGACCGGCGAGGTCGGCGACGGTCGTGGCTCCCCATCGGGCGGCAGCGGCCACGGCACCGAACGCCGCCAGGTTCACGACCGCGTACATGAGCGCGTAGGACTGCAGTGCCCCCAGGTCGCGATCCCCGCCGCCGGCGGCTAGCGGGACGACGAGATATCCCGCCTGTGCCACCGAGGACCAGGCGAGCAGTCGCACCGCATGGGTCTGCCGCAGCGCCGCCAGGTTCCCGACGCTCATCGTCAAGGCGGCGGCACCTGCCATCACCGGTCGCCAGGTGTCGGCGTACGCCGGGAAGAACCGCACCAGCACGACGACGAGACCGGCGAGGCCGGCGACCTTGCTCACGACCGACAGGTACGCCGCAACGGGGACGGGAGCCCCGACGTAGGTGTCCGGAACCCACGCCTGGAAGGGCACCACAGCCACCTTGAACGCTAGTGCCACGAGGGTCAGGGTCATGCCCATCCCCAGCACCGGGGTGACGGCGGTGCCGGTGATGCCGGCTGACGCGACCGGCAGCGCGACCACCGAGCCGGTGGCACCGTAGACCATCGAGATCCCGAGCAGGCTGAACGCCGTGGCCACCACCGACACCAGGAAGAACTTCAGCGCCGCCTCCGCCCCCCGCCCGTCCGCCCGCAGGCCCACCAGGGCGAAGGCTGGGAGGGAGAGGGTCTCGATGCTCACCAGCAAGGTGACGAGGTCCCCCGACGCGGCCACTCCCAGGGCGCCGGTCGCCGACGCGAGGAGCAGCAGGTGGAGCTCTCCCGCAGGCAGCTCTCCGTCCATGAGGTGCGGATGGAGCAGCGCGATCACCAGTCCGGCGCCGACCAACACGACCGCCCACCAGACGACCGTGACATGGTCGACCGTCCATGAGCAGCCCAGCGGCTCCCCGGTGGACCGGCTGCCAAGGCAGAAGGTGGAGCGCGGCTGCGGCAGGGACAGCGCCAGCACCAGAGCCGTCGAGACGCCCGCGAGGCTCACAGCTGTCGGCAGCCACCGCCGTGTCGCTGGCGCGAACGCATCGCCGAGCAGCGCGACGACAGCAGCGACCACCAGGCACAGCGGGGGTGAGATCGCGAACCAGTCGACGTGCTGGCTCATCACGTGCTGCCACCCCAGAGCAGCAGCCCGGGCGCGAGGCCGAGCAGCACGGTGAGGGCCCCGAGCGGCACCCAGGCGACCCACTCGTCGGCGGCGATGTCGCTGACGGGCGGCAGCTCCGGCACCGCCTGGCAGACCCGCCGGACCGCGAGCGCGAAGTACGCCGTGGTCAGCACCACGCCCACACCGGCGAGAGCCATCAGCACGAGGTACGTCGTGGACGGCAGCCCGGGCGCCGGGGAGAACGCCGAGAGCATCGCGAGCATCTCACCCCAGAAGCCGGCCAGCCCGGGCATCCCCAGACTCGCGACGGCCCCGAAGGCGAACACGGCAGCCAGCTTGGGCGCGCGTCCGTAGAGTCCCCGCCCCACGGTCTCGAGGTCGGACCCGCCGATCCGGTCCTTGACGGCTCCCACGACGAAGAACAGCAGGCCAGTGACGAGCGCGTGAGCGACATTCGCGAAGTTCGCGGCCAGCACGCCCTGCCTGGTGAGCGTCGAGACGGCGAGCAGGACGAAGCCCATGTGGCCGATGCTGGAGTAGGCGACCAGCCGCTTGAGGTCACGCTGCGCCAGGCAGGCAAGCGCGCCGTACAGGATGCCGACGACTCCAAGGGCCGCCAGGTACGGCGACACCTGCAGTGCCCCCGAGGGGACCGCCCCGGCCCAGAGCCGCAGCAGACCATAGGTGCCGAGCTTCAGCAGCACTCCGGCGAGCAGCACGGACCCCACTGTCGGCGCCTTGCTGTGCGCGTCGGGAAGCCAGAAGTGCAGCGGCCACATCGGCACCTTCGCGCCGAAGCCCAGCATCAGCAGCACGGCGACAGCCAGCTGCGTGCTGGGGGGAATCTGGCCACCCACCCGCAGGATCGTCGCGATGTCGAACGTGCCGGTCGCGTGGTGGAGCAGCAGGAACGCCACCAGCATGAGCGCCGATCCCGTGACAGTCACGACGAGGAAGCGGGTCGCAGCGCGGCGGCGGCCCACGGGGTCGTGCTCGTCGCCCCAGTCCGCGATGACGAACCACATAGGGATCAGCACGAGCTCGAAGAACACGAAAAACAGGACCAGGTCGAGCGCGAGGAACGTGCCGAGGCTGGCCGCCTCGATGAGCAGCACGAGCGCCACGAGGTGGCGGGTCGGACCGCACCGGGGCGCTCGTCGCACCAGGGACACCAGGCAGCACCAGCCGAGCAGCGCCGTCACGACGACCAACGGTGCCGAGAGGGCGTCGACGCCGAGGCGCCAGTGGACCCCGATCGCGCCCACCCACGGGTGGTCCGACTGCAGCCGGAACGCTTCCAGCTGACGGTGCCCGGCAGCCCATGTCCAGAGCGAGAGCCCGAGCGTCGCCGTGGCAAGGCCAAGGCCGAGCCGCGCCGCAGACCGGTCCGACCGCGTCCCGAGTCCGGAGCCGACCAAGACGGCCCCGAGCAACGGCAGCCCGACGAGCAGCTCGAGCCCGCCCGTCACGAGCGCACCGGACGCGTCACCGCTGCACCAGCCCCACGAGGAGGGCAACTCCCACGGCGCCGACCGCGACGCCGGTCAGGTAGCGGCTGATGTTTCCGCCGTGCACCCAGCGCAGCCCGCGGCCCGCGAGCTGCATCGTCGCGTCGGTGCCGCGCACATACGGTGAGACGACGTCCGCCTCCGCGCCGGCTGTGGCCCGCGACCCGAGGCTCACGACCCGCACGACGCTCCCGATCGTCAGCGCGTCGAGCGACAGGCCCCGGGAGAGCGGCGACTGGAGTCTCCCGAGTGCGGCGGCGGGGTCGCCGCCGGCACGCCGCCAAACGGCGTACGCCGCACCCACCCCGAGCCCGACGGCGAGCAGGCTGAGCACCAACGCCACCAGGTGGAAGGGTTCGGCCGAGACCCCGAGGAAGCCGGGATTCACGACGACGATGCCACCCACGGTCGACACACCGGCAAGCACGACGAGCGGTGCCGTCATCAGGACCGACGGCTCACTCGGGCGCGGCATCCCCACCACCTGCCGGGCACGGTGGCCGAAGAACACGAGCAGCCAGACCCTGGTCGCGTAGGCCGCGGTGAGCGTCGCCGCGACGAGGGCTCCGACGAGCACGAACCAGGCCCGGGTGGACCCGTTCGCCGCCTCGTGGGCAGCCAGACCCAGGATCGCGTCCTTGGAGAAGAAGCCCACGAAGGGAGGGACGCCCGCCAGCGCCGCCAGCCCGACCGTCGTCGTCACGAAGGTGAGTGGCATCGCCCGCCGGAGACCCCCGAGCTCGACCAGCCGCTGGCGGCCGACCGTGGTGATCACAGATCCGGCGGCCAGGAACAGCAGGGCCTTGAAGGCGCCGTGCGACAGCAGGTGCAGGACCCCGGCCCCGAAGCCTCCCAGCGACAGCGCCGCGAGCATGTAGGCGAGCTGGCTCACGGTGGACCAGGCCAGCACCCGCTTGAGGTCCTCGGCGGCCAGAGCGAAACAGGCGCCGCCGACCATCGTGACCACCGCGCTCGCCGCCAGCGCGCCCATCGTCACGGTCGACAGCTCGAGCAGCGGCAGCAGCCTGGCGACCAGGTAGACGCCGGCGGCCACCATCGTCGCCGCGTGGATGAGCGCGCTGATCGGAGTCGGGCCGGGCATCGCGTCGGGCAGCCAGGAGTGCAGCGGGAACTGGGCGGACTTGCCGACGACGCCACACAGGATGAGCAGCCCGGCGGCCGTCGCCTCACCCGTGCCGACCCGTCCGCCGGCAACCGCGGACAGCACGCCGCTGATCCGGTAGGTGCCGGCCGCCTCGCCGGCGACGAAGATGCCGAACAGCAGCCCGACGTCGCCCAGCCGGGTCATCAGGAACGCCCGGGCGGCTCCCTCCCGAGCGGGCTCGCCTTCCCAGTAGTGCGCGATCAGGAAGTAGGAGCAGGCGCCCATCACCTCCCAGCCGACGAGCAGCACGAACAGGTCGTCGGCCGCCACCACCAGCGCCATGGCTGCCGCGAAGAGACAGATGAGTGCGGTGTACGACGGGTAGCGTGGGTCCTTCCCCATGAACGCCACCGAGTAGACCTGCACGAGAAGCGCGACGCTCGTGACCAGCACCAGCATGGAGACGGCGAGCTGGTCGACGGCGAGAGCCGGCGTGACGGGGATCGCACCAGTGGAGACCTGCCCGGCGGTGAACCGGCTCGCCGTGGCCTGCCCCCAGTGCTCGCCGGCCAGCACCAGCGCGAGCAGCCACGAGACGGCGACCGGGACGCAACCGAGCAGCTGGACCCCTCTCGTGCTGCGGTGGCCTACCCCGACGATCATCACGGCCGCCGCCGCCGGGAGGGCTATCAGCAGGCAGACGGTCATCGGGCCAGGTCCCGGGGCTGAGCCTCGGGGTCACGGTCGGCCAGCTCACGCAGGTCGTCGACGCCGATGTGGCCGTGAGTCCGGAAGACAAGCAGCACGATCGCCAGCCCGAGACCGATCTCGGCTGCGGCGATGGCGATCACGAAGAGGCTGAACGACTGGCCCGCGTCGAGGGCGTCGTGCCAGTAGGCGTCGAACGCCACCAGGTTGAGGTTCACGGCGTTGAGCATCAGCTCCACACCCATCAGAACCAGGATCGCGTGCCGGCGGGCCAGCACGACGTACACCCCGATCGAGAACAGCAACGACGAGGTGACGATCGGGAGGAGGACCGGCATCAGCGCGACTCCCGGTGCCGCGACAGCACGATCGCACCCACCAGGGCCGCGAGCAGCAGCACGCTGAGCAGCTCGAACGGCAGCACCCAGGAGCCGAAGATCCTGGAACCCACCGAGGTCGCACTGCCCACGTCGGCTGTCGCGATGTCGAGCCTCGCGTCGCGGAACCCGATGGCGAACGTCGTCACCAGCACGGCCGCGGTCGCCGTCGCGACGAGGGCCGCGACAAGTCGGCTGGGGCCGTCGACGTCGGGCAGCACCCCGATGGGCGCCCGGGTGAGCATCAACGCGAACAGCAGGAGGACCACGACCGCACCTACGTAGATCAGCACCTGCACCCACGCGACGAACTCCGCGGCGAGGAGCAGGTACAGCCCGGCGAGGGCGCCCAGGGTGACGACCAGCCACAAGGCGCAGTGGACGACCTGCGTGCTGACAGCCACCAGCACAGCCGACCCGACGGCCATCACGCCGAACAGCCAGAAGAGCACCTGGACGGTTGTCACGCCGAAGGATCCGACAATGGAGTGGTCGGAGCCTGCTGAGTGTCGGATCCTTGCGTGGCCGCGGCCGCGGCCGCCGCGGCAGCGGCGCGTTCGGCGGTCGCGATCTCCTTGGCCGGCTCCGCGGCGGCGTCGAGGGCCGGGGGCGGGGGCACCGTCCACATCCACTCCTGCAGACGGTCCTTCTCATGCGTCAGGTCGCGGATGTCGTACTCGGCGTACTCGAACTCGGGCGTCCAGTAGAGCGCGTCGAACGGGCACGCCTCGATGCAGATGCTGCAGTACATGCAGAGCGAGAAGTCGATCGCGAACCTGTCGAGCATGTTGTGGCTCCGCTCCCGCCCTCCGGGGCTCGGGGCAGGCACGACCTCCTTGTGCGAGTCGATATAGATGCACCAGGCCGGGCACTCGCGAGCACAGAGCATGCACACGGTGCAGTTCTCCTCCATCAGCGCGATCACCCCCCGCGACCGCGGCGGCAGCTCGGGCAACGCGTCCGGGTAGTGGGCGGTCACGGAGCGGCGGGTCATCGCCCGCCAGGTCACCCGAAGGCCTGTGACCAGTCCCTTGCCGAACGCCCTCATGTCAGCACCACACCGACGGTTGTCATCGCGAGCTGTGCCAGGGCCACCGGAACCAGCCAGACCCAGGCGAGGCGCTGCAGCTGGTCCTCCCGCAGCCGCGGGAACGCGACCCGCACCCAGATCACCACGAACGCGACGAGGCCCGTCTTAGCCAGGGTCCACAGCCAGCCGAGCTGGTCCGACCACGGCCCCTGCCAGCCGCCGAGGAAGAGGACGGTGGTCAGCGCGGACACGACCACGATGCCGGCGTACTCCGCGAGGAGAAACAGCGCGAAGCGGATGCCGGTGTACTCGGTATAGGGACCGAAGATGATCTCGGCGTCGGCCACCGGCATGTCGAACGGCGGCCGCTGCAGCTCGGCCAGGCCGGCGACGAAGAACACGACGAGGGCTGGAAGCTGCCACAGCAGCCACCACGGGTTCCACGCCGCCGCGATGGCGGCCAGCGAGATGCTGCCCGCGGCCATCGCGGCCGAGACCGCAGCGAGCACGAACGGCAGCTCGTAGGCGAGCAGCTGTGCCGCGACCCGAAGCGCCCCAAGCAAGGAGAACTTGTTCGCGCTCGACCAGCCGGCCATCAGCGACCCGACGACCCCGATACTCATAACGGCGAGCGCGAAGAACAGGCTCGGGTCGACCCAGGTGCCGGCCAGGTCCGGTGACAACGGGATCACCGCGAGCACGACGAGGTACGGGATCAGCGCCACGGCGGGGGCCAGCCGGAAGACCGGTCCGTCGGCGGCTGCCGGGACCACGTCCTCCTTCTGCGCGAACTTGACACCGTCGGCGACGAGCTGTGCCCAGCCGTGGAAGCCGCCGGCATACATCGGCCCTACTCGTGACTGCATGTGGGCCATCGCCTTGTGCTCGGTCTGGCCGACAAGCAGCGGCAGCACGAGAAACGCCGAGAGCACCGCGACGGTGCGCCAAACCATGTCCCACCAGTCGATCATCGGGTCCTACTCGCGACTTCTCCGAAGCGCTGCATGACCCACCACACACTAGCGTCGCCGGGTCGCACCGCCGGGGGCAACCGCGGTGGCGACGGCTCGGGCACCGTGAACCTGTCGGCGCTTGGGGTGCCATCGCAGACACCCGGACGGGGCACCTATCCGCGCGGTGGGTAGCGGAAGGCGCTGAGGTCGACGTGGCTCGTTCCAGTGGTTGCGAGCTGCGCCAGACACTCCCCGATCGCGGCCGAGTGCTTGAAGCCGTGGCCCGAGCAGGGTGACGCGACGATGACGTTCGGGCTCGTCGGATGACGGTCGATGATGAAACGGCTGCCGCGAGTCACGCTGTAGAGACACGCCCTTGCCTTGACGCACCGGCTGCCCAGGCCCGGGAGCCGGTGGCGCACGAACCCCTCGTACATCTCGTCGACCTCGTCCTGGGTGACCTGGCGATCGACCTCGTCGACGGTGGTGGACGATGTGTACTGCTCCCGGGCGACCTTCGCTCCGCCGTCCGGGCCGTCGACCATCGGGAATCCGTAGATCATGTCCCGCCGCCCGCCACCACCCCAGATGTAGACCGGCAACCGATGGTACGCCTCGTAGTCGGACCTGTCGGCGAGGTCGAACCAAAACTGGACCTGGCGGTAGACCGTCATCTGGTCGGCGAGCTCCGGCACCAGCTGCGTCACCCACGGGCCGGCCGTGATGACGACCTGCGCCGCCTCAACAGTGCCCTTGGTCGTCTGGACTCGCACCCTCACTCCGTCGTCGTCGTACGCGAGCACCTGCTCGCCGAACCTGACCGTCGCGCCGGAACTTCTCGCGACCTGGAGCTGAGCGTCCACGCATCTCTCCGGTCGCAGGAAGCCGGCAGCCGGTTCGAGGTATCCCGCCTCCGAACCGGCCAGGGTGAACTGCGGGAAGCGTTGCTCGATCTGGGCAGTCGTCAGTCTCTGGTGCTCGATGCCGTGGTGCTCGGCGGCTGCGATCGTCTGGTCCAGGAAGTTCTCGTTCCCATGCATCGCCTGGCTCTCTCGTGGCGCCATGACCAGACCACCACACTGCCGGAGCAGCTCGACACCCACCTGATCCTCGATCTCACGCCAGATCTCGTGCGAGCGCCGCACCAGAGGCACGTACTCCATTCCCTCACCGATCGCGAGGCGGGTGATCCGCGTGTCGCCGTGCGTCGACCCGAGCGCGTGCGGAGGAGCGAACCGGTCGATGCCGAGCACTGAGGCGCCGGCCTTCGCCAGCTGGTAGACGGTCGCGCTGCCCATCGCCCCCAGACCGACGACCACCACGTCATACCCCGGATTCGGCTGCGACGTGGTCGGCATCTTGCGCAAGAGCATGACAGACGAATCCGGTCCGGGGCGGTGCTTACCGCCCCGGACCGCAGTCGGAGGATGGTTACGTGAAGGCCTCGTCGAAGGCCGCGGCGGTGTCGGCGTTCCACTCGGCCGAGAACCCGCAGACGTTGACGACCCCGTTCGTCGCCGTGACGAGGTATCGCTTGCCGTCGGAGAAGGATACCGCCCCGTCGAGGGAGACCGTCGACAGGTCGGGGGAGGAGATCTCGACCTGCTCGGTGGCACCACCGCGGTACCAGTGGTCCACGGAGAGCAGCACCGTTCCTTCGCCGACCTCCACCACCGTTCCCGAGAACGCAACAGGCATCTCCGCCAGGACGTCAACCGAGAACGGCACACAGCTGCTGAGGCTGGTTCCAGCGCCAGCGATGGCCAGCTCCAACGGTCGGGCGCTGTTGGAGGCGCGCGGGTCCGTCGTGTCCTGGCCATTCTGCGCGATGGCATAGCCACCCAGGCCGAGGACCATGATGGCCGCGGCGGCGGCCGGGACGCGCCATCGACGACTCTTGACGCTGCTCTGGTCATTCATCGTCGCCGCTACGAGATCGGCTACCCATGAGGAGGCCGGCCGCGTGGAATCGGCCGACGTGGTCGGGTCCGCGGCACGCAGCCGCTCTTCCAGGTCATCGGTCATGGCGGCCTCCTCTCCTGTACTTCTCTATGTCCGGGAGGGTCGTGGGCATTTCCGGCCGGTGTGGCCAGTTGGGCGAGCAATCGCTTGCGGGCCCGGTGGAGACGGATGCTCACCGCGTTGGCGCTGATGCCCAGGACTGTCGAGATCTCGGTCGGCGTCAACGACTCCCACGCCCATAGCCGAAGGAGCTCTCGGTCATCCTCCGAGAGCCGGCTCAACGCCTCGTGAAGCTCGATGTCGGCGACAGAGTCGTCTGGAGCTGTCTCCGACCGCGGTGCGTCGAGCATCGCCACTCGGGCGAGGAGACCACGCTGCCGCCGTTGCGCCCTCTGGGCGTTGTTGAGGCACAGCCGCGCCACGGCGTAGCACCAGGAAAGCGCACCCGACTCGGGAACGTCGTCAAGGCGTCTCCACAGCACCAAAAAGGTGTCCGCGACCACATCTTGCACCGTGTCGGGGTCGGTGCGCCGGGCGACGTATCGGCGCAGCGGCTCGGCCACCTCGAATGCGAGCTCTTCGAAGAGCTCCCCCCGATCGTGCATACGAGTCACATTGCCTTATGTCCAGCACCCACGCGGATCTTTCCCCGGTCCACTGAGTGGCCGCCCTGAGTCACGGCCGCGGCGGCGGAATCGGCCAGACGTCGGGGTCGGGGACGCCGGGCGGACGGGTTCGACGACGGCTCGGCGCGGCCTCGTGGTCGGACTCCCCCGGCTCCTTCGCACCCGGCCAGGGCTTCGCCACCCGCGATGCCAACACGAAGTCCTTCCGCAGCGGGTGACCGTCGAACCCGTCCGGGAGCAGAAGCGTGTCGAGGTGATCGTGCCCGGTGAACGCGATGCCGAACATCTCGTGCGTCTCCCGCTCATGCCAGCCGGCGCCCGCGAAGACGCGACACACGCACGCGAGCTCGGCGCTGTCACGCGGCACCCGGGTGCGGACGAGGAGGGAGTCGACCCGACCGACGTGGAAGGAGGCCACATGCGCCAGCACGGAGAACCCGTCGTCGAGACAGTCGACTGCCGTGAGGAAGTCGAAGAAACCACACCCCAGCGTGTCCCTGGCGGTCAGCAGCGCAGCCGCCCACCTGGCTGGTTCGACGTCGAGGGTCGGCGGTCCGAAGCCGTCGTCCGGCAGGTCGCCGTACGCCGCTTCGACGTCCTGGAGCCAGCTCACCCGCGACCTGAGGGCGGCCGGACCAGCGGCCGGGTCAGCCGGGCGGCGAGCGAGCGTCTGCCGAGGTCAGCAGGCTCGGCCGACGACGCTCCGGATGCGGCTCCGTAGCGGTCGGCGAGCGACTCGCCGGCGATCTTCTCCTGCAGCTTGACGATTCCCTGCAGCAGGGACTCCGGCCGGGGCGGGCACCCTGGCACGTAGACGTCGACCGGGATGATCTGGTCGACGCCCTTCGTCACGCAGTAGGAGTCCCAGTAGGGGCCCCCGGAGTTCGCGCAGGACCCGAACGAGATCACGTACTTCGGGTCGGGCATCTGCTCGTAGAGCCGTTGCACGGCGGGCGCCATCTTGTCCGTCACCGTGCCGGACACCACCATCAGGTCCGCCTGCCGAGGACCCGGTGCGAACGGGATGACCCCCAGCCTGATGAAGTCGTGCCGTGCCATCGAGCTGGCGATGAACTCGATCGCACAGCAGGCCAGGCCGAAGTTGAACACCCAGAGCGAGTAGCGACGCCCCCAGCTCAGCAGGTACCGGGCCGGCTGCGGTGCCACCTGCTGCAGCGCACCGACCCGTGGCGGCGCCAGGTCGACCACGTGGGCGCCCGTCGTCGTCAGCTCCACGTCAGGACCCCGGTCCGCCAGGCGTAGGCGAGCCCGACCACGACGATCCCGATGAACGCTCCCATCTCGACGATGCTCGCACCGCCGAGGTCCGCGAACACCGTCGCCCACGGAAAGAGGAAGACGGCGTCGACCGCGAACACGACGTAGAGGTAGGCGAAGACGTAGAACCGCACGTGCACCTGTGCCCAGTTCGATCCGACCGGGTCGACCCCGCACTCGTACGTCAGTGACTTCTGCCGGCTCGGCACGGTCGGTCGCAGCAGCCGGTTCGCGGACAGGATCGCGGCCACCAGGCCGACCCCGGCGAGGAGCACGGTGAGTACCGGCAGGTACGACGTGAGATAGGCGTGGTAACCCGGGCTCATCTGCTCAACCTAGTACCGGGGCTTGCACGGCGTGCCTCGACTCCGGTGCCGGCTGCGCGTGGTGACCATCTGTCGGGGCCGCTGGAGCAGCCGGGACACGTCATGATCGCCCTCAGCCGGTCGAGGTGTCTGTCCCCACGGAGGTGAAAACCACGACCAGGATCACGCCGCCGAGCACGGCGTGGGCGAGCAGGCTGTGCGCCCGGTGGACCAGGCGAACGGCGCGACCAGGCCACAGAGCGCGACGCCGAGGATGCCGAGCGCCAGCGCGGTCGTCGCCTAGGCCCGCTCTTGCTGTGGCCCGTAGGGGTAGCCGCCGGGACCGCCTGGTCCGGGGTACGGGTACTGCGGTGGTGGACCTGCCGACATCGGCTACTCCTCGAAGAGGACGACTCACGAGCACCCTTTACTCGGTGAGCTGCAACGACAAAGGTCTGCGGGAGCCTTGAGCGACTCCCGCAGACCTCATGGTCGATGCCTGGTGGACCTCAGTCCGTTGCATCCTTGCGCAGGAACGACAGGGCGGTGCCCGCCGCGATCAGGATGAGGCAGAGCCAGTAGATGAACCCGTGCCCCGTGAACTTACCGACGTCGACCCCGGCTGCCTCCGCTGCCCCAGTGTCAACGCCGGCCCAGGTGAGGCCGGCGATGATCGTGAAGAGCAGGGCCGCGGCAAACAGACCGAGGACGGTCAGCCGCAGCGGGATCGGCAACGTCACATGGCCGAAGAGGCGTGCCGCAAGAAGGAGGGCGCCGATGAGTGCCAGCAAGACGCCGAACCAACCCCAGAAGCCGTGCCAGGCGTTGAAGTTGTCACCAAGCCCTCCGGCGCTGGCGGTGTAGTAGCTCGGGATCAGGGACAGGATGAAAGTGAGCACGCCCGCAGCGATGATTCCGAGGTCGTAGGGGTTGGTGCTCTGGACTTGTGCCTTCATCTGGTCGGCGTTGTAGCCGCCCGATGACCGGCCGGTGGGAGTAGCGCCGCCGGAACCCGGCGGAGGCGGCTCCGAGGGTGGAGGAGTCTGCGGAGTCTCGGACATGGACGTATCCCCTTGCATCGGTGGTAACAGCCACATGACTGTGGTGCCTCATGCTCCCACCAAGTCGTCCTCGATGGAGCCAAATACGTGGTTTTCGCGCGCCGGAGTGTCGCGCATCACGTCACGACGGCGTGCTGTCTCCTTGATGAACTCATGCAAGGTGTCCTCAAACAGTGGCGTGGCCGGTCGCGACGGCGATCAGCCGCACCACCGCGAAGGCGAGCCAGGCGGCGACGACCACCTTCGTGAACGGCGATCCCACCCCCCGGGTGAGGTCAGGCGGCGGCCTTCGCCGTACGGCGCCGAGCAGCACGGTGAGCACCAGGGCGACCGCGGCCGGCAGCGCGACGAGAGCGACGGTTGGCAGCGACCGCGTCACCGACGCGAGCGTGGGCGAGGTACACCCAGGCGCGCGTCATCCCGCAGCCGGGGCAGGGCAGCCCGGTCGCCAACCGGAACGGGCACCACAGGTCCCCCCGCTGCGTCAGCGGGGTCGAGCAACGCGGCAGCGCACAGCCCCGCTGCCGAGAGGAGTGTCAGGCCGGCTGTCGGGACGCGACCGGACGCCCCAGCAGCGAGGACGGCGAACCGCGCCCGACCGTGGCCCGGGCTACTTGAGAGGACGGCCATCACTGGCTTTGAGCTTGCGGATCGCGATCAGGATGATGTCGATGATCGACCACCGCCTGCCGCGAGACGGCGCTTCCACTTTCCCACAGCTCACCCGGGGAACTGGCGGTGGATATCTTGGCTCATCCGGACGATCGCGAGGTAGAACTCCAAGGTCATCCGGATGAACGCCAGATAGAGGACCACGACAACCCCACCGAGCAGGAAGATGAACACCCCTAGCCCGGCGCTTTGGCTCAACGTCGCAACGGTCCAGAACAGCCAGCCGAGAACGAGCACGATGAGGGCCACGACGTATACGACCTTGACGATGATGGGGGTGATGAAGTGCTCGAAGCTGAAGTCGAACAAGGCTCCGAAGAAGCCCTTGCTCGAGGGCGGCTGTCCGCCGCCGGCGCTGGGGTACTGCGGAAAGCCCGTCGCCCCGGCTGCTGAAGGAAGCGGTCCACCGTACGGGGCTTGCCAGCCGGAAGGGGGCTGGCCTTCATCGGGACCCGGTGGGTATTGCTGTGACATCTGTCCTCCCGAGTTGTGCCGATGCCGTAGGTGATCGGCGCTGTTCGCCCACCAGTTGCGGGCCCGCGTCGCCATGCTTGCACTGCGCGCGGCTACTTGTCTGCATTTGAAGTGGGGTGGCCTCGGTGTTTGCCCTCCGAGTGCGGCCGACGAGTCTCTCGAGAGCCTCAGAGACGAAGATCGGGTGCCTGATGGTGGGTCGAACGCAAGGATCGCGGCGTAAACTGGCCGGGACGAGACGATCTTCGAGCGCGGTGGACGGCAACCGAAAGAGTGTGGCGGTGGTGACGAAGCAGGTCGAGCAGCTCGACCGGGTGGTCATCCGCTTCGCGGGCGACTCCGGCGACGGGATGCAGCTCACCGGTGACCGGTTCACCCAGGAGAGCGCCGTCTTCGGCAACGACCTTTCGACGCTCCCCAACTTCCCCGCCGAGATCCGGGCCCCGGCCGGCACCTTGCCAGGAGTCTCGTCGTTCCAGGTGCACTTCGCCGACCATGACATCCTGACCCCCGGCGATGCTCCGCAGGTGCTGGTCGCGATGAACCCGGCCGCCCTGCGGGCCAACGTCAAGGACCTCGCGCCGGGGGCCACGATCATCGTCGACACCCACGACTTCTCCGATCGCAACCTCACCCGCGCCGGCTACGCGGCCAACCCGTTGGCGGACGGCTCGCTGGAGACGTTCGCCGTTCACGAGGTCGACCTCACCGAGATGACCGTGTCCGCGATCAAGCAGTTCGGGCTGAGCCGCAAGGACGCCTCACGGGCCAAGAACATGTTCGCGCTGGGGCTGCTGTCCTGGCTGTACGGGCGGCCGGTCGAAGGCACGGAGACTTTCCTCGCCCGCAAGTTCGTCGATCAGCCGGACATCCGCGACGCCAACCTGGCCGCGTTCCAT
The DNA here is from genome assembly GCA_037719575.1 of Nocardioidaceae bacterium. Lineage (GTDB taxonomy): Bacteria > Actinomycetota > Actinomycetes > Propionibacteriales > Nocardioidaceae > JAWWPG01. The sequence continues at coordinate 33,638 of JBBJMF010000001.1, forward strand.
GCCGGGTGGAACTTCGGCGAGACGACGGAGACGTTCGCGGTCTCCTACGAGGTCAAACCCGCCGCGATGCGGGCCGGCATCTACCGCAACATCTCCGGCAACCTCGCCCTGAGCTACGGGCTGGTCGCCGCCTCGGTCCGCTCGGGTCTGCCGCTGTTCCTCGGCGCCTACCCGATCACGCCGGCGTCCGACATCCTGCACGAGCTCAGCAAGCACAAGCGCTTCGGCGTCATGACCTTCCAGGCCGAGGACGAGATCGCCGGCATCGGCGCCGCCCTGGGAGCGTCGTTCGGCGGCGCGCTCGGCGTGACGACCACGTCGGGACCGGGGATCGCGTTGAAGAGCGAGACGATCGGGCTCGCGATCACCCTGGAGCTGCCGCTCGTCGTCGTCGACGTGCAGCGCGGCGGGCCCTCGACCGGGCTGCCGACGAAGACCGAGCAGGCCGACCTCCTCCAGGCGATGTTCGGTCGAAACGGGGAGGCCCCGCTGCCGATTGTGGCGCCGCGGTCGCCAGGAGACTGCTTCGACGCCGCGCTCGAAGCCGCCCGGATCGCCGTCACCTACCGCACCCCTGTGATGCTGCTCTCCGACGGCTACCTGGCCAACGGGTCCGAACCGTGGCTGATCCCCAAGGTCGACGTGCTGCCGAGGATCGACCCGTCGTTCGCGACGCTGCCGAACCACGAGACGGAGTCCGGGCAGCACGAGTTCTGGCCCTACCAGCGCGACCCGCAGACCCTGGCCCGACCCTGGGCGGTTCCCGGAACGGCAGGTCTCGAGCACCGGATCGGGGGCCTGGAGAAGGCCGACGGGCACGGCAACATCTCCTACGACCCGACCAACCACGACCTCATGGTCCGCACCCGCCAGGCCAAGGTGGACCGCGTCGCCGACTCCATAGGGTCGGTCGAGGTCGACGACCCGGACCGTTCTGCTCGGCTCCTGGTGCTCGGGTGGGGATCGACGTACGGACCGATCGGTGCCGCCTGTCGACGTCTGCGGACGTCTGGCCGGCCGATAGCCCAGGCACACCTTCGCCACCTCAACCCGTTCCCCCATAACCTCGGCGAGGTGCTGCGCGGCTACGACCGCGTGGTCGTGCCCGAGATGAACCTGGGCCAGCTCGCCCTCCTCCTGCGTGCGAGGTACCTCGTCGACGTCGTCGGCTACAACCAGGTGCGCGGTCTGCCCTTCGGTGCCACCGAGCTCGAGGACGTGCTCACCGCTGCCTTCGAGGAGGTTAACGAGTGACCACCGACGTCCCGACCCCGGAGCTCGTCGCTGCCGGCCTGCAAGGGGTCCCGCTGTCCGACGTACCGACCTCGCGCAAGGACTTCTCGTCCGACCAGGAGGTCCGCTGGTGCCCCGGCTGCGGGGACTACATCGTGCTCGCCGTGGTGCAGGGCTTCCTGCCGTCGCTGGGGCTGCGCCGGGAGAACATCGTCTTCGTCTCCGGCATCGGGTGCGCCGCGCGGTTCCCGTACTACCTCGACACCTACGGCATGCACTCGATCCACGGACGCGCCCCGGCGATCGCCACGGGTCTCGCGACGGCTCGGCCGGACCTATCTGTATGGGTGGTCACCGGCGACGGCGACGCGTTGTCGATCGGCGGCAACCACCTGATCCACGCGATGCGGCGCAACGTCAACATGACGATCCTGCTGTTCAACAACCGCATCTACGGGCTCACCAAGGGCCAGTACTCGCCGACATCGGAGGTCGGCAAGATCACCAAGTCGACGCCGATGGGCTCGCTGGACCGTCCGTTCAACCCGGTCTCGCTGGCGCTGGGCGCCGAGGCCACGTTCGTCGCCCGCACGCTCGACTCGGATCGTGCGCACCTGACGACGGTCCTCCAGGCTGCTGCGGCACACCGCGGGACGAGCTTCGTGGAGATCTACCAGAACTGCCCGATCTTCAATGACGGTGCTTTCGACGTGCTCAAGGACAAGGAGCACGGTGAGGCGCGGCTGGTCCGGCTGGTCCACGGCGATCCGGTCCGGGTCGGCGACCGGGAGTGGGTGCACGACGCCCAGGCCGACGACCCGAGCCGCGCCTTCGAGATCTCCCGGCTCGACGACGAGACGATGACACATGTGCCGGTCGGCATCTTCCGCCAGGTCGAGCGGCCGACCTACGACGACCAGGTGCGCGCCCAGGTCGACGAGGCACACGAGCGACACGGCGACGGCGACCTGGCGTCGCTGCTCGCCGGAAGTGACCCCTGGACCGTCAGCGGGTCTGGGGACTAGCCTCCGCCGGTCAGACCAGCTCGGTGGTGATCGTCCCGCCGTACGACGGAATGAACGCGACCGTGCCCGGGACCGCCACCCGCCACCACCAGCGCCCGTTGGAGGGCGCGGGCAGGGAGAAGCGGTAGGCGCCGTTGGTGCCCGTCGTGGCCCGCTTGACCGTGACGTAGGAGCAGGTGGCGCAGGACCGCTTCTGCAGGGAGATCGGCTTGTTGGTGTAGAAGGGGGTCACGTTCCCGGCGTAGGTGGCGGCCCCCGAGCGATCGGTGATCTTGCCGTTGAACAGCCGGTAGACCGTCCCCCACGTCACCTCGCTAGTGGGTCCGAACGACGCGTTACCGCCGAACACCACCTTGTAGTGTGCGTTCTGCCGGGTCACGGTGCGGAAGTGGAACTGCGGGAGGGTGCCGGTTCCCGTCCTCTGTGCGCTCTGGTAGACCCAGGTGCTGTTGCCGTCCAGCCGGCGGTAGAGCTTGACCTGGACGCCGGCCAGCGCGCCGCGGTGACCTTGGGCGAAGCTCGCCACCTGGCCGACGATGGTCATCGCGCTGCCAGCCGCATGGATGTGTCCGAAGGCCATCCAGCGGATGCTCGTCTGGTGCCGGATCACCGCACGGTCGAACCCGGACGAGGGTGTGCCGGCAGAGACCGCCCCCGGCAGGCCGACTAGGCCCATCGCCATCAGGCCGACCAGCAGTGCGCGGATCCTCGTCATCGGCTGGTACCCACATCCTTGCGGTTCACGGCCGACGGCGACCGTGCTGGCCTACCCACCGTAGGAGAAGTGGGCCGGGCGGGCAAGTGCAGCCCTGGCTGCCGGTTGCACCAGGCTGTGGGCTGGACCGACCTCCGGGCGCGGATCGCGTCGGCGACCTAGGGTCGAGGGAGACGTGAGACGCGCAGCGGCTCGTCCATGACACGGAGGGTGACAGATGACAGACAGCGTTGGCCCGGCCGAGAACTACCACGGCTACAGCGTCGACAACGAGGACCAACCCCAGTCGACGGGTGACAGCATGACCGACGACCGGGGTCTGGACGATCCACTGGACGAGGGCTACTCACCGCCGGAGAAGTGGTCACCGGCCGAGGGCTTCGGCAACACGCCGTATGAGGAGGCCACCGGCGAGACGCTGGACCAGCGCCTCGCGCAGGAGGAGCCGGAGCCCGACCCCTATGAGGAGGCGGCGAAGGACATCGAGGATGTCAGCGGCGAGGTGGGCAGCGAGCGGTCGGGGCGGCTGGTCGCCGACGACGAGGGAATCTCCGAGGACACCCAGCAGGAGCTGCTCGCTCACGATGTCGGAATCGACGGTGCCGCAGCAAGCGCGGAAGAGGCCGCGGTCCACATCATCGACGAAGAATGACCATCCGCCACGTGTCACCGACGATCCGCCTGGTGTGACCGAGTCCGCTGAGCTGCGCGCGCTGCTCGGGCGGGTGCATGACGAGCCGAACGTGGTCGGGCTCGTGCTCACCGGTTCGGTCGCCCGACAAGGGATGGCTACCTCTCGATCCGACGTCGATGTGTACGTCGTGCTGGACGGGCCCGACCCCGCCTGGGGCACGACCAGATCCTCCACGATCGACATCGCGGTGTGCACCCTCGACCAGCTACGACAAACCCCGCTCCCGGGCGACATCGGCTGGTGGGACCGCTACTCGTTCACGCACAGCCAGGTCCTGCTCGACAAGGTACGGGGGGAGGTGGCCGAGCTCGTGGGCGCCTGGGGAACACTCAGCGGCGCAGAAAGCAAGGTGGTTCTGGAGACGTACCTCGACGGCTACCTCAACTACGCCTTCCGGTCGCTGAAGAGTCATCGGGACGGAGGGGTGTTCGAGGCCCGGCTGGACGCGGTCGAGAGCCTGGCGTGGATGCTCCCGGTGATCTTCGCTTTCGAGCGGCGGGTCCGGCCCTACAACAAGTACCTCGCCTGGGAGCTCATCCACCACCCGCTCGAGCGGGTGGACTGGCAGTCGTCCGAGCTGCTCCCCCGGGTCCAGACGATCCTCGATACCGGCGATGCCTCAGCGCAACGATGGATGTTCGCCTCGATCGAGAGCGCCTCTCGGGAGGTCGGTCTCGGTGGGATCGTGGACGGCTGGTGCGACGAGCTCGCGCTGTTCCGTCACTCCTGACGTCCGTTCGAGTGAGCGCAGTTGACGCCGGTTCCACGGACGTTGCGGCGACGCCACGCAGGGGTCCTAGGACGAGCGCGTCGTCACGAGGTCGCACAGCCCGATCATCGCCTCCCGGGCGGGGATGTCAGGCACCGTCGCCAGCAGGGCCCGGGCCCGGTCCGCGCGACGGCTGACCTCGAGGCGGGCCTTGGTCATCGCCGGGTTGTTGCGCAGCAGACGAAGCGCCTCGGCGTGCAGGCTGTCGTCGCTGATCGGGCCGGCGAGCAGCTCGAGCAGCCGCGAGTCCGTGGGGTGATGGGACTGCCGGGCCATCAGGGTGGGCAGCGTGGGAACCCCTTCGCGCAGATCGGTTCCCGGCGTCTTGCCGAGCTCCATCGACTCGCTGGTGACATCGATGATGTCGTCACTGAGCTGGAACGAGGTCCCGATCTGCTCCCCGAACTCGGTGAGCGTGGTCGCCAGTTCGGGAGGCACCCCTGCCATCAATGCCCCAAGTCGAGCCGATGTCGCGATCAGTGACCCGGTCTTGTCCGCCACGACGGAGAGGTAGTGCTCGAGCGGGTCCTCGCCTCGACCCGGGCCGACGGTCTCCCGGATCTGACCCTGCACGAGGCGCGAGAATGTCCGCGACTGGATGCGCACGGCGTCCGGGCCCAGCTCGGACACGATGTCCGACGCTCGTGCGAACAGGAAGTCGCCGGTCAGGATCGCCACCGAGTTGTCCCAGCGAGCGTTCGCGCTCTCGGCACCCCGGCGAAGCGACGCCTCGTCCATCACGTCGTCGTGGTAGAGCGTGGCGAGGTGGGTCAGCTCGACAACCAGAGCGGCCGGCACGACGCCCGTGGCGCCCGGGTCCCCGAACTCCGATGCCAGCACGACAAGCAACGGCCGGAAGCGTTTGCCCCCCGCCTCCAGGAGGTGCTTCGCCGCCGCGGTGAGGAAGTCGACGTCGGACGCCACGCTGCGCGCGAGCTCCTCCTCGACCTCAGCCAGCCGGGCCCGTAGGCGCGCCTCGAGAGCGGCATCGACGGGTGGCAGACCGAGTGCGGACAGCGTCATGGCGACGGCGTCAGCGGACGAACTCGCCGGCTTGGCGAGCCAGGTCGAGGACGGGTTGCGGGACGACGCCGAGCAGCAGGGTGACCGTCGCCCCGACGGTGATGACCGCGGTCGTCAAGATGCTGGGCACGGACACGGTAGGGCCGTCTCCGACCGGGTCTGAGAAGAACATCAAGACGATGACCCGGACGTAGAAGAACGCGGCCACAGCACTCATCAGCACACCAACGACGACCAGCGGCCACGCGCCACCCTCCCACGCTGCCGTGAACACGACCCACTTCCCGGTGAAGCCGCTCGTCAGCGGGATGCCGGCGAAACCCAGCAGGAAGAACGCGAAGACACCCGCGACGACCGGCGACTCCTTGCCCAGGCCGGCCCACCGGGACAGATGGGTCGCCTCTCCACCAGCGTCGCGTACGACGGTCACGACCGCGAACGCGCCGACGGTGCTGAACCCGTAGGCGACGAGGTAGAACAGCACCGCCTGCAGGCTCGAGACCTGCTGGCCGACGATGTCGACGCCTTGGGTGGCGCCGACGAACCCCGTCAGCAGGAAACCGGCGTGCGCGATCGACGAGTAGGCGAGCATGCGCTTGATATCGGTCTGGGTGATCGCGACGACCGAACCCACGGCCATCGTGATCACGGCGACGATCCAGAAGATCGGCTCCCAGTCCCAGCGGGCGCCGCCGAGCGCGACGTAGAAGACCCGGAGCAGCGCCCCGAAGGCGGCCAGCTTCGTGCACGCCGCCATGAAGGCCGTGACCGCTGTCGGGGCACCCTGGTAGACGTCGGGTGTCCAGGCGTGGAACGGCGCGGCGCTGACCTTGAAGAGCAGGCCAACCGCCACCAGGCCGATACCGGCCAGCAGGAGGTTGTTGGCACCGGAGCGGGACGAGATCGCGTTGGCGACGTCCGCGAAGTGCACACTGCCGGCGAAGCCGTAGACCAGGGCGATCCCGTAGAGGAAGAAGGCCGATGAGAACGCCCCCAGCAGGAAGTACTTCATCGCCGCTTCCTGGCTGATCAACCTGCGACGGCGGGCTAGCCCACAGAGCAGGTAGAGAGGAAGCGAGAACACCTCGAGGGCGACGAACATCGTGAGGAAGTCGTTGGCGGCACTGAACAGCATCATGCCGCCCACCGCGAAGATCATCAGCGGGAAGACCTCGGTGTGCTCGATCCCCCGCGAGGAGGCGTCGCGCTCGGCCTGGGTGCCGGGCAGTGCCGAGGCCTGCCCGGCGAATGCCGTCACGCCACCTTCGAGACGCCGCTCGGCAACCAGCATGACGCTGACGATCGACAAGATCAGTAGCGTGCCCCAGATGAAGAGCGACGGCCCGTCGACAGCGATCGCACCGTCGGCCTCGATGCGCCCGAACGACCCGGCGGCGGGACCCGTGTTGGTCGTGAGGCCCTCGCCGACGATGATGACGGCGACGAAGGAAGCCACCAGCCCGCCGAGCGCAACAGCGGACTGGATCAGGTAGCGCTGCTCCCGGGCGGCGAACGCCTCGACCAACACCCCCACCAGCGCGGCGCCGAAGACGATCAGCAACGGAGCGAGGTTCCCGTAGTCGAGGCTCGGCGCGTGGAAGACCGGGTCGGCGGAGAAGATCACTTCGGCGCTCCCTCGGGGCTCGTCGCGACCGTGGGGGCCGGGTCGGTGACATCGACGCGGTCGAGCAGCGACGTCACGGTTGGGTTGAGCGCGTCGAGCGCCGGCTTCGGGAAGAAGCCCAGGACGACGATCAGCGCCAGCAGCGGCGCCAGCGCCGCCACCTCACGCGGCCTGAGGTCGCGGAGGTGCTTGGTGGACTCTCGCACCGGCCCCGTCATCGTGCGCTGGTACATCAGCAGGATGTAGAGCGCGGCGAGCACGATGCCCAGCGTGGCGATCACCGCCGCCACGACCGACGTCGAGAAGGTGCCCGCGAGCACGAGGAACTCGCTGACGAACGGCGACAAGCCGGGAAGCGACAGGCTCGACAAACCCGCCACCATGAACGTGCCCGCAAGAACCGGCGCTACCTTCTCCACCCCGCCGTAGTCGCTGATCATCTTCGACCCTCGCCTGCTGATGAGGAACCCCGTGACGAGGAACAGCGCTCCGGTCGACAGCCCGTGGTTGAACATGTAGAGCGCTGCGCCGGCCTGAGACGTCGAGGTCAGCGCGAAGATGCCCAGCACGATGAAACCGAAGTGCGAGATCGAGGTGTAGGCGATGAGCCGCCTGATGTCGTTCTGACCGATGGCCAGCAGGGCACCGTAGATCACCGAGAACACCGCGAACGCCATCACGACCGGGCTCGCCCAGCGCGACGCCTCCGGGAACAACCCCAGGCAGAAGCGCATCATCCCGAACGTGCCGATCTTGTCGAGGATGCTGACGAGCAGCACCGACGTTCCCGGCGTCGCCTCGCTGGCCGCGTCCGGCAGCCACGTGTGCAGCGGCCACATCGGTGCCTTGACCGCGAAGGCGACGAAGAACCCCAGGAAGAGCCATCGCCCGGTGTCCCGGCCGATGGGCATACTCATCAGGTCCTGCAGCAGGTACGACGGTCCGCCTGCCGTCCTCGACGAGACGACGTACAGGCCGATGACGGAGGCCAGCATCAGGAGGCCGCCGAAGAGGCTGTAGAGCAGGAACTTGACCGCCGCGTAGGACCGCTGGGGACCACCGAAGCCGCCGATGAGGAAGTAGATCGGGATCAGCGTCGCCTCGAACAGCACGTAGAACAAGAACACGTCCGTCGCCGCGAACACCCCGACCGAAAGGCCTTCGACGCTGAGCATCAGCGCGAGAAACGCGTTCACGCTCCAGCGAGCCTCATCGGCGTCGTTCCACGAGGCGAGGATCACCACGGGTGTGAGGATCGTGGTCAGCAGCACGAGCACCAGGCCCAGCCCGTCGACCCCCAGGGCGTAGTGCGCGCCGAACGAGCTGATCCAGTCGTGCTCCTCGACGAACTGGAAACCGCCGTCGGTGTCGTACTGCGCGGCCACCACGATCGACAACACCAGCACGGCAGCTGAGAAGCCGAGCGCAACCTGCTTGGGCATTGCCCCGCCCCGGGGCAGCGCCATCAGCGCCATCGCGCCCACGAGGGGGAGCACGGCCAGGATGGTCAGCCAGGGAAGCAAGCCCGTGGACCCGTTCATCCGAGTCTCACCGCCAGCATGACCAGGACCACAAGTGCCGAGCCACCGAGCATCGACAGCGCGTAGGACCGCACGAAGCCGTTCTGCACGCGCCGGACCCGCCCGGAGGTGCCGCCGATCAGTGCCGCGAGGCCGTTGACCATCCCGTCGACCTTTCGGTTGTCGAAGAACACCAGCGACCGCGTGAGGTACTCGCCGGGACGCATCAGGGCTGCCTCGTTGAGCGCATCACCGTAGAGGTCGGCACGCGCAGCCCTGGTGAAGAGCGACACCCGCTCGGGCGCGGTCTGCGGAACCCTTTGCCGCATGTACATGATGTAGGCGATCGCGATCCCGATCGCCACCACGGCGAGAACGATGAGCTGGATCAGCCAAGCGGCGATCGGCAGGCTGGTCTCGCCCTCCGCGCCGACGACCGGCTCGAGCCAGTTCTGGATCCAGCCACCGAGCAGCAGCACACCGCCAAGCGCCGAGAGCACCGCCAGGACCACGAGCGGACCCGTCATCACCGGGGATGACTCGTGCGGGTGGGCCTGCTTTGCCCAGCGCTTCTCGCTGACGAACGTCATGATCATCAGCCGGGTCATGTAGAAGGCGGTGATCCCGGCGCCGAGGACAGTCCCGATGCCCACGATGAGGTTGTCGTGGAACGCGGCCTCGATGATCTTGTCCTTCGACCAGAAGCCCGAGAAGCCGGGGAAGCCGATGATCGCGAGATAGCCGCACGCGAACGTCAGGAACGTCACCGGCATGACCCGCTGCAGCGCGCCGTACCGACGCATGTCGACCTCGTCGTCCATCGCATGCATGACCGAACCCGCTCCGAGGAACAGGTTGGCCTTGAAGAAGCCGTGGGTCAGGAGGTGGAAGATCGCGAAGACGTATCCGGCCGGGCCGATCCCGGCAGCCAGCATCATGTAGCCGATCTGGCTCATCGTCGAGCCGGCGAGGGCCTTCTTGATGTCGTCCTTCGCGCAGCCGATCACCGCACCCCACAGCAGCGTCACCAGCCCGACGACGACCACGGCCGTCTGCGCGGTCTCGGTCTCGGCGTAGACGAAGCTCGACCGGACCACCAGGTAGACGCCCGCCGTCACCATGGTCGCGGCATGGATGAGCGCCGAGACCGGGGTCGGGCCCTCCATGGCGTCGAGCAGCCAGCTCTGCAGCGGCACCTGCGCCGACTTCCCACAGGCGCCGAGCAGCAGGAGGAGCCCGAGCACCGTCGCCGTCCCGTTCGAGACCTGGCCCACGCCGGACGCGACGGCACCGAACGAGCTGCTGCCGAACGACGCGAACATCAGCATGATCGCGAGCGCCATGCCCACGTCACCGACCCGGTTCACGATGAACGCCTTCTTCGCGGCGACCGCTGCGGTGTTCTTCTGCTGCCAGAAGCCGATCAGCAGGTACGACGCGAGGCCGACGCCCTCCCATCCGACGAACAGCGCCAGGTAGTCGTTGGCGAGCACCAGCGTGAGCATCGCCGCGACGAAGAGGTTGAGGTAGCCGAAGAAGCGCCGCCGCCGCTCGTCGTGCTCCATGTAGCCGATCGAATAGATGTGGATCAGGCTGCCGACACCGGTGATCAGCAGCACGAACACCGCCGACAGCTGGTCGAAGAGCAGGTCGACGCTGACGTGGTAGCCAGCGCCGGCGTCGCCCGCGCTGAACCACGAGTAGACGTGCTGGTGCAGCGGTGCCTCGGGGTTGTCGCGCAGCTTGAGGAAGGCGACGACCCCGAGCACGAAGGACGCCAGCGGGGCCGCCGTACCCAGCAGATGCCCCCAGGCATCGGTGAGCCTGCCGCCGACCAGCAGGATCGCGGCACTCGCCGCGGGGATCGCGATGACGAGGTAGAGAAGGCTGAAGTTCACGAGAGCCGCTCCATCTCAGTACTTCAGCAGGCTGGCGTCATCGACGCTGGCCGATCGGCGGGTACGGAAGATCGTCATGAGGATGGCGAGGCCCACGACGACCTCGGCGGCGGCCACGACCATCACGAAGAAGGCGGCGATCTGACCGTCGAGGTTGCCGTGCTGGCGGGCGAACGTGACGAAGGCGAGGTTGCTGGCGTTCAACATCAGCTCGACGCACATGAAGACGACGATCGCGTTGCGCCGGACCAGAACGCCGACGGCACCGATGGAGAAGAGCAGCGCGGAGAGCACCAGGAACGGTGTCGTGCTCACGACTCGTCTCCCTCGATCGGAGTGCCGTGGTGACCTTGGAGGCGTTGGACCGGGTCTGGCTCGATCGGCTCCGGCAGGGTATCCACGCTCTCCTCCGACACGATCCCCGGAACGACCTCGCGGACCGTGCCGCGGGCCCGCATGACCCGCGAGATCGAGAGCTCGGAGATGCTGCCGTCGGGCAGCAGGGCAGGCGTGTCGACCGAGTTGTGACGAGCAAAGACCCCCGACGTGGGCAGCGGACCGGGGTGGACGCCGTCGCTGGCGTACTCGCGCATCCGCTGCTCGACCATGTCACGCTGCGTCGGCTTCGGGGTGAGCCGCTCGCGGTGAGCCAGCACCATCGCGCCGAGAGCAGCGGTGATCAGCAACGCGCTGGTGACCTCGAACGCGAAGACGTAGCGGCTGAAGAGCAGCTCGGCGAGACCGGGGACGTTGCCGTCGAGTTCCACCTTCCCCAGGCCGACGACGGCTCCGACCGTCGACTGCGTGATGCCGAGGATCAGCAGCGCCGCGAACACCACACCCGCCACGACCGCCGCCACCCGCTGCCCGCGGATCGTCTCGACGAGAGAGTCCGCGGAGTCGACGCCGACCAGCATCAGGACGAACAGGAACAGCATGAGCACGGCGCCCGTGTAGACGATGATCTGGACGGCGAAGAGGAACGGCGCGTCCTGCACGGCATACAGCACGGCGAGGGACACCATCACGACAGCCAGGAGCAGCGCGGAGTGGACCGCGCTGCGGACCGCGACCATGCCGACCGCGCAGAGGACCATGACCGGGGCCAGCACCCAGAAGACGATCATGCCGGCACCTCCCCCTCGGTCTCCCGGTCCCCGCGCGTGGCCACCGCGCCGGCACCGAGATAGTAGGCCGCCGCGTCGTCTCCGAGACGCATCGCGTGCGGGGGGTCCTCCATGCCCGGGAGAAGGGGGGCCAACAGGTCCTGCTTCTCGTAGATCAGCGACTCCCGGCTGGAGTCGGCGAGCTCGTACTCGTTGGTCATCGTGAGGGCCCTCGTCGGGCAGGCCTCGATGCAGAGCCCGCACAGGATGCAGCGGAGGTAGTTGATCTGGTAGACGCGACCGTAACGCTCCCCCGGCGAGTAGCGCTCCCCGTCGGACTCGTTGTCGGCACCCTCGACGTAGATCGCATCTGCCGGGCAGGCCCAGGCACAGAGCTCGCACCCGATGCACTTCTCCAGGCCGTCGGGCCACCGGTTCAGCTGGTGCCGTCCGTGGAAGCGCGGCGCCGTCGCCTTCTTTTCGAATGGGTACTCCTCCGTGACCACACCCTTGAACATGGTCCGGAAGGTCACCCCGAACCCGGCGACCGGGTCCCAGAACTGCTCCTTGAGGCTAGCCACGGATGCTCTCCCCTGCCTTCGACTCGTCGGTGGGCATCGGCGGGACCGGGTAGCCGCCGGCATATGCGTCCGGCGTGGCGGGCTCGGGCGTCGGTGCCTCGTCGTCCTTGGACTCCCCGACGAAGCCGAGCAGCAGGAAGACCACCACGGCCACCGCGGCGGCCCCGATCAGCCACGTGCGGTCGATCGGGCCCTCGAGGCTGATCGTGCGGATGCAGCCGACGGCAACGATCCACACCAGCGCCAGCGGGATGAGAACCTTCCAACCGAACTTCATGAACTGGTCGTAGCGCAGTCGCGGCAGCGTGCCGCGCAGCCAGATGAAGAAGAAGACAAAGGCCAGCACCTTCCCGAAGAACCAGAGCAGCGGCCAGTAGTCCTGGTTGGCCCCGTCCCAGATCGACAAGGGCCACGGGGCGCGCCAGCCACCGAGGAACAGCGTCGTGGCGAGCATCGAGACCGTCACCATGTTGATGTACTCGGCGAGGAAGAAGAACGCGAACTTGATCGAGGAGTACTCGGTGTGGAAGCCGCCGACGAGCTCGCCCTCAGCCTCGGGCAGGTCGAACGGTGCGCGGTTGGTCTCACCCACCATGGCGATCAGGTAGATGACGAACGACGGCAGCAGGATCACCGCGTACCACAGGTCGCCCTGGGCGTCGACGATGCCGGACGTGGAGAGCGAGCCCGAGTACAGGAAGACCGCCACGAACGACAACCCCATCGCCACCTCGTACGAGATGACCTGCGCCGACGAGCGCAGTGCTCCGAGCAGCGAGTACGTCGACCCGCTGGACCAGCCGGCGAGCACGATGCCGTAGATGCCCACCGAGGCGATGGCGAGCACGTAGAGCACGCCGACCGGGAGGTCCGTGAGCTGCAGACGGGTGTGCACGTCGCTGAACGGGACCCGAACCTCCGGGCCGAAGGGGATCACCGCGACGGCCATGAACGCCGGGATCGCCGAGAGCAGCGGCGCGACGATGTAGACGACCTTGTCGACCGCCTTCGGGATGATGTCCTCCTTCAACATCAGCTTGACCCCGTCGGCCAAACTCTGGAGGAGACCGAACGGACCATGCACGTTCGGGCCGAGCCGGTGCTGCATGCGCGCCACGAGCCGGCGCTCGAACCAGATGTTGAAGAGGGTGAACAGCAGCATGATGACGAACGCGAGCACGACCTTGATGACGATGACCCACCAGGGGTCGTGCCCGAACGCGCTCAGGTCGTCGTCGGCCAGGACGACTGTGCCTGTCATCGCGCGACTCCTCCCTCGACCCAGACCACGTCGCCGGCACCGACGCCGAGGTTTCTGCGCACGTTGCTGCCTGCGCTGTTCGACGGTAGCCAGACCTGGCCCGCATCGATGTCGCCGACCGCCGCTGGAACCAGGATGGACCCCGTCCTGGTCGCCACACTGACAGCCTCGCCCTCACGGACCCCGAGCGCCTCGAGCGTCGCGGCCGACAGGACGGCCACGAGCCGTCTCCCGGTGGCCCGCAGCGCGTCGTCGCCATCGACACCTCGGCTGTCGTCGACGAGCATCCGCCACGTCGAGAGCACGAGAGGCGTACCGGGCGGTGACCCGTGCTGCTCGCTGTCACTCAGCGCCGTCGTCGCCGTGGGCGAGTGGGGCACCGTGGACGCGTTGCCGTCCGGCGTCACAGGGGCGTCTGTCTGCCCGTCCCACGGACCCAGCTCCGTCATGTCCGTGCGGGCGTCCGCGATCGAGGCGAACCCGAGCGGGTGGCCGACCTCGTCGGCGATCCCGGACAGCACCCGCACATCGGTGAGCGCCTGCGTCGCCAGGACCCGGTCGAACGTCCTGACCCGGCCCTCCCAGTTGACGAACGAGCCCTCCTTCTCGGCGACTGGAGCCACGGGCAGCACGACGTCGGCGCGATCGGTGACGTCGGAGGCCCGCACCTCGAGGCTCACGAGGAACCCCACCGCGTCGAGAGCCTGGCGGGCCAGCACGGGGTCCGGCAGGTCGTCGACCTCGACCCCACCGACGACCAGGGCGTGGAGGTCACCGGCAGCCGCCGCGCCGAGCATCTGCAGACCGTCGAGTCCCGGGACCGACGGCAGGGTGTCCACGCCCCAGGCAGCCGCGATGTCCACCCGGGCGGCCGCCTGGTCGAGGGGGCGACCACCGGGCAGCAGCGTGGGCAGGGCGCCCGCCTCGAGAGCGCCCCGCTCGCCGGCCCGCCGAGGCACCCAGCCGAGCCTGGCGCCCGTCGACGAGGCGAGCGCCGCCACCGCCTGCAGCGCGCCGGGCGATGATGCCATCCGCTCGCCGACGAGGATCACGCCACCGCTGTCAAGGGCGACGTCAGGGTTCGTGGCGATCGCCTCGACGACCGCCGTCTCCTTGCCGGGTACCGCCGCCAGCAGCCGTCCGTCGAGCTTGGTCAGGCCGTTCGAGGTGTGGGACGCAACCGAGTAGACGCGCACACCGTGAGCCCGCACGGCCTTGCGGAGCCGGAGGAAGACGATCGGCGACTCCTCCTCGGGCTCGAACCCGACGAGGACGACGGCGTTGGCGCGCTCGAGGTCGGCGTACGTCGGACCCTGCCTGGTGGCGACGTGCGCGAGGAGGAAGTCCGCCTCCGCGCCGGACGCCGCGCGAGCGCGGAAGTCGATGTTGTTGGTGCCGAGGACCACTCGGGCGAACTTGCTGTAGGCATACGCGTCCTCGGCCGTCAGCCGGCCGCCGGTCAGTACCCCGACAGCCGTTCCCGCAGCAGCCAGACCTCGCGCAGCTACCGCGAGGGCCTCGGGCCACGAAGACCCGCGCATCTCGCCGGTCTCCTCGTCGCGGACCATCGGGCTCGTGAGCCGGTCGCCTACCCGCGTCGACATGAAGCCGAAGCGGCCCTTGTCGCAGTTCCACTCCTCGTTGACCTCAGGGTCGTTGCCAGCGAGCCGCCGCATCACCTTGCCCCGGCGATGGTCGGTGCGCAGGGCGCAGCCGGACGCGCAGTGCTCGCACACGGACGGCTGCGACACGAGATCGAACGGCCGCGAGCGGAAGCGGTAGGCGGCGGACGTCAGGGCGCCGACCGGGCAGATCTGGATCGTGTTGCCGGAGAAGTAGGACTCGAACGGCTCCAACTCATAGATGGCTACCTGCTGGAACGCTCCGCGTTCCAGCATGTCGATCATCGGGTCGCCGGCGATCTGCTGGCTGAAGCGGGTGCACCGGGCACAGAGCACGCAGCGCTCCCGGTCGAGCAGGACCTGGGCAGAGATGCTGATCGGCTTCGGGAACGTGCGCTTGGTCTCGAGGAAGCGTGACTCACCCCGCCCGTTGGTCATGGCCTGGTTCTGCAGCGGGCACTCGCCGCCCTTGTCGCAGACCGGACAGTCCAGCGGGTGGTTGACGAGCAGGAACTCCATGATCCCCTGCTGGGCCTTGTCGGCCACCGGGGACGTCTTCTGGGTGCGCACGACCATGCCGGGTGCGACCGGGATCGTGCAGGACGCCTGCGGCTTCGGGAGCGGGCGCCCGTTGCCGGCGTCCGGCACGTCCACAAGGCACTGCCGGCAGGCCCCGACCGGATCGAGCAGGGGGTGGTCGCAGAACCGCGGGATCTGGACGCCGACCTGCTCGGCGGCCCGGATGATCAACGTGCCCTCGGGGACCGTGACCTCGACGTCGTCGATCGTGAGCGTCACGGTCTTGACCACCTGCTGCGTCTGCCCGCCCGGTGCCAGCTGGCTCTGTGCGCTGGTGACAGGGGTCATGCCGTCGCTCCCACAGTGCTGAACAGGGTGGCCGCCTCGGGGTCGAACGGGCAGCCCCGGTTGGTCAGATGGGCCAGGTACTCGTCACGGAAGAACGCTATCGACGAGGTGATCGGCGAGACCGCCCCGTCCGCGAGCGCGCAGAACGACCGGCCGAGGATGTTGTCGCACTGGTCCAGCAGCAGGTCGAGGTCTGCCTGGTCGCCTTCTCCCCGCTCCAGCCGTCCGAGCACCTGGACGAGCCACCAGGTGCCCTCCCGGCACGGCGTGCACTTGCCGCACGACTCGTGCTTGTAGAACTCGGTCCACCGCAGCACCGCGCGGACCACGCAGGTGGTCTCGTCGAAGATCTCCAGCGCACGCGTGCCGAGCATCGACCCGGCAGCGCCGACCGACTCGAAGTCGAGCGGCACGTCGAGGTGCTCGGCGGTCAGCAGTGGCGTCGACGACCCGCCCGGTGTCCAGAACTTGAGTTCGTGGCCCTCGCGGACGCCACCGGCGAGCTCGAGCAGCGTGCGCAGCGTGATGCCGAGCGGGGCCTCGTACTGCCCCGGCCACGTCACGTGGCCCGACAGGGAGAAGAGTCCGTAGCCCTTGCTCTTCTCGGTTCCCATGCCCGCGAACCACTCCGGGCCGTTGGCGATGATCGACGGAACCGAGGCAATCGACTCCACGTTGTTGATCACGGTCGGGCAGGCGTAGAGACCGGCCACGGCGGGGAACGGCGGACGCAGCCGCGGCTGGCCACGGCGGCCCTCCAGCGAGTCGAGCAGTGCCGTCTCCTCGCCGCAGATGTAGGCACCGGCGCCGGCGTGCACGATCACGTCGAGGGCGTAGCCGGACCCGTGGATGTCCTGGCCCAGATGTCCGGCGAGGTAGGCCTCCTGGACCGCGCGCTGCAGTCGTCGTACGACATGCAGGACCTCACCGCGGATGTAGATGAACGCGACGTTCGCCCGGATCGCGTACGACGAGATGATGACGCCTTCCACGAGGGTGTGCGGGCTGGCCATCATCAGCGGGGTGTCCTTGCAGGTGCCGGGCTCGGACTCGTCGGCGTTGACCACCAGGTAGTGAGGCACGCCGTCGCCCTGCGGGATGAACCCCCACTTCATGCCGGTGGGGAACCCCGCGCCACCTCGCCCGCGGAGACCGGAGTCCTTGACCTGGGCGATGACTGCGTCCTGGTCCATGCCGAGCGCCGTTGCCAGTGCGCCGTAGCCGCCGCGGTCCTCGTAGGCGGCGAGGGTCCAGGCGCGGTCCTGGTCCCAGTTGTCCGAGAGCACCGGGGTCAGCACGCTTTCCGTGGGGGTGGCTGTCATCGCGCGTCCTTGCCCTTGTCCTGGTAGCCGGTTGGCTCTGCACTGCGCGGACCGGCGTCGTCACCGGCGGGGGTGTCCTGGTCGACGACAGTCTCCGTCTCGGCGCGATGGGTGGTGGACTCTTCGACGGCTTGCATGGTGCTCGACCGGTCGGCCGTCGTACCGGTCGAGCGTGAGGTCGACGGGGAGCTCGGCGCAGACCAGCCGTTGGCGCGGGCCAGGTTGAGCCCGACCAGCGTCGCCAGACCGCCGACCGGGCCCTCGTCGGCCCGGTCGTCGGGGAAGCCGGCCAGGACGCGTTCCGCCTCCCGCCACGTGCACACACGTGCTCCCCGGGTCGCCTTCACAACCTGTCCGCTGCCGAGGTCGTCGACGAGGTCCGTCGCGGACTGGGGCGTCTGGTTGTCGAAGAACTCCCAGTTGACCATCACGACCGGCGCATAGTCGCAAGCGGCGTTGCACTCGATGTGCTCCAGGGTGATCTTCCCGTCGGAGGTCGTCTCGTCGTTCCCGATGTCGAGGTGGCTCTTGAGCCGGTCGAAGATCGCGTCCCCGCCCATGACCGCACAGAGGGTGTTGGTGCACACGCCGACCAGGTAGTCGCCGATGGGACGCCGCTTGTACATCGTGTAGAACGTCGCGACCGCTGACACCTCGGCGGCGGCGAGACCGAGGATCTTGGCGCAGGCTTCGATCCCCGCGGGCGTCACGAAGCCCTCGCTGCTCTGTACCAGGTGAAGCATCGGCAACAGCGCCGAGCGGGGCTGGGGGTACCGCGCCACGAGCTCATGCAGCTCCCGAATCGTGGTCTCGGACAATACGGGTTGAACGGATCCACCCGGCGTCCCCCCGTTCAGGGAAGCACCTGGCGGCGTCGGGCGGGAGGGAGAAGGGTCGGGAACGACACTGTCGCGCCCAGGCACAGAGGAGCCAGGGAATGACGACATGTCTTCTCCGGGGTAGGGCGTCATCGGTCGACGCCGCCCATCACCGGGTCGATGCTGGCGACGGCGACGATGACGTCGGCGAGCAGGCCACCCTCGCTCATCGCGGGGGCCGACTGCAGGTTGACGAACGAGGGGTCTCGGAAGTGTGCCCGGTAGGGCCGGGTGCCTCCGTCGGACACCAGGTGGCACGCAAGCTCGCCACGCGGCGACTCGACCGAGGAGTAGGTCTGGCCGGCCGGCACCCGGAAGCCTTCGGTGACGATCTTGAAATGATGGATGAGCGCCTCCATCGACTCGCCCATGATGTGACGGATGTGGTCGAGCGAGTTGCCCATCCCGTCCGAGCCGACCGCGAGCTGGCTCGGCCAGGCGATCTTCTTGTCGCCGATCATCACCGGCGCACCCTCGAGATGCTGCAGCTGCGCGGCTGCCTGCTCGACGATGCGCAACGACTGCCACATCTCCTCGAGGCGGATCCGGAACCTGCCGTAGGAGTCGCAGGTGTCCCAGGTGACGACGTCGAAGTCGAAGTCCTCGTAACCCCAGTAGGGCTGCTTCCGGCGCAGGTCCCAGTCATATCCGGTAGCCCGCAGCACGGGCCCCGATGCGCCGAGCGCCAGGCAGCCGGCCAGGTCGAGGTAGCCGACGTCTACCAGGCGGGCCCTGAAGATCGGGTTGGCGTTGCACAGGTCGGCGTACTCAGGGAGCCGCTTCTTCATCAGGCCGACGAACCCGTGGATCTTCTCGAGCGCACCGGGAGGCAGGTCCTGGGCGACACCGCCCGGGCGGATGAACCCGTGGTTCATCCGCAGCCCGGTGATCAGCTCGAAGAGGTCGAGGCAGAGCTCGCGCTCGCGCAAGCCGATCGTCATGACGGTGAGCGCGCCGATCTCGAGGCCGCCCGTCGCTATCGCCACCAGGTGCGAGGAGATCCGGTTGATCTCCATCAGCAGGATCCGCATCAGCCGGGCCTTCTCCGGGATGTGGTCCTCGATGTCGAGCAGCCGCTCGACCCCCATGCAGTAGGCGGCCTCGTTGAAGAACGGCGCCAGATAGTCCATCCGGGTGCAGAACGTCACGCCCTGCACCCAGCTGCGGTACTCCATGTTCTTCTCGATGCCGGTGTGCAGGTAGCCGATGCCGCACCGGCACTCGGTGACGGTCTCGCCGTCGAGCTCGAGGATGAGCCGGAGCACGCCGTGGGTCGACGGGTGCTGGGGTCCCATGTTGACGACGACACGCTCCTCGGCCTCGGCGTCGATTCCGGCGACGACGGAGTCCCAGTCCTGGCCGGTGACCGTGAAGACCTTGCCGGAGGTCGTGTCATGGCCGGACGTTGCCCGCGTACCGGTTTCATAGGCGTCAGGCGTTGGGGAGGCTGTGACCATCAGTTGTATGCCCTCCGGTCGTCGGGCGGTGCGATCGTGGCGCCCTTGTACTCGACCGGGATGCCACCGAGCGGGTAGTCCTTCCGCTGCGGGTGTCCATGCCAGTCGTCGGGCATCTCGATGCGGGTCAACGCGGGGTGCCCGTCGAAGACGATGCCGAAGAAGTCGTAGGTCTCACGCTCGTGCCAGTCGCTTGTCGGATACACGGACACCACGGAGGGGATGTGCGGGTCGTCGTCCGGGCAGGTGACCTCGACGCGGATCCGTCGGTTGTGCGTCATCGACAGCAGATGGTAGACCGCGTGCAGCTCGGCTCCGGTCTCGTTGGGGAAGTGCACGCCGCTGACCCCGCTGCAGAACTCGAACCTGAGGTCTGCGTCGTCGCGAAGCGTCCCCATCACGTCCACCAAATGAGCGCGGTCGACGTGGAAGGTGATCTCACCCCGGTGACAGATCACCCTGGTAACAGGTTGGGTCTCCGGTTGCGACCGCTCGGTGGCCTCCCCCCTTGTCCGCTCCTGCAGGGCGGCCTCGAGCCGGTCCGCGACCGCGTCGAACCAACCGCCGTACGGGCGCGATGTCGCACCCGGGATCGTCACCGGACGGACCAGACCGCCGTAGCCTGACGTGTCGCCGGATCCCTCGACGCCGAACATGCCGGTGCGTACGTCGACAACCTCGAGCGCCTGCTCCGGGTCGGGGATCACGCCCGGGTCGTCGCTCACCGTCAGGGCGGCGGGCTCCGCGGGTGAGTGGTGGACCGGCAGGTCGGAGGCCCGCCGGGTGTCTTCGTCGTGGGGTGTCGTGCCGACCTCCGGCACCTCGGAGGGCTCGGCCGGTGCCGCGGGGCGAGGCTCTTGGGTCATCGCAGCAGCCCGGTCATCTCGGAGGTGGGCCGCGCATCGAGGGCCTCCTGCTCGCGCTGCGTGATCTCGGTCCCGCGGTGGGCTCCGAGCAAGCCATGCTGGATGTCGGCGTGCAGCTTGAGGATCGCGTCGATCAGCATCTCCGGGCGGGGCGGGCAGCCCGGGAGATACATGTCGACGGGGACGACGTGGTCGACCCCTTGCAGGATCGCGTAGTTGTTGAACATGCCGCCGCTGCTGGCGCAGACCCCCATGGCCAACACCCACTTCGGATTCGGCATCTGGTCGTAGATCTGGCGAAGCACCGGGGCCATCTTCTGGCTCACCCGACCGGCGACGATCATCAGGTCGGCCTGGCGCGGAGACGGCCGGAAGACCTCCATCCCGAAGCGCGCCAGGTCGTAGCGCGGTCCCCCGGCCGTCATCATCTCGATGGCACAGCAGGCGAGACCGAACGTCGCGGGCCATAGCGATGCCTTGCGGAAGTAGCCGGCCAGCCCCTCGACGGTGCTGAGCAGCACGCCCGACGGGAGCTTGTCCTCCAAGCCCATGGTGTTCTCCTCTCGCAGGTGGCTAGCGCGGGTGGTTCGGCGACGTCAGTCCCACTCGAGGCCGCCGCGACGCCAGACATAGGCGTAGGCGACGAACACGGTGGCGATGAACAGGACCATCTCGACGAGCCCGAAGAGCTTCATGCTGTCGAAGTAGACGGCCCAGGGGAACAAGAAGATGATCTCGATGTCGAAGACGATGAAGAGCATGGCGGTGATGTAGTACTTGACGGGGAACTTCCCGCCGCCGACCGGCTGTGGCGTGGGCTGTATCCCACACTCGTAGGAGTCGAGCTTCGCCCGGTTGTAGCGCTTCGGCCCGAGCTGGGAGCTGGCGGCGACCGAGCCGACGGCGAAGATGGCTGCCAGGAGCCCGAGACCCAGGATCGGGACATAGAGGTTCACGCCGCCCTGCTCCTCTCACTTACCATCGCTCGCTGGGTTGTCATAGTAGTGGCGCCCGGTCACGCTGCCGGAGCGACCTTGGACAGGCCGTTGATCAGCCGGTCCATGGCGTCGCCGTCCTGAGGGTCGGTGAGGTTCGCGAGCAGCTTCAGGGTGAAGCGCATGAGCGTCGGGCGGGGCAGCCCGTAGCGGGTCGCCAGCTTCATCACCTGGGGATGTCCGATAGCCGTCACGAACAGCCGGCCGAGGGTGTAGTAGCCGCCGTACCTGGCGTCGAGCGCTGTGACGTAGCCTCCCAGCGCCCGCTCGCGGCCACTGTCGGTCGAGCGGCTCAGGGCCTGGGTGATGACCTCCGCAGCCATCTCGCCGGACTCCATGGCGTAGGCGATGCCCTCACCGTTGAACGGGTTGACCATGCCACCGGAGTCGCCGACGAGCAGCATGCCCCGTGCGTAGTGGGGCTTGCGGTTGAACCCCATCGGCAGTGCCGCACCGCGGATCGGCTGCGTGCGGTTGGGCTCGCGCAGCCCCCACTCCTTCGGGGTGTGGTCGAGCCAGCGACGCAGCAGCTCCTTGTAGTCGACGTGCTGGAACGCTGACGAGGTGTTGAGGATGCCGAGCCCGACGTTGACTGTGCCGTCTCCGACGCCGAAGACCCACCCGTAACCCGGAAGCAGCGCGCCGGTGCCGGGCTCACCGTCCCACAGCTCGAGCCACGACTCGAGCCAGTCGTCGTCGTGCCGGGGACTCGTGTAGTAGGTGCGGACGGCGACGCCGAGCGGCCGGTTGTCGCGCTTCGGTAGGCCCATCGCGAGGCTGAGCCGGCTCGAGTTGCCGTCGGCGGCGATCACGACCCGGGCCCGGTAGGCGTGTTGGGCGCCACTCTTGTGCCCGTCGTCGCCGACTCCTCGAGCGGTCACGCCGACGATCCGGCCGGTCGCCTCGTCGAGGACCGGGCCGGTGACCGCCGTCCGCTGGTGCAGCCGGGCACCCAGCTTCTGCGCGTGCTCCGCGAGGATCGCGTCGAAGTCGAGCCGAGTGCGCACGAGGCCGTACGACGGGAAGTCGGCCAGGTCCGGCCACGGGATCTCCAGCCGGTGACTCCCGCCGACGATGCGCAGGCCCTGGTTCCTGACCCAGCCCGCCTCGTCGACGTCGACGCCCATCCGAACCAGCTGGCGCACCGCCCGCGGGGTCAGACCGTCACCGCAGACCTTCTCGCGTGGGAAGGCGTTCTTCTCCAGGAGCAGGACGTCGACGCCCGCCTGCGCGAGGTAGCTCGCCGCCGTGGACCCTGCCGGCCCCGCCCCGACGACGATGACGTCGGCCTGCCGCTCGGAGGCGGTCGGCTCGGCCATGGCGGGGGTTCCTTGTCTGGTCTGGCGGCGTGCTGTCGGGGTGGGACACCGGCTCGCTGATCGGCACGTGAATTCCTTCACGAGCACGGTGTGGCCCAGTCTAGGGCGTGCCCGGCCGCCCTGCACCGGGGGCCAGCAGCCACTGCCGCCGCCGCCTCCCGGGATTTGCCTGGCTAGCCAGGCAGGTGCTCCCTCTGCCACCCGGATCTGCCTGGCAGAGGGGACTTTCGCCTGGCCAGCCAGGCAAATCCGCAGGGGGGCCGAAAACGGGAGGGACGAGGCTCGAGAACGGGTCGCGGATCAGGCGCCGGGCGGGTTGCCGTACACATGGGTGACGTGCAGGGTGAGGAGAACCCGCTTGTCCGCCACCATCGCGTGCCGGTAGTCGTCCCAGTCGGGGTGGTCGGAGCCACGGACGGCCCGGTAGGTCTCGATCAGTGCCTCGACCGTGGCGTCATGGGGCTCGAGGGCGACCGGCGACAGCTCGGCGTCTGCTTCCAGCACGGCGTACGACCAGCCGTCCTCGCTGGACACGAACAGCGAGGCCCGCGGGTCCCGGCGCAGGTTGCGGGTCTTGGCGCGGTCGTCGGTGATCGACACCCGAGCGGTGCGGCTATCCGGGTCGAAGGTGTAGTTGACCGCGGACAGCTGAGGTCGGCCGTCGCGCTTGAGCGTCGTCAGGACGCCGAGGTCGTGCGAGGCCGCCAAGGCGACCAAGCCAGATTCTGATGTCATCACCTCGACCCTATCTACGGGCGCGGTGGAGAGCGACGATGCCGCCGCTGAGGTTTTGGATCCGCACGCTCCGCCACCCGGCACCGGCCACCACCCGGGCGAGCTCCCGCTGGTCCGGCCAGTCCCTGATCGTCTCGGCCAGGTAGACGTACGACTCCGGGTCGGAGCTCACCTTCGTGGCCAGGGCCGGCAGCGCCCGCATCAGGTACTCGTCGTAGATCCGACGGAACGGGCCGAACGTGGGCTTGCTGAACTCGCACACCACCAGCAGGCCACCGCCTCGGGTCACCCGACGCATCTCCTCGAGCCCCAGCGCTGGGTCGGCGACGTTGCGCAGGCCGAACGTGATCGTGACGGCGTCGAAGGTCTCGTCGGCGAACGGCAACCGCATCGCGTCTCCCGCCACGAAGGGGAGGCGGGGACGTTCGTGCTTGCCGACCTTCAGCATGCCCATGGAGAAGTCACACGGGATCGTCGTGGCGCCGGCAAAGACGAGGGGCAGACTGCTCGTCCCCGTACCGGCGGCCAGGTCGAGGATGCGCTGGCCCGGCCTAGGGTCCAGCGCTCGGCGGACGGCCCGGCGCCAGCGCCGGTCCAGGCCGAGCGAGAGGACGTCGTTGGTGACGTCGTAGCGCTCCGCGACGTCGTCGAACATCGCCGCCACCTCGCGCGGCTCCTTGGCCAAGCTTGCCCGGCTCATCTGGTCATCTTGTCACTGAGAGTGTCTCGCCACGAAGTGGCGTTCTCGGGGATCGCGCTGCGGATCGCGTCGCGCTCCCGTCCGGAGGCGCTGTCGATCGCGGGGCTACGCTGGACAACCGTGACCTCATCACCTCGAGGCGTGCGCTCCGAGTTCGCACCGCCGACCCAGATCCCGCTGGTGGCGCGATCGGTCGTCATCGACGACCCGGGCGAGCTGATCGCGCTGCTCCCGCGCGACGCCCCCGTCTCGTGGGTCCACCGTGGGGACGGGTTGGTCGGCTGGGGTGAGGTCGCCCGCTACGGCGCGTCTGGACCTGGCAGGTTCGCCGATGGTGAGCGCTGGTGGCGAGAGGTGGCGGCGCACAGCGTCGTCCGGGACGAGGCCGGGATGCCCGGCAGCGGGCTCGTCGCCTTCGGGTCGTTCGCATACGCCGACCAGCCGGGCACCTCCGTCCTGGTAGTGCCGGAGGTCGTAGTCGGGCGCCGCGGGTCCACGTCGTGGGTCACCACGATCGGCCGCGGGACCGTGTCGTTCCCGCCGCTCGTGGCACCCGCCGACCCGCCGGACCGGCCCTCGGGTGCGGTGTTCAGCGACGGGACGATGAGCGGCGCCGCGTGGGAGCTCGTCGTCGCCGAGGCGGTCACCCGGATCAAAGCCGGGCGTCTCGACAAGGTGGTGCTGGCCCGCGATCTGGTCGCCGAACTCGACGAGGCGCTCGACGTCCGCGCACCGTTGGCGCTGCTGGCTCGGGGTTACCCGGCGTGCTGGACGTTCCACGTGCGCGGGCTGTTCGGGTCCACCCCGGAGATGCTGGTTCGGCGGGAGCGGGGCCTGGTGGCGAGCCGGGTGCTGGCGGGGACCATCCGTCGTACCGGCGATGACGCCCACGACCTCGGGCTGGCCGCCGCGCTCGCCCGGTCGTCGAAGGACCTGGAGGAGCACGAGTTCGCGGTCCGCTCGGTCGCGGAGGCGCTGGCGCCGCACTGCACGAGCATGAACGTGCCAGAGGCGCCGTTCGTGCTCCATCTGCCCAACGTCATGCACCTGGCCACCGATGTCACCGGTGTGCTCGGCGACGACGCCTCGTCACTCGCCCTGGCAGCCGCGCTGCACCCGAGCGCTGCGGTCGGCGGCACCCCGACTCATGAGGCGGTGGCGCTGATCGGGGAGATCGAGGGGCTCGACCGCGGATGCTATGCCGGCCCCGTCGGCTGGATCGACGCCGACGGTGACGGCGAGTGGGGGATCGCGCTGCGGTCGGCGGAGTACGACGGGTCACGGGTGCGGTTGTTCGCCGGCTGCGGGATCGTGGCGGACTCCGACCCGGCCGCGGAGCTGGCGGAGGCTGCGGCGAAGTTCGTCCCGGTGCGCGACGCCCTGTGCGGGTGACGTCGAGCCGGTGATGGACGCGGCGACGCAGCGGCGGCTCGGCATCAGCTTCGACCGGGCAGCCGACCGCTATGCGGCGTCGCGCCCGGCGTATCCCGACGCTGCCGTCGACTGGTTGCTCGCGGGCCGAGACGGCGACGTGCTCGACCTCGGCGCCGGCAGTGGCTCGCTGACCCGCGCGCTCACGTTGCGGGTAGCGCGGGTCGTGGCCGCGGAGCCGAGTCCCCACCTGTTGGCGGAGCTCCGCGCCGGTTCGTGCGCCGTGCCGGCGGTCCGGGCCGGCGCCGAACTGCTGCCGTTTGCCGTCGCATCATTCGATGTCGTGGCGGTCGCCACTGCCTTCCACTGGTTCGACGCCGAGCGGGCGCTGCCCGAGATCGCCCGGACGATGCGACGGGGTGGTCACCTCGCCCTGATCTGGAACACCCGCACGCTGACGGTGCCGTGGACCCACGAGCTGGACCTACTGCTCCGGTCCGCGCAGCCGCCCACTCTGCACGGTGCCTGGGGAACCGACTCAGTGCACTGGCTCGAGAAATCGGCGCGCTTCGCGCGGCCCGAGTATGCCGAGTTCGACCACGTGCAGCTGTTGGATCGCGACAGCCTGCTCGCGCTGGTGGGGTCGCGGTCCTACGTCATCTCGCTCCCGCCGCCAGATCAGGAGGCCCTGCTGGCAAAGGTGGCTCGGCTGTTCGACGCGAGCGCCGACCCCGGCGGCACCCTCGCGCTGCCATACCGCGCCCAGTGCTGGCGCGCCGGCGTCCACCCATGAGGGGTCTTCCACGAGCTGGCAGCCGGCCGGCTCACCTGGCCACGATCGAGTCGCAAACAGACCCGTCGCCACAGGTCTGATGCGCTGACAACAGTCGGTGCGTACGAGGCCAGGACCCACCTGTCCGGCTGCTCGAGCCGCTCGCCACCCTCGACGGCTTGCTCGTCACCGCCTGCCGGAACGCCGGCGTCCCGGTGTCCCTCGAGGGCTGGCCGAACCGCCCCCCACTGTCTCCTCCCGAAACCGGCTCGCTCGCGTCAGAGCGGGGGAAGCGCGGGTGGCTGCTTCGCGGGTGACTTCGCCAGCAGCTGCTGCACCAGGGTGACCGCATAGTCGAGCTGCACATCGCGGTCGGCGACTCGGTCGTGCGGCGCAGCGACGACCTCGATGTCGGGGTCGACGCCGTAGTTCTCGACCCCCCACCCGAAGCCCTCGAACCAGAACGAGAACCGCGGCTGGGTAACCGCTGTGCCGTCGACCAGGCTGTAGCGTCCGTCGATGCCGACAACACCGCCCCAGGTTCGGGTGCCGACAACTGGCCCCAGCTCGAGCGACCTGATCGCCGCCGTGATGATGTCACCGTCGGAGCCCGCGTAGGAGTCGGTCACGGTCACCATCGGGCCGCGACGCGCGTCGCCCGGGTATGACTCCGGTTGGTAACCGCGGGCCAGGTCCCAGCCGATGATCTTGCGGGCCAGCTTCTCGAGCACCAGCTGCGAGGTGTGCCCTCCCCGGTTGCCCCGGACGTCGACAACGAGCGCGTCGCGCCCGACCTCGGTGCGCAGGTCGCGGTGCAGCTGCGCCCACCCGCCGGACACCATGTCGGGCACGTGCACGTAGCCGACCTTCCCGTCAGTGGCCGTATGGACGTAGTCACGCCGGCCGTTGACCCAGTCCTGGTAGCGCAGCGGCATCTCGTCCGCGAGCGGTACGACGACCACGCGCCTTGGCGACCCTCCGGAGCGTTGCGCCAGCGTCAGCTCGACGGGCTTGCCGGCGGTCCCGACGAGCAACGCCCCCGGGCTGACCGACTCGGACGTGGGCCGCCCGTCGACGCCGGCGATGGCGTCACCCACGTGCGCCGCGACGCCAGGCGCGGTCAGCGGGGAGCGAGCCCGTGGCTCCGACGACTCACCGGGGACGATCCGCACGATCCGCCAGGTGCCGTCTACGAACGCCAGGTCCGCGCCCAGCAGCCCTTGCCGCCGCCCCACGTCACCGGCGGCGGGTTTGGGCATCACGTAGGCGTGCGACGTACCGAGCTCGCCGTGCATCTCCCAGATCAGGTCGACGAGGTCGTCGTGCGACCCGAGCCGGTCGAGCAGGGGGCGGTAGCGGTCGGCCGCACCCGGCCAGTCGACACCCCTCATGTCTGCGCGCCAGTAGTGGTCGCGCATTAACCGCCACGCCTCGTCGAACATCTGCCGCCACTCGGCGCGCGGCTCGACCTCGACCCGCACCCGGTCGAGGTCGACCTTGACGATCTCCGGGTCGTCCTTCTCGGCCTTGCGTGCGCCGGGGACGACCCGCAGCTCTTCCTTGTCGACGACGACGAGCCTGGTGCCATCCCCACTCGCCTCGACCCGGTCGAGCGCCTCCGCCAGCTCCTGAGTCTTCCCGGTCTTGAGGTCGATGTGCTCGAGAACGGCTCGGCTAGGCTCGTCCTCCACCTTGGCCCGGTCGTCGCCCAGCTCCCCTTGCAGCGGACTCTTGAGCCAGACAAGTCCCCCGGCCACCGCCCGCAGCTGCTGATAGTGACCGCCCGGCACCGGCAGCGGAATCAGGCGCTGGTCGAGGCCTTCAACGTCGACGCGGGTCGGCTCGGGCACCTTGTCCTTCGTGGCCCCGGCAGCGGCCACGGCTGCTGCCGCGGCTGGGGCCACGGCGCCCGATGCGGCCAGAGCCGCCTCGATACCGCCGTCGGCCGCGTCACCCAGTGCCCGCCCGCCGACCTGCGGGTCGAACGGCGACGGGGTGTCGGCGGCGAGCGGCACCAGGTGCGGCCGGCAGCCGTTGGGGAACGACAGGTCGAAGACGAAGCTGTCGTAGACCGGGTCGAGGCTGCGCACCGACAAAAAGGCCAGGTGCAGGCCGTCCGCGGTGAACACCGGCTCGGTGTCGGTGAACCGCAGCGGGGTCACGTCGAAGGCCTTGCGGCGGCTGCCGAGCTCGACCATCCGGAGGTGGCGCAGTCGGTCGTCGTCGCCGGGCGCCGACCACGCCAGCCACCTCGAGTCGGGCGAGAACACCGGACCCTGCATGTCCCCGCCCTCGGCCTGGTCCACCACGCGGAGCCGGGCCGGCCGCCCAACCGGGCCGACGGGCACCGTCACAACCTGCAACCGTCCGTCGTGGCTCGCGATCGCCAGCGTCTGGCCGTCGGGCGAGGCCGCCAGCGCGAGCACCCGACCCACCGTGCCGGCCGCCACCAGCACGGCCGGTGCGGCGTCGACGTCCTGCGTGCTCACGAGCTCGATGGCGTCGTCCCCCCCGGCATCCGTCACCCATGCGACTCGCCTGCTGTCCCCGAGCGTGACGGGCAGCCGGCGCCGTACGCCAGATCCGTCGGCAAGGACCCGCACCGGGCCGTCACGATGGGTGAGCCAGTGCACGGTGCCGCGGATCTCGACGGCCGACGTCCGGCCGGTCGGGTCGGGCGAGATCGTGCCCAGCCGGCCGGCAGCCTTGACCCGGTGGGGCTGCTGCGACGTCCGCGGTCCGCCGAGGCGTACGTCGACCTCTCGGGCGGTGGCGTCGGGCTCCAGGCTGTCGAGCAGGTAGAGCGACCCACCTGCGACGTACACCACCGACCGGCCGTCCGACGACGCGTGCCGGGCATAGAACGTGCCGTCGGAGTGACGCGTCAGCCGTGAGACGCTCGGGGCCCGCTTGCCCACCGTCGCGCTGTAGACCTGCCCGCGGTCCTCGTGGTCGGAGACGAAGCCGATTCGCTGCCGACCGCCGTCGCTCACCGTCCACAGCGGGGCGACCAGGCTCGAAGGCAGGTCGGCGAACACCCGCCTGAACTCGCCCTCGCCGGTCAGGTCCAGCCAGAGCTGGGCAGCCGTGCCGCCCCGGTAGCGCTTCCACCACGCGGGCTCGACCGTCGTCGAGGTCGATAGCAGGACACCGCCGTCGGGACCGAGAGCGATGTCGTCGATCCAACCGTAGGGGAGCCGGCGACTCGGCGACCCGTCGACGGGCACCGCGTGGGCGAAGGCGCGGTACCGCTCACTCTGGCCAACGGTGCTGACGACGAGGATCTCGGTGTCGGAGAGCCAGCCCCGCACCATGGTCCGCTGCTGTCCCCAGAACGTGAGGCGCCGCGCGACGCCGCCCTCGGCGGGCGCCACGTAGACCTCGAAAGCACCGTCGCGATCGGCGGTCCAGGCGACCAGGCTGACATCGGGCGACAGCCTCGGTGACCTGGCCGGGGCATGGTCGGCGCTGACGCGGTAGGCCCGCCCGCCGCCGCGGCCGGTCAGCCAGATGTCGTTCTCGGCAACGAACACGATGTTGTCGCCGCTGATGTGGGGGTAGCGCAGGTACGCGTCGGTGGTCACGAGAGCCGACCCTACAAGGCGCCCGGTCACTGTGGTCAGCCGTTAAGTCACGGCCTCATCACGAGGAACCACCCGCAAGGCTCACTCGTCCCGACCGACACCTCGTGAGGCCAGGAGACTCTCGCGATGCGCCGCGTAGCCGACCATCCACGAGGGCTCCAGCCGGAACAGCGCGGTGTCGCCCCACGAGAGCGGTGACGAGCCGTAGTGGTCGGTGAGGTGGGCGAGCGTCGCGTCGTAGGTCGCGTCGTCCTCCGTGATCCGGTACGCCGACCCGTGGGTGAAGACACCGAGCTCCTCCCCCTCCACGTACGACGCACTCACCGCCGGCCTTGCCAGCAGCTGCCTCGCCTTGGCGGACGTGACGCTCGTGCTGAAGACCCAGCAGGCGTGCAGGAAGTGACCGTCGACCGCGCTCACGCGCGGCTCACCACGGGCCGTCACCGTCGCAAGGCTCAGCGTCCGCATCCCCGACATCAGCCCGGTGATCTCGGTGGCCCGCAGAGTTCGCCGGTCGTCGATGATCCCCCGCAGATGGTCGGTCGCGCCGGCGAGCGCAGCATCGAGGATGCCTTGCAGCCGGCGCAGCTCCGCACGAGTCTCGAACATCTGCCTCGTCCCTTCGATCGACCGGCCCGGGAGGACGGTCTCGCTACTCGACCTCGGCGACCTCGGCGACCCACTTGCGGGGGTCGCCGTAGCCGAGGTCGCTTACTCCGGCTGAGGCCAGGGCACCCACGACGAGCGTGCGGCGATGGGCCGCGAACGTCAGCACGTGGGCGATCAGACCACCGTAGGTGAAGACCTCCGGCGGCGAGCAGTTCGCATCGACGAACGTCTCGTCGAGCCGGCCATCCGTCACCACGTCGCGGACGTGGCCTAGGAAGACCGGCCCGACCGTCGCCAGCCGCGTCCTCATCCTCTCGACACCCTCGTGGTCCTCGATGCCCCAGTCGTAGTCCCGCTGGGCGATGACCTCGTTCCACATGTCCATCTGCCCGATCAGCCTCGACAGCAGCGAGCGGAGCGTGGGGTCGTCGTCGACGCCCTCGACCGACACGACGATCGGCTCGTCAAGAGTGGGGTCATCGAGCCCGCTCGCGCGGTCGACCATCTCCCCGACAAGCCAGATGTGGTGCTCGACCATTCGGGTGAGGAGTTCCATGGGTGTCACCTTCGTTCGGGCGGGCAGTCGCAGGCCGCCGGGGGGATGGAAGTGCACTCCGTTCGGAGCGGGGAGCTGGACCCGCGTCGGCGCGTTGCGCCAGTGGGAGGGCGCCACACCGTATGCGCGAGCGAATGCCCGGGTGAACGCCTCGTGCGAGGAGTAGCCCGCCTCGACCGCGATGTCGAGGACACCCGTCGTGCTGGTCCGCAGCCGGAAAGCGGCCCGCTCGAGGAGCACCCGACGACGGAAGCGGCCGGGAGTCTCGCCGCTTGCCGCGCCCACGAGCCGGTCGAAGTGGGAGCGCGACAGGTACATCCGGGCAGCCAGGTCGTCGCCGGTCGCGTCGTGGTCGTCGAGGTGCGACGCCAGCGACCTCACGAACGAGCTGAACGTGTCCGTCGTACCCATACCGTCGACTCTGCCGCAGTCCCGATCTCGACGCTTGATCGATTTCACCGCGCAGAAGGGGCTACCTCGTCCAGATGTCCCTGATCGTGGCGGTCTTGCGCGCCTGCCCGAGACGGGGGACGCCGTACATGTCCTCCATGGTGCGGAGCACGCTGTAGTGCGTGATGGGCTCGGCGAAGTCTCCAGTCTTGACGTCGGCTCCGTAGAAGATCGTGGCGATCTGGTTATCGGCGCTGCGGTCGTCCTCGTCGAACGTGACGATCAGCAGGCTGTTGTTCTGCTTCGCCCAGGTGGCGTAGTCACCGAGGTTGGTCTGCAGCCAGGTGTCGCCGGTGTCGATCGGGCAGTCGTGCATGTCGCTGCACAGGTTGGGGATGACCCAGGATACGTCGGGGAGCTGGGTGTAGTCGCTGGGGAACGACGTGAAGGGCTGCTGCGCCTGGGCCGGGACGTTCGGGAAGTTTGCCCAGGGTGCGTGCTTGCGGCGGTATGAGCCGCTGACGCACACCAAGTCTCCGGCGTTTGGCAGGCCCTCGGAGTAGCTGGTGAACGTGAACCCCGCCGCCAGCATCTCGTTCGCCTGGTTGTTCCCCGTGAACGTGTGCGGGCAGCTGTTGTCGATGATGCCGTGCGTCGACCCGGAGAACAGCGCGAGGTAGTTCGGCTGGCTGGGGTGGATGACCGCGTACGACTGGGTGAAGTTCGCCCCGTGGTCGGCGAGGAACTTGAAGTAGGGCGTGTCGGGGTTGCCGATGATCGAGCCTTGCGTCTTGTTCTCGAAGACCACGAGGACGAGGTGGTCGGGCCGTGGAACGACCCTGGGACCGCTCGTGAACGTCTGGTCGGCGGGTGTTCGGCCGGGATGCGAGGCCGTCGAGTCGTCGGGCGACGGGGACGCTCCGCAGGCAGCGAGACCTGCGACGAGGACCAGCGCAGACCCCGCTCGCAGGAGGGTCGGGCGGTCGACCCTCATGCGCTGGCTCATCAGGCGAGGATAGCGGTTTCGAAGCCACCTACGGTGACCGTCTTGGTGGGCCGACTAGCTCGGCGAGCCGACCGGCCATGGCCCGCCTGCCCGACCGGCTGACGGGCACCTCCACGACCCTGATGCCGTGGACGTCCTCGGCCAGCAGCGTCCGCAGGTCGCGGGCGGTGTCGGCGCGGAGGTACGTCGTACCGGTCGCCTCGCAGAGCGCGCGCAGGTCGACGCCGTGGGGGGTGCCGAACACCCGCTCGTACGACCCGCTGAACTGTTGGGCGCCCTGCTCGAGAGCTGCGAAGATCGCGCCTCCGTCGTCGTTCGCGACCACGATCGTGAGGTCGGGGACGGGCTCGCCCGGCCCGATAACGAGGCCGTTCGCGTCGTGGATGAATGTTATGTCGCCAAGGTAGGCGATGGCGCGGGAGGAGTGTCGGCCGAGTGCCGCGCCGATGGCCGTCGAGACCGTGCCGTCGATCCCCGCCAGCCCCCGGTTGCCGAGCACGAGCCGCCGCTGGCCGGCGGGGTAGGGCGGCATCATCAGGTCGAGGTCACGCACCGGCTGGGAGCTGCCGACCACGAGCAGTGCCTCCGGGGTCACTGTTGCGGCGATCTCGGCGGCGACCCGCAGCGGCGCTGCGTCGGCGTCGGTCGCCGCGAACGAGTCGAGCCGCTCCGCCAGGTCCCGGTCGGCCTGCCGCCACTCGTCGACCCACGACTCGTCGTCGGCGCCGTCGACGGCCGGGACCGCCGGCAGGTGGCGCGCGACCCGGCCCGGGTCGGTCGCCAGGCCACCGGGCGCCGCGACGGAGACGACCTCGATGTCGCGACGCGAGATGAGCCTGGTCACGGGGCGGGACAGCGTCGGGTGCCCGGTCACGACGACGCGCTCGATCTGGTCGGCCAGCCCGGTGCTGAGCAGCAGCCGGTAGGTACGGATCGCGTGGGTACCGGTGCGGGACCCGGACGTGGGCTCGGCGAGCAGTGGCCAGTTCGCCTGCTGAGCCATCAGCCGGGCCGGCGGGCCCGCGTCGTCGCCGGCGACGACGACCGTGCGTGGTCCGCGCTCGAGTCGCACGCCACCATCCACGCGGGTCGACCGACGACCGTAGACCTCGTCGGGAGGGTCCCGGTCCTGCGCCCCGGAGAGGTCGACCGGGACGGTTTCGGGCAGCAGCGGCTCCGCGAACTGGACGTTGACGTGGGTCGGTCCGAGTGTCTCCAGGGCGTTCTTCACAGTGGCGGCCGCCAGCCGCGGGTCATCCACCGAGACGTCGACGCAGGCGACATGCGGGCCGAAGATGTGAACCTGGTCTGTTGTCTGGTTGGCGCCGGTGCCCCGCATGGCACTCGGGCGGTCAGCGGTCAGGACGAGAAGCCGCTCTCCGACGTGGGACGCCTCCAGGACCGCCGGATGCAGGTTGGCGACGGCAGTGCCCGACGTCGTGACGACGGCCACCGGTCGATGGCTGCCCTTGGCCAGACCGAGGGCGAGAAAGCCCGCCGTCCGCTCATCGACCCGGACGTGCAGCCGGAGCAGTCCCTCGGCGTCGGCCTGGTGCAGGACCACGGCGAGGGCGGCCGACCTGGAGCCGGGCGAGAGCACGACGTCGCCGACGCCCGAACTGCGCAACGCGGCGACAACCGCAACCGCCATCGACGTCGAGGTGTTCACGGTCGTCGCCCCTCGAGCACGCCAAGGCAGGCTGTCAGCCGCTCTCGCCAGCGCGACACGGTGGTCCGGTCGGGCCTGGCCCGGTCGACCAGCTCCGCGTCGGGCGCGGCCCGCCGGACGGTGAGCAGACCGTCCACCGCCGTCAGCGGAGACGCCGACAGGTCGTGCGAGAGGAGCAAGGTGGTCGCGAGCCCGCAGGCATAGGGCAGCTCCGGCAGGGCGGCCGCGAGCGCGACGCCCGCGGCGATCCCGACCGACGACTCGAGGGCGCTCGACACCACGACCGGCATGTCGATCTGCTCCGCGAGTCGCAGGCAGGCCCGAACCCCGCCGAGCGGCTGCACCTTGAGGACGGCGATGTCGGCGGCGCCGAGGCGGGACACCCGCAGCGGGTCGGCGACCCTGCGGATGGACTCGTCGGCGGCGATCGGCACCTCGACTCGTCGACGGACCGCGGCGAGCCCCTCCACGGTGGTGACCGGCTGCTCGACGTACTCGAGCCCCACCTCGTCCAGCCGCGCGATCGCATGGACTGCCTGCTCAACGTCCCAGCCGCCGTTGGCGTCGACGCGGATCCTCGCGTGCGGACCCATCGCGTCGCGCACCGCGAAGACGCGGGCGACGTCGTCGTCGAGCGACTGCCCGGTCTCGGCGACCTTGACCTTGGCGGTCGTGCAGCCGTGCGACCCGGTCACGATCGCCGCGGCCTGCTCAGGGGCCACTGCGGGAACCGTGCAGTTGACCGGCACCCGGTCGCGCACCGGCGGCGGGAACCCGAGGTCGGCGGCCTCGATCGCGGCCGCGAGCCAGGACGCTGACTCCTCGACCGGGTAGTCCCAGAACGGGCTGAACTCGCCCACCCCGGAGGGTCCGTGGAGCAGCATCCCTTCGCGGTGCCCGACGCCACGGAACGTGACCGTCATCGGCAGCGAGAACACGTCGACTCGCCGCCCGGCAGTGAGGTCAGCCACGCCGGCTGGCCGTCTCGCGAATTAACGTCTGCCGGTCGAGCTTGCCCGATGCCAGCATCGGCAGCCGATCGACAACGGTGAGCTCCAGGGGTGCCCACTCGCGCGGATGGGCGTCGCCCACGAAGTCGCGCAGCTCGGCTCGGCTCGGCGGCCGAGCAGCCGGGTGAGCAACCACGTACGCGACGACGCGCGAGCCCCACTCCAGGTCGGGTACGCCGACGACGGCGGCCTGGTCGACGCTCGGGTGGGCGAGCAGCCGCCGTTCGACCACGGCGAGGGGCACGTTGACGCCTCCGGAGACGACGACGTCGTCCAGCCTGCCCAGCACCTCCAACCGGCCCCACCGGTCGATGGAGCCGGCGTCGGGAGTGTGTAGCCATCCCGCTCGCAGCACCTCGGCGGTGAGCGCCGGCTCGTCGACGTACCTGTCGAAGAGCACCGGTCCGGACACCAGGACCCGGCCCCGGTCGCCCAGCCTCGCCTGGACGCCGTCGAGCGGGACTCCGTCGTAGACGCATCCACCGCAGGTCTCGCTCATGCCGTACGTCGTCACGACCAGGACGCCCACTGCGCGAGCCGCCGCCAGCAGGTCGGACCCGGCGGCCGAGCCACCGAGCAGGACCGCATCGAGGCCCGCGAGCGTCTCGGCATCGCGCCGGCTCTCCAGCATCCGGTGCAGCTGGGTCGGCACCAGGGCCAGGTAGCGGCGCCGGTGGGTGAGCGCCCGGGTGGCGGACGCCAGGTCGGGGTGGTCCGCGAGCGTGACCGGGCTGCTGCCGGCGAGCAGCGAGCGGACGACGACTTGCATCCCCGCGACATGTCGCACGGGAAGCGCCAGCACCCACTGCCCGGCTCCGCCGAGCCGGTCCGCCGTGGCGTGGGCGGAGAACCTCACGGCCGCCGCGGAGAGGGCGACCTGCCTCGGCTCACCGCTCGACCCCGACGTCAGGACGCTCAACGGGGGTGGGGCGTCGGCGCCGAGCCAGTCGGCGAGCAGCCGCTCGACGCCGGCCGGCGACCCGGCGAGCGGGCGAAGCGTGGGCGCTGCCTCCATCTCGCCACCCTAGGGCGCCTGCGGCCGGCAGCAGCGGTGCGCCCGGCACCGTCCGCCGCCGGCACCACCTGACACACTTGTCGCCGCGATGGCCAGTCCAGCTGAGTGGGTTGAGGGTGCACGCCCACGGACGCTGCCGGCCGCCGTCTCCCCGGTGCTCGCCGGCACCGGCATCGCGATCGCAGCCGGGTCGTTCGGGTGGGCGAAGGCACTTCTCGCACTCGTCGTCGCGCTGGCCCTCCAGGTCGCCGTCAACTACGCGAACGACTACTCCGACGGGGTCCGTGGCACCGACGCCGACCGGGTCGGGCCGCTGCGTCTCGTCGGGTCCGGGGTCGCACCGGCCGGTCAGGTCAGGTCCGCTGCCTACGCCGGCTTCGCGGTCGCCGCCGTGGCCGGGCTGGTGCTCGCCGCCACGACCTCCTGGTGGCTGGCCCTGGTTGGCGCCGTCGCGATCGTCGCAGCATGGTTCTACACCGGTGGGTCGGTCCCCTACGGGTACCGGGCGCTCGGCGAGGTCAGCGTGTTCGTGTTCTTCGGGCTGGTGGCGGTCGTGGGCACGTCGTACGTGCAGACCGAGCGCCTGACGGCCGGCGGCTGGTGGGCGGGTGCCGGCATCGGCGCGCTGGCCTGCGCGATCCTGGTCGCCAACAACCTCCGCGACATCCCCACGGACTCCCGGGCCGGCAAGCGGACGCTCGCCGTCGTGCTGGGCGACCGGTCATCGCGGACGCTGTACGCCGCCCTACTGGTCGTGGCCGGCGTGGCCCTGTTGCTGGTAGGGCTCACGGTCACCTGGTGGGCGCTTCTCGGGCTCGTGGCCACGCCGTTGGCGGCGCGTGCCGTGGCCGTCGTCGCGAGCGGGACCACGGGTCCGGGGCTGATCGCGGTCCTGCGGGACACCGGGCTCACGGAGCTGCTCTACGCGGTCGGCCTGCTGGTCGGCTGCGTCGTCGCGGCCGCCACCCGCTGACGCCCGGGTTAAGCCGCTAGCGCCGCTGCCCACCAGGCGGGGCCGGGTCCTGGTCGGTGTCCTCGGCGGCCCGCCGGGCGTCGTACGCGGCCTTCGCCTTGTCCGCCCGCTCGGACACCTGTGCCGCCAGGTCGTCCCGCAGCGAGCCAAGGACGAGCAGCGCGACGACCGACGACACGACCATCGCGATGATCGCGGTGTACAGCGCGCTGATCGCCGACCACTCGAGCCAGCGACCGAAGGCCAGCCAGATCAGCCCTAACGCGGCAGCGAACAGGGCCATCCGCGCCAGCGTGTACAGCAGGAACGTCCTCATCTCGGACTCAGCTCTCGTCACCGAGGAGATCGCGAAGGGCGCTCGGCTCGACGTTTCCGCCCGAGAGCACAGCCACGGCGGGACCGTGGCCGACGAGCCCCCGGTGCTCGAGGAAGCCGGCGACACTCACGGCGCCACTCGGCTCGCAGACCAGCTTGCAGCCGAGGACCACCTGCCGCATGGCGGACCTGATCGCGGCCTCGCTGACCGTGACGACGTGGTCGACGTAGGCGGTGATGTGCCGCCAGTTGAGCTCGCCCACCGCCTGCACCCGGAGGGCGTCGGCGATCGTCCTGCCGGTGCGCTCCGCCTCCCAGCTGACCCGCTCGCCGCGCGCGAAACCCTCAGCGAGGTCCCCGGCCAGCTCGGGCTCGACGCCGACCAGCTGCACCTGCGGCGCCAGCGCCTTCACGGCAGCGGCGATGCCGCTGACGAGGCCCCCGCCGCTGACGGGCACCCAGATGGATGCCAGGTCCGGGACGTCCTCGACGATCTCGACGCCGATCGTGCCCTGCCCGGCGATGACGTTGGGGTTGTCGAACGGCGAGACGAAAACGGCACCCGTCGCGGCTCGGATCTCCTCGACCCTCGAGGCACGGTCGGACAGCTCGACGAGCTCGACCCGCGCACCGTGGCGCAAGGTGGCCAGCCGCTTGACGTCCGGGGTCAGTCGAGGCATCACGATCGTGGCGTCGATCCCCGCCTCGCGTGCCGCGCGAGCCAGCGCCTGGGCATGGTTGCCCGACGAGTGGGTGACGACCCCGCGGGCACGCTCGGCTGCGTCCAGCCGAGCCACCGCGTTCGTCGCCCCTCGCGCCTTGAACGACCCCGTCACCTGCAGGCTCTCCGCCTTGAGCAGCAGCGGCGTGTACGACGTACCAAGGCTCGTGGGCACGACTGGCGTTCGACGCACCAGACCCGCGATCCGGGTCGCGGCGCTCGTGATCTCGGCCAGCCCGACAAGGCCCTCGCTGTCCACGCATCGACCCTACGCGAGCCGCGACCCGGCCAGCCGACTGCTGTCGAGCAATGCCTAGGCCGGGCGACTACGCTGTAAGTGAGAGGGGGTAGGTGACCATGAGGTTCCTCCCGGGCATTCTGCTCGTCGTGCTGGCGATCTACTGCTGGATCGAGCTCGCTCAGTCGGACCCCCGCGACGTGCGGCAGGCGCCGCGCGCCCTGTGGGCCCTGATGATCCTGCTCCCGCTTGTCGGCCCGATCGGCTGGCTGGTCTACGGCCGGCCCAACGGCGACGAAGCGCCTCCGGTCAGCGTGCGTCAGCGGAAGCGTCCGGTCGCCCCGGACGACGACCCCGACTTCCTGCGCAACATCAGGTTCGACCCGCCCGGCGACCCCTGATCATCCGCCCCCAGTAGCGCACCATCCGCCTCTCGTCACAGACGATCCGCCCCCCGTAACGGATCATCCGCCGCACGTTACCGACGATCCGTCCTCGTCCCGGAATGGCCACTCAACCGTGGGTTACAGGCCACCGTAGGAGTGCAGACCGGAGCCGAAGAGGTTGATCCCGACGAAGTTGAAGAGGAACGTCGCGTAGCCGGCCAGCGCGACGTAGGCGGCCGCCCGGCCGTGCCACCCGGCGGTGGCCCGGGCGTGCAGGTAGGCGGCATAGGCGACCCAGGTGATGAACGCCCATACTTCCTTCGGGTCCCAGCCCCAGAACCGTCCCCAGGCGTACTGGGCCCAGATCGCGCCGCAGAGCACCGCGAACGTCCACAGCGGGAACGCGAACGCATGCACCCGGTAGCCGAGCCGGTCGATCGCCTCGGCGCTCGGCGTCCGCCACAGGAAGCCCGTGCGCGGCTCCTCGGGGTGCTCCAGCGCCCTGACCTCGAGCCTGCGGCGCAGCAGATAGAGGACCGACGCGAGGGCGCCGACCGTGAAGGCGCCGCCGGCAACCGCGGCGGACGAGACGTGGATCATCAGCCAGTACGAGTGCAGCGCCGGCACGAGTGGCGACAGGGGCCGATAGAGGACCAGCACCGCGAGCCCGAGGACCAGCACCAGGAACCCTGTGACCAGCAGCCCCAGCCACCGGATGTCGTACCTGCGGACGAGCACGACGTACGCCGCGCCGACCGCCAGACACCCGGTGATCGAGAACTCGTACATGTTGCCCCACGGGACCCGGTCCGCCGCGACGCCGCGGAGCACGACGCCCACCGCAAGCACGAGGACGCCGAGGACGGTCAGCCCGAAGCCGGTCCGGCCGAAGCGGTCGCTTCGCTCGACGTCGCGGCTGGAGTCCAGCTCGTTCGTTCCCCCGGGCGGCTCGGCACCCGTTGACCCGGCCACGCCGGCCGGGCTCCCGGTGTCCCCCGCGGCGACGAGGGCCCGGCGTTCGGATCTGGACGGTAGGGCGACCAGCTGACGCGCGACCGCCCACTCCGCGACATGCGCGATCATCGCGAGCGTGAACACGACTGTCGCCGAGTAGACGGCGTTGTTGCTCAGCTGGGCGAACGTCTCGGTCACTCGCGCTCCTCCTCGGTCGGCCGCAGCGCCGTGGCGACCCGCTCCACGTGACCGCCCGGGTCACCGCCGGAGACCCTGTCAAGCGCTGCGACCTCGACTACCGTACGCCCGTGGTCGTCGCTGACCCGGACCCAGGTCCGACGCGGCCGGATGAAGAGCGAGCACAGCAGGCCGCCGATCGCCGCGAGCACGCCGACGAGCGGAATCACCTTGCCTGGCTGGTGGTTGATCTGCAGCTTGACCCACGTCCGCAAGCCATTGAACGTCACCGACCCCATCCCCTGAGCGAGCTTTATGGTCTGCCCCTTGCGCAGCAGCAGCGGCTCGGGTTTTCCGTTGTCCATGGTGAACGGCTTCAATCTGTCTTTGTCGAGCACGTAGACCGACTGTGGCGCGCCGTCGTCCAGACCCAGGTCGCCGTGATAGGCGACGAGCGACAGCACCGGGTTGCGCGGGGCGGGGAACGACGAGTACGGCGTCCGGTTCGGGCCGAGGGCGGCCGACGGGAAGAAGTAGCCCTCGAGGCCCAGCTGCGCTGGCCGCGCGTCCGGCGCCTTGACGACACCGAACGACGTGAACGAGCCGTCCTGCGGCAGGAAGATGGCCGGCCCCGAGAACGCGACGTTGCCGTCGCCGTCGCGCACGGTGATGTTCGGCGCGTAGCCGTGCCCGATGAGGAACACCGACACCCCGCCG
Source organism: Nocardioidaceae bacterium (assembly GCA_037719575.1). Classification (GTDB taxonomy): domain Bacteria; phylum Actinomycetota; class Actinomycetes; order Propionibacteriales; family Nocardioidaceae; genus JAWWPG01. Next base: position 74,311 of record JBBJMF010000001.1, read on the forward strand.
ACCTGCAGCGGGTGGTTGACGCGCAGATCGAAGTCGTACGGCGGGGCGCCGGGCGAGGGGGTCACCGACAGGTCCGCGTCGAAGCTGAGCGGCGTACCAGCGCCGACACCGGACGTCTCGTAGGTGGCGTGGAAGCGCTTGACGGTGAAGGAGAACGGGCTCAGCGAGTCAGCGCCGAAACGAGCGCCGGGGGTGAACTCGTCGTACTGGGTAAGGGTGTTCGAGAACCCCTGACCCGCGACGACCGCCGCGCTGCCCTTGTAGCCGAAGAGTCCCGTCACCGCGAAGCCCACCAGCACGACGAGCACGGCGACGTGGAAGACCAGGTTGCCCGCCTCTCGCACATACCCCTTCTCTGCACTGACGACGGTGCCCGGATCGGACTGGTACACCTCGACTCGACGGCGCTGTCCTCGCAGCGTCGCGCGAGCGCGCTCGACCTCGTCGCCGACGGGCGCATCGCTTCGCCAGCTGTCGTACGCCGACAACCTGGCCAGGTTGCTGGGCGCCTTCGGTGGCCGCGCCCGGACCGACCGGAGGTAGGCCCGCAGCCGCGGGACGATGCAGCCGAGCAGCGAGACGAACAGCAGCAGGTAGATCGCGCTGAACCACGCCGAGCTGTAGACGTCGAACATCCCGATCCGGTCGAAGACCGGCGCGAGGCCCGGGTGCCGGCGCCGGAACGCGAACACCGCCGACGGGTCCACCCGCTCTTGCGGGATGAGCGATCCCGGTATCGAGGCTATCGCCAGCATGAACAGCAAGATCAGCGCGGTACGCATCGACGTGAGCTGGCGCCAGATCCAGCGCAGGAACTCGAACGGCGCAAGGGCGGGCGCGCCCTTAGACGGGGAGGACAACCGGGCCCACCTGCCCCTGCATCCACGCCACCAGCTCGGCCCACGCCCCCGTGAAGAGCAGGATGCCCACCGTCACCAGCATCGCTCCCCCGAGTCGCATCATCCACTCCTGATGCCGCCGCACCCACGAGACGACGCGCATCATCCGGCCGAACCCGACCGCCGCGAGGATGAACGGCACACCGAGGCCGAGGCAGTAGACGAAAGCGAGGAAGCTGCCTCGGCTCGCGCTCGCGTTGTTGGCGGAGAGACTCAGCACGGCGGCCAGGGTGGGCCCGATGCACGGGGTCCAGCCGAGCCCGAACAGCACGCCGAGCAGCGGCGCGGCGCCGATGCCGACGAACGGCACCGTGTGCACGCGGACGTCGCGCTGCAGCCACGGCACGAAGCCCATGAAGACGAGGCCAAGCACAACCACGACGACACCGAGGATCTTCGTCAGCGTCCGCTGGTACTCGAGAAGGTAGTACCCCAGCTCTCCGAAAGCTCCACCGATGGCGATGAACACCAAGGAGAAGCCGAGCACGAACAGCAGTGAGCCGAGGAACATCCGGCCCCGGACGCCGGACGATCCCCGGGACACGATGTCCGCCCCGGACAGTCCGGTGATGTAGGACAGATAGCCCGGCAACAGCGGCAGCACACAGGGGGAGAAGAACGACACCGTCCCCGCCACCAGCGCCACCGGGACGGCGAGCGCGAGGGACCCGCTGCTGGCAGTGTCGGCGAACCAGGACCCGATCGTCGCCGTGGGCAGCACGAGAGCTGCCGGGTCGGTCACGGCTCTCGTTCCAGCGGCCGGACGATGTCCTTCAGCGTGATCGCGGTGGTCGGTCCGTAGATCGCCGCCGCGACCCGGCCCTGCTTGTCGATGACGACGGTCACCGGGAGTGCTGACATGTTGACGGCGTGCTGGAGGTCGAGCACCAGGCTGCCGTCCTGGTCGGAGAAGCTCGGGTAGGGGATCCCCTGGGAGCGAACGAACGCCTCGGCGTTCCCCTCGTTGTCGCGCGTGTTGATCCCCATGAACGTCGCACCGGACAGCTTCGCCGCCGCCTTGACGAGCTCAGGCGCCTCCTGACGGCACGGGCCGCACCAGTAAGCCCAGACGTTGATGACGATGACCTTTCCCGAGTCCATGCGCAGCTCGCCGGTCCCCCCGCCGACCAGCGGACCGGACAGGTCCGGAGCATGCTCCCGGTCCGCGACTGGGATCACGTTCACCGAGTCGCCCTCGATGAAGCCTGCGCCGTTGGTCGCCCTCGGCCCCGACGTCGAGCAGCCGGCTGCGGAGAGGACTATCGCGATGCCGCACACGGCGGCGGCGACTCGACGGGTGCGCATCGACGCCCCTCTAGGCCCCGGCCGTGAACTTCTTGGCGACCAACGCCTGCACCAGGTCGGCCGCCGGCTCCGAGTAGGCGACGGACTGCACCCGCTCCCCCTCGTAGGTGATGCTGGTCAGGCTGGCGAGGCTGCACTGGCGCCGGCGCGGGTCGTGGAACAGCCGACGCCCCTCGAGGTAGGACCGCACGACCCAGATCGGCAGCTGGTGCGAGACGACGAGCGCCTCATGGCCCGCGGCGGCCTCGCGGGCGTCGTGGAGCGCCGCCACCATCCGGACGACGACGTCCTTGTAGGGCTCGCCCCACGACGGGACGAACGGGTTGTAGAGGTACTTCCACGTCGAGGGTTTGCGCAGCGACCCGTCGCCGACGCCGAAGCTCCGGCCCTCGAACTTGTTCGCCGCCTCGACGACGCGGTCGTCGATCACCGGCTCGAGACCCAAGGTGGCGGCAGCCGGGGCCGCCGTCTCCTGCGCCCGCTCGAGCGGCGACGAGACGAGGAAGGTGATATCCCGGTCGACAAGCGTCTTGGCGACCCGCTGCGCCATCTCGACCCCGAGCGCGCTGAGATGGAAGCCGGGCAGCCGGCCGTAGAGGATCGCCTCTGGGTTCTCGACCTCGCCGTGGCGCAGCAGGTGCACGGTGGTCCTTGCCGTTCCGGCAAGGTCCACCGGACCGCCGCTCACTTCGATCGGCTCAGGCATCGCCATCTCCCTCCGGTTCGGCTGCGGCTGCTGCTGCGGCCGCTGCCGGAAGCGCGTCGGCGATCCGGTCGAGGGCCGCGTCGTCGTGCGCCGCACTCACGAACCACGCCTCGAACGCGCTGGGCGGCAGGTAGACGCCGCCGTCGAGCATCGCGTGGAAGAACGCCCGGTGCCGGTGCAGCGCCTGCCGGCTGGCGTCGTCGAAGGTGCGGATCTCGGTCATCTCATCGATGTCAACGAAGAAGACGCTGAAGAGGTTGCCGGCTCCCTGCGTGACGTGGGGTACGCCGGCCTTCCCCAGCGCCTCGTCGACGATCCGCTGCAGTGTCGAGGCCGTCGCGTCGAGCCGGTCGTAGACCTCGGGGGTCGCGAGCCGAAGCGTCGTGAGGCCTGCTGTGGTGGCGATCGGGTTGCCGGAGAGGGTGCCGGCCTGGTAGACGGGGCCAGCCGGGGCGAGGTAGCCCATTACGTCGGCACGGCCACCGAATGCCGCCGCCGGGAAACCGCCGCCCATCACCTTGCCGAACGTCATCAGGTCGGGAACCCAGCCCTCGTGTGCCCCGTCGAGGCCCCAGTGCCCGGCCCGGCTGACCCGGAACCCGGTCATGACCTCGTCGCTGATGAACAGGGCACCATTGTCGCGGCAGATCCGGGCGAGCGCCTCGTTGAAACCCGGCACGGGGGACACCACCCCCATGTTTCCCGGCGCCGCCTCGGTGATCAGGCAGGCCACCTCGTCGCCGTACTCCTGGAACGTCCACCGGACGGCCTCGATGTCGTTGTAGGGCAGCACGATCGTGGCTGCCGTCGACGCGGCGGGGACGCCCGGTGTGCCGGGGAGTGCGAACGTCGCGACCCCGGAGCCGGCCGCGGCCAGCAACGAGTCGACGTGACCGTGGTAGCAGCCGGCGAACTTGATCACGAGATCTCGCCCGGTGAAGCCACGTGCCAGCCGGATCGCGGACATCGTCGCCTCGGTGCCCGAGGAGACCAGCCGCACCATCTCGACGGGGGTGCGAGCCACAATCTCCTCCCCGAGGAGCACCTCGGGGACCGACGGGGTGCCGAAGGAGGTGCCGGCGCCGACGGCGTCTCGGACCGCTGCGACCACCTCCGGGTGGGCGTGGCCGAGGATCATCGGGCCCCAGGAGCCGACGAGGTCGACGTACTCCACCCCGTCGACGTCGGTGAGGTAAGGCCCACGTCCGCTCGCCATGAAGCGCGGCGTCCCGCCGACAGCGCGGAATGCCCGCACCGGGCTGTTGACGCCGCCCGGCGTCACTGCGAGCGCCCGGTCAAACAGTGCGGACGAGCGGGCAGTGCCGCTGGTCGTCGGTGCCTGGGTCCTCACCATGTCACTGTCACCGGGCCAGCCAGTGAGCCGCCTCGGCGGCCCAGTAGGTGAGCACGATGTCCGCGCCCGCGCGCCGGATCGAGGTCAGCGTCTCGAGGACGACGGACTCCCGGTCGAGATATCCCGCCGCAGCCGCCGCCTCGACCATCGAGTACTCGCCCGACACGTTGTAGGCCGCCACCGGCACATCCGAGAGGGCGGCCACGTCGGCGAGCACGTCGAGGTAGCCGAGGGCCGGCTTGACCATCACCATGTCGGCGCCCTCTGTCAGGTCGAGCGAAACCTCGCGCCGCGCTTCCCGTCGGTTGGCGGGGTCCTGCTGGTAGGACCGTCGATCGCCCTGCAAGGTCGAGCCGACCGCCTCCCGGAACGGCCCGTAGAACGCGGAGGCGTACTTCGCCGCGTAGGCGAGGATCGCCACCTTGGTCTGACCGGCACGGTCGAGGCGGGCCCTGATCGCCGCGACCTGACCGTCCATCATCCCGCTGGGGGCCACCACGTGGACCCCGGCAGACGCCTGTGCGGCGGCCATGTCGGCGTAGCGCACCAGCGTCTCGTCGTTGTCGACGGTGCCGTCGGCAGCTAGCACCCCACAGTGCCCGTGGTCGGTGAACTCGTCGAGGCACAGGTCGGCCATCACCACCGTGGCGTCGCCGACCTCCGACACGACGTCACGGATCGCCGCGTTGAGCACGCCGTCGGGGTCGGTCGCGCCGCTGCCCCCCGCGTCCCGCGAGCTCGCCGACGGAACCCCGAACAGAATGAGACCGCCGACGCCCGACTCCACCGCCTCGACCGCGGCCTTGCGCAGCGAGTCGCGGGTGTGCTGAACGACGCCGGGCATGCTGAGGATCGGCCGCGGGTCCACGCTGTCGTCGGTGATGAAGAGCGGCAGCACGAGGTGGCGGGGCAGCACCGCGGTCTCGCTGACGAGCCGCCGCATCGCGGGCGTCGTCCGCAGCCGCCGAGGCCGCGCCACAACGGATTCGTCCGACCGGGCGCGGGCTTCGTGCGCCTGGCCCGACCGGACGAGTCCGGCTCGTGGGTCGCCGGCCATGTCAGGTGACGCGACGGCGGCTGCCGGGCCGGCGCTCGGACGGCTTGGTCACGGTCTGTCCCGCCTCGATCATCGACAGCCGGCGGCCCGCGCCGAAGTCGGCGAGCGCGTCGGCAAGCAGTTCCACGGTCGGCTTCGGCGACACGACGTCGACCCGAAGGCCATGGTCCTCGCACGTCTTCGCGGTCGCCGGGCCGATGGCCGCGATCACCGTCGACGGGTGTGGCTTCCCGGCGATGCCGACCAGGTTGCGCACGGTCGACGACGAGGTGAAGACCACGGCGTCGAACTTGCCGCTCTTGATCGCGTCCCGGGTGGGGGCCGGCGGGGGCGCCGCTCGCACTGTGCGGTAGGCGGTCACGTCGTCGACCTCCCAACCCAGCTCGTGCAGCCCCGCCACCAGGCTCTCGGTGGCGATGTCGGCTCGCGGCAGGAACACCCGGTTGATCGGGTCGAGGATCTCGTCGTACGGCGGCCAGTCCTCGAGCAGTCCGCTGGCCGACTGCTCGCCGGACGGGACGAGGTCTGCCTTGATGCCCCAGGTGGCGATCGCCTCGGCGGTCCTCTCGCCGACCGCGGCGACCTTGAGCCCGGAGAACGCGCGCGCGTCGAGCCCGTACTCGTCGAACTTCTCGCGGACGGCCTTGAGCGCGTTGACGGACGTGAACACGATCCACTCGTAGCGTCCCTCGACGAGGCCGCGGATCGCCTTGTCCATCTGCAGCGGGTTGCGGGGCGGCTCGACCGAGATCGTCGGCACCTCCTCGGGGACCCCGCCGAAGCCACGCAGCTTCGCCGACAGCGAGCCCGCCTGCTCCTTGGTCCGGGGCACCAGGATCCGCCAGCCGAACAGCGGCTTGGTCTCGAACCACGAGAGCGCGTCCCGCATCGACACGACCTCCCCGATCACGGTGACCGCAGGAGCCTCGAGACGCGCAGCCTTGGCGTCCGCGGCGATGGCGGCGAGCGTCGACACGACAGTGCGCTGCCCGGTCGTCGTACCGACCGAGGTCATGGACACGGGGGTGTCGCCGTCGCGCCCCGCGGCCCGCAGCGCATCAGCGGCGGCCGCGATGCCGCGGACTGGCGACAGCAGCACGATCGTCTGGCTCGCGGCGTGCTTTGACCAGTCGATCTTGCCCTCCGCGAGGTTGAGCAGGGTGACCTCGCGCGACGTGCGCGTCGTCAGCGGCACGCCGGCGTAGGCGGGAACCGCGGTCACCGCGCTGATGCCCGGCACCACCTCGAACGAAACGAGCGCCTTCGCGCACGCCGCCGCCTCCTCGGCGCCGGTGGCATACATCCACGGGTCACCGCAGATGAGGCGTACGACGTTCTGCTGACCCTTGGCGTGCCGGACGACGAGCTTGGCCCGCGCGGCGTGCGTCAACGGCTGGCCGTCCTCGCCGTAGCCGCCGTCGACGACGGTGACCTTGTGGAGACGATCTCCGAGCAGCTCCGACAGCAGCGCGACGTGGTCGGGCGTCTCGGTGATGACGACGTCGGCGGCCCGGATCAGCTCGAGGGCCCGCACGGTCAGCAGGCCCGGGTCCCCGGGCCCGGTGCCGACGAACGCCACCGAGCCGACCGGCCGGGGAGCGGACCTGCGGGTGGGTGGCATCACGTCCGTACGGGGGCCGGTGGGCCGGCCCGAGGTCGTGGTGGTGGCGGGGGTCTTGGCCATCGTGGTGTTCACCGTCTTGCTGTGAGAAGGGGTTGGAGCTCTTCGTGGGGTAGTCATGCCACCGACTCCGAGATGAGGTCGGCGGCACCGTCGGCGAGCATGTCCCGGGCGAGTCGACGCCCGACACCGTCGGCGTCGGAAGGCGGACCGGTTGTGGAGAGTCGGACGAACGCGCTGCCGTCGAACGCGGCCACGACGGCTCGCAACCACAGCTCGGGTCCGTCGTCACCGACGGCGACGTCAGCGAGCGCACCCACCGGCGCGGAGCAGCCGGCCTCGAGCTCGTTAAGCAGCGCCCGTTCGGCCGTCACGGCGCAGTGCGAGTCGGCGTCGTCAAGCAACGCCGCGACGTCGAGACGGAGCCGCTCGGCGTGGGCGGCCACCTCGACCGCCAAGGCGCCCTGGCCCGGTGCCGGAAGCATCTGCAGCGGGTCGAGGACCTCCGTGACCTCGTGCTGCCGACCGAGCCGCAGCAGGCCGGCGCGAGCGAGGAGCACGCCGTCGACGGCGCCCTCGCTGACCAGGCGCAGCCGGGTGTCCACGTTGCCGCGGATGGCGACGACGTCGAGGCCGAGACCGAGCCCGTGCAGCTGGGCCGCGCGTCGAGGAGATCCGGTACCGATCGTGGCGCCGGCAGGTAGCTCCCCCAGCGTCAGGCCGTCACGTGCCACCAGCGCGTCCCGGGGGTCCGCCCGGGTCGGCACCGCCGCGAGGACCACCCGGGGATCCTCGGTGGTGGGGAGATCCTTGAGCGAGTGCACCGCGAGGTCCACCTCGCCGTCGGCAAGCGCATCCCGGACGGCACCGACGAAGACCCCTTGGCCGCCGATCTCGGTGAGGCTCCCCCGGTTGCGGTCGCCCGTCGTCGAGACTCGCACGAGCTCGACGGGCCTGCCGAGGCCGGCCTCGAGCAGCTCGGCGACCGCCCGGGCCTGCGCGAGGGCGAGCGTGCTGCCGCGTGTCCCGAGCCGCAGGGATGTCACGCCGGGCGCGCTCATGTGTCGTCCCGCTGCCCGCTCACGGCGTCGACCGCTGCCGGGTCCAGCGCGAACAGCTCGGCGAGCGCGGCGGCGTACGACGAGTCGGGCACCCGCCCGGCGAACTGCTTGACCCGCACGGTGGGCTCGTGCAGCAGCTTGTCGGCCTCCCGGCGAAGCGTCCGGGCGATCTCGTCGCGCTGACGCTCGGTGAGCTCGGGAAGCCGGCTCCAGAGCCGGTCCAGCTCCGCGGCGATGACCCCGGAGGCCATCGAGCGCAAGGCGACGACTGTCGGAGCGACCCGGTCCTGATCCCGGGCAGACGCGAACTCCACCACCTCGTCGGCCACGATGCGCTCGACCGCGGAGACGTCCTCTGCCACCGGACCAGCGGCAAGAGCTGCGGCGATCCTGGGCAGCCCGACGAGGGCGACACCGGGAAGGTCGGCGACGGCGAGAGCGACGTCATGCGGCAGCGCCAGGTCCACGATCGTCAGCGGCGTGGGCTCGGTGCGCAGGAGCAGGGCGGCCGCCACCAGGTCGGCGTCGATGACGACCCCGGTGGCGCCGGTGCAGGAGATGACCAGGTCCGCCTTCGCGAGCTCGGCCGGCAGACTGGACAGCTCCGCTGCCCGGACCGACCCCCCGTCGTCGGAGACGGCGCCGGCGAGGCGGCGCGCGCTCTGCGTGGTTCGCGACAAGACGACGATGTCGCGCGCTCCGGCACGTCGTACGGTGCTGACCGCGAGCGAGGCGACCGAACCCGCTCCCACGATGCACACCCGGGCGCGGGCGATGTCACCGATCGCCTCCCCCGCCTCGTCGAGCGCCACCGAGACGACTGACCGGCCCGCCACGTCGATCCTGGTCTCGCTGTGGGCTCGCTTGCCGACCCGCAGGCCGTGCTGGAAGAGCGTGTTGAGGGCCGGTCCGACCGTTCCCTCGTCCTGGGCCTCCCGGAGGGCCTCCCGCACCTGTCCGAGGATCTGGCCCTCGCCGACGACCATGGACTCGAGGCCCGTCGCCACCGAGAACAGGTGGGCGACCGCGCCCGCGTCGTAATGCACATAGAGAGAGGCGACGACGTCCGCCGCGGCGGTGGCGCCGGCACGCTCGACGAGGAGGCCGGTCAAGTCCTCCACGCTGCCGTGGAAGCGTTCCACCTGGGCGTAGATCTCGACGCGGTTGCACGTCGCGAGCACGACGACCTCGCGGACGTACGACGTGTCGAGAGCCGCAGCCCGCAGCTTGCTTGCCTGGCCGGTGTCGAGCGCCAGCGTCTCGAGCAGCTCGACGGGAGCGCTGCGATGTGACGCACCGACGACGAGGATGCTCACAGCGCACTCGCCTCGAGCCGGAACGCGGCGGGCATCTCGGTCTCCGCGAGCATGGTGTTGGCCTTGCGCTGCTCGTGGTAGGCGAGGATCTGCAGCTCGATCGACAGGTCGACCTTGCGGACGTCGACCTGCTCGGGCACCGACAGCACGGTCGGGGCGAAGTTCAAGATGCTGCGCACACCGGCCGCGACGAGCTTGTCGCACACGTCCTGGGCATTCGCCTCCGGGGTGGCGATGACCCCGATCGAGACATGCCGCTCGCGGACGATGTCCTCGAGGGCGTCGATCGGGGAGATCTCCAGGTCCCCGACCTTCTCACCCAGGCGCGCGGGGTCGCTGTCGAGGAGAGCGGCGATCTGGAAGCCCCGCGAGCCGAACCCCGAGTAGTTCGCCAAAGCGTGACCCAGGTTCCCGATGCCCACGATCACCACCGACCAGTCCTGGGTGAGCCCGATCTGCCTGGCGATCTGGTAGCGCAGGTAGTTGACGTCGTACCCGACACCGCGGGTGCCGTAGGTGCCGAGGTAGGACAGGTCCTTGCGCAGCTTCGCGGAGTTGACCCCAGCGGCCCCGGCGAGATGCTCGCTGCTGACGGTCGTGACGTGCCGGTCGACAAGCGTGGTGAGGGCCCGCAGGTAGACGGGCAGACGGGCGACCGTCGCCTCGGGGATCACCCGCTCGGCGCGATCGTTGCCGGTTCGGCCGTCGGTGCGGCTTCGTGCGGACGTCACAATGCTCCTGGCACACCGGCGTCGAGGTTGCTGCTGCGCCCCGCGACTCTCGAACCGTGACGCTGCTGCTGACCGGTGCGGTTCCCACTCTAGGAGTTTGTGAACGCGAGAACAAAATCCACGATCCTGGACTGTCAGGACAGGGCTTTGCGGAGCCGATCCGGGTCGACCCGCCAGAAGTCGTGCTGGGCTCCGTCGACGAAGGTCACCGGGATCTGGTCGCCGTAGATGGCCAGCAGCTCGGGGTCACTCGTGACGTCCAGGACCTCGAACGTCTCCCCCCGTTCAGAGCACACCGTCGCGACGACCGACAGCGCCTGCTCGCACAGGTGGCAGCCCGGCTTCGAGAGCACCCGGACTCGGCTCGTCGCGCTCACGCCGACCCCGCTCACGAGAGCCCGATCCCGTGCCTGGCCTGGTGGGCTCGCAGCCTGCCCTTGGCGACCTTGCCGGTGGCGGAGTGCGGGAGCTCCACGACGACCCTGATCCGGGACGGCACCTTGAACCGGGCGAGCCGGTCCACGCAGTGCGCGGCGACGGCAGCCGCCAGATCTTCGGCGCCGGCCGCCCCTGCTCGTCGGCCCGACGGCTCAGGCGTTGCCGGCGCCCGCGAGAGGGGTACGACGTAGCCCACCACCGCCTCACCCGTGCTGGCGTCGGGCACCCCTATCACGGCGCACTCACGGACTCCCTCGACCTCCCTGATCACGTCCTCGATCTCTGACGGGTAGACGTTGAAGCCGGACACGATGACCAGCTCCTTCAGCCGGTCCACGATGATGAGGTCGCCGTCGGCGTCGATGAAGCCCACGTCCCCGGTTCGCAACCAGCCGTCCGCGCCTGGCCTCTCGTCACCGTCGGGCCAGTACCCACTGAACAGGTTGCGACCCCTGACCCAGATCTCTCCCGGGTCGGCGGGGTGCACGTCGGCGCCGGCGTCGTCGACGACCCGGATCTCGACGCCCGGCAGGGCACGTCCCGCGCTGGCCGGTTTGTGGAGGGGCGAACCGATCGTCGAGGTGACGACGGGACCCGCCTCGGTGAGGCCGTATCCCTGCTCGACGACGAGTCCGGTGCGCTCCTCGAACGCGCGCATGGTCTCCTCCGACAGCGGCGCGGCGCCACTCAGCAGCATCCGCACCGACGAGAGCCCGGTCACGGTGTCGGGATGCTCGAGCCAGGCGGCGATCACCGGTGGCGCAACCGGCACGCAGGTGACCTGCTCGCGCCGGACCAGCGCCAGTGTCTCGTCGGGGTCGAAGCGAGGGCCGATCACGAGGGTGGCGCCGGTCAACAGCACCTGGCCGAGGACCGCGTTGAGGCCGTAGACGTGGAACATCGGGAGGACGCCAAGCACGATGTCGTCGGGCAGCACTGGCGCGGGCGTCGTACCGGCGCTCTGGGCGACGTTCGCCAGCAGCGCGCGGTGGCTCAGCATCGCTGCCCGCGGCGTGCCGCTCGTGCCGGAGGTGTAGAGCAGAACGGCGAGCGACTCCGAGTCCCGCGGCGACACGACGCGTGCGCCCTGCGAGAACAGGTCAACGTAACCAATTTCCCCCTCGCGCGCCGGCCCGCCGACGCTCACGACAAGCGGTCGCCGACCGCCGGCCTCGGCACCGTCGACCGCCGCCCGGACGGACTCGACGGTGCCCGTGTCGGCGAAGCACACCCGGGCGCCGCAGTCGGCGAGGACGCGGCCTATCTCCCCCGGCTGCGACGTCGGGTTGACGGGTACGGCGACCATCCCGCCACGCAGGGTCGCGAGGTAGCACACCACGAACTCCACACTGTTGGAACCGGCGATGGCGACCCGGTGCCCGGCGACCAGCCCGAGCTCCGACAGCCCCTGTGCCAGCGCCTCCACCCGGCGGTCAAGCTCGTGCCAGGTGAGCCGGCTGGCCTCCGAGACGAGCGCCACCGAGTCCGCGCGGACAGCCGCCTGCCGGCGCAGGAGTCCGTCGACGTTGCTCAGCTCCTCGCGCTGCTCCACCCGGCCGAGTCTGGCACACGGCCACGTAGACTGGCCGGGTGCCGCCAGCACCTCCGAAGTCGTCCAACCTGCGTTCGCGCTCGATGATGGCGGGTGAGGCTGCGGCCTCGGCGAGTGAGGTCGAGCAGGCCCTCGCGACACCCCCGGACCCGACGGCCGCCGCCTTCTTCGACGTCGACAACACGGTCATGCAAGGCGCGTCAGTCTTCCACCTGATGCGCGGCCTGTACCGTCGCAGGTTCTTCACGTCCCGTGACCTGGCGCGGGCCGCCTGGGGCCAGGCGTACTTCCGACTGGTAGGCGTCGAGGACCCGGACACCGTCGCGAACGCCCGGGAGTCGGCGCTCTCGTTCATCGCGGGGCACCGGGTCGAGGAGCTCGAGTCGGTGAGCGAGGAGATCTTCGACGAGGTCATGGCCGCCCGCATCTGGCCGGGGACCCGCGCGCTCGCCCAGCTCCATCTAGACCACGGCCAGCGGGTGTGGCTGGTGACTGCGGCGCCCGTCGAGATCGCCGCCATCATCGCCAACCGCCTCGGGCTGACCGGTGCCCTCGGAACCGTCGCCGAGCACGTCGACGGCGTCTACACGGGCCGGCTGGTCGGTGAGATGCTGCACGGGCCGGCGAAGGCGGCGGCGGTCCTCGCCATCGCGGACCGCGAGGGACTCGACCTCGCCCGCTGCTCCGCCTACTCCGACTCGGCCAACGACCTGCCGATGCTGTCGATCGTGGGCGACCCCTGCGCGATCAACCCAGACCGCCGGCTGCGCGAGCACGCCCGACGGGAGGGCTGGCGCGTGCGGGACTACCGCACCGGTCGCAAGGCAGCGCGGGCCAGCCTCGCCGGCGCCGCCGGAGCCGGAGCCGCCACCGGGGCGGTGGCGGCGGCGCTTGCCCTGCGCAAGAAGATGCGCTGATCCTTGTCGTCTGGGCTGTCCAACCGAGCCCGGGCTGATGTCGCACTGCGGTCCGAGTGTTGGCCTCGCGAATGTTCCGGTCTGAGTGGGAGAATGGCGGCGACGACGACGAGGTGGCCACGTCGCGCCGCCACCTGCGGTCTCAATGTGGTGCGGTCACAGCCGGCAGTGATGGAGCGCAGTCCGGTCCGTCTGAGATGGTACGGACCGTCTGGGTACGAAAAGCCGGCGACGAACCGCCATTCCGTCCCTTACCAATCCGCCTTTGGGGCGCATGGCCCACCCGCCCCAGCAACATCAGTGACTGACCATCGCCATTCCCCGATCTGAACCGACAGCCGTGAGACTCACCCGGCGGCCGACCCGTCATCACTGCCGCCTGAGACGCAACTGATGCTCAGACAGCACACGACCCCGCAACGGACGTCCGTCGACCACAGGCAAACCGCACGCCGCGGCCCGCCGCACTCAGCCGAAGACGCCGCGCCGCCGCGTGAGCAGCGAGTGCAGCGACTGCTGGATCGTCTCGCGGACCTGGTCCGTCACGTTGAAGACCAGCATCGGGTCCTCGGCCGCCCCGTCCCCGTAGGTGTCCGTTCGGATCGGCTCGCCGAACTCGATGAGCCACTTCGAGGGCAGCGGGACCAGGCCCAGCAGGCCAAGCCATGGAAAGAACGGCGTGATCGGGAAGTAGGGCACCCCGAGCAGCCGCGCCAGGGCAGGCACGTTGCCGACCATCGGATAGATCTCCTCCGCACCCACGACCGAGCAGGGGATGATCGGCACGCCGACCCTGAGTGCGGCGGACACGAAGCCGCCCCGGCCGAAGCGCTGCAGCTTGTAGCGCTCGGAGAACGGTTTGCCGATGCCCTTGAAGCCCTCTGGCCAGACCCCGACCAGGTCGCCACGTCTGAGCATCCGCTCGGCATCCTCGTTCCCGGCCAGCGTGGCACCGCCTTTGCGGGCCAGCTCGCCGAGGAACGGCATCCGGAACACGAGGTCCGCGCCGAGCATGCGCAACGACCGATCGGCGTGGTCGTGCAGGACCAGGGCCGTCATCAGCCCGTCCATCGGGAGCGCCCCGGAATGGTTCGAGACGACGAGGGCCCCACCCTCGGTCGGGATGTTGTCGACGCCGTGAACCTCGATGCGGAACCACTTCTCGGCGACCGGCCGAAGTGCCGCGAGCACGAAACGCTCAGTAATCTCCGCATCGAAGCCGAACTCGTCGATGTCGTAGTCGCCCGTGATCCGGCGGCGCAGAAAGGCGAGCAGCTCCGCCAGCCGGCGCTCCCAGCCGGTCTCCCCGAACACGTCCCGCGCCGCGTCGGCGACCGCATCCGCCAGATCGTCCGCGCGCAGCGGCTCAGCTCGCAGCGGTTCGGCACGAGCCCGTGCCTCCTCACCGGTCTCGCGCATGGAGTCGCGTCGGCCACGGGGGGGCACCTTTGCCGTCGTACCGCCGGGAGCCAGGGCGCGTGCCGCGGCGGACGGCGACGTGCGCGACCCGCGGCCGGGCGCGGCCACGCCGCCGATGGGGATGATCTCAGCGTCGGGCACGGGTCACCATCTGGGACACGACCTCCTGAGCCTGCCGCTCCCACTGCTCGAGCCGGCCCGGGTCCAGGACTCCGGGGTTCACCCGCTGGGCGAAGGCGCCGAAGGCATCCGGTGTCGTGAAGCGGGGCTCGAAGCCGAGCACGGTGCGCATCCGCGTCGTATCGATGCCTCGGCCATAGGTCAGGAAGCCGACCTGTTCCGGGGACATCTCTACCCCGCGCAGCTGAGGCATCGACGACCCCATCGTGCTCAGCACGAAGGACGGCAGGGGGAGGCTGGGCCGGCCGACCCGTCGTACCGCCTGCGACAGCATGAGGACTCCGTCACCGGACACGTTGAACGTGCCGTGGACGCCCGAGACCGTGGCGAGCTCGAGTGCCGCGAGCGCGTCCTCCTCATGGCAGAACTGGAGCCGGGAGTCGAACCCCAGCACGGTGGGCACCAGAGGAAGCGAGAAGTACCGGGTCATCGAGGTCTCGATCTCGGGTCCCATCAGGTTCGCGCAGCGGAGCATCGTGACGGTGACGTCAGGTCGGCGGCGCGCGAACCCCCGGACGTAGCCCTCGACCTCCACCGAGTCCTTGCCGTAGCCGGCCCGCGGCATCCGGCGCGGCGCCATCTCCTCCGCGAACATCGCAGGATCCTTCGACGACGACCCATAGACGTGAGCGGACGACTTGACGACCAACCGTCGCACGCCCGGCGCGCGCTGGCACGCAGCGAGCAGCTGCATGGTGCCGATGACGTTGATCTCCTTCATCAGTGTTCGGCCGCCGGTCCCACTCGGGGTGGCGATGACGCTGAGATGGACCACGGTGTCGACATCCTCGGCCGCGATCACCTTGGCGATCACCGGGTTGCGGATGTCGGCCCTGACGAAACGTACGTCGCCGAGGTCACGACGCGGCGGAACGCCATCGACACCGATGACCCGCTCCACGGCGGGGTGACCGGCGATCCGGCGCGCGAACCTTCCCCCGAGATCCCTGCACACCCCGGTGACGAGGACGACGCGACCCATGACCGTTGACCCTGGGCGGCTACTTGCCCGCGCGACGCCGCTGGATCCGCGTCTTCTTCAACAGCTTGCGGTGCTTCTTCTTGGCCATTCGCTTCTTGCGCTTTTTGATGACTGAGCCCACGGTCTGCCTTTCGGGGGATGCCTATGACCCCCTCGGTCAGGCGGTCACGGAAGCGACCGATGTCGCCTGTCCGCGCGGCCAGCCTACCGGTCGGCGCCGGAGGCACCGAACAGAGCCCGCACGGTCACCCGGCCTGGAAGTACGACTTCCGCAGATACTCGTTGACCGCGCTCTCGGGGACCCGGAAGGAGCGGCCGACCCTCGCAGCCGGGAGGTCACCCGCGTGCACGAGTCGATAGACGGTCATCTTGGAGACCCGCATCGCCGCAGCGACCTCGGCGACGGTCAAGAACGAGACGTCGGAGACGCTGTCTCCGATCGAGGCGTGAGGCATAGCACAACCAACTCCCGGCACGACCGCACCCTGGCTTCCCACCAGAGACGATTTCGTCCGTGCTAAGCGTGAGAGTAGTGGCAAGTGGGGCTTGTGGGAAGTCCACCCTCAGAAGGAGATGTCGATGCCATGATGGGGGAACACCTCGCGGCGGGTCTCGGCGACGGACCTGTCCAGCCAGGAGTCGGGGTTGTAGCCGGTCGACCAGTCGTCGTAGACCGGCAGCTTGCCGTCACTCATCGCCTCTGGCGCCCGATGCCCGTCGGTCAGGTCAGCGACGTGGTGCAGCCAGTCCTGCGGCACGGCTGTCGCGGGGTCCAGCGCGCGGCCCCCCACCACCGCAAGCAGATGGGTCCAGGTGCGCGGTACGACGTCGAAGATCGCATAGCCACCGCCGCCGGTGGCGAGCCAGCGCCCGCCGCAGACCTCGTGCGCCAGGTCGTGCACGGCGAGGTGGGCTGCGCGCTGCGCGTCCACGCTCACCATCAGGTGGGTGAGGGGGTCGTCGAGGTGGGAGTCGCAGCCGTGCTGGCTCACCAAGATGTCTGGGTCGAAGGCGCGCACCAGCTCGGGGACGACGGCGTGGAACGCGCGGAGCCAGCCCCGGTCGCCGGTTCCCGGTGGCAGCGGCACGTTGACGGCGCTACCGAGGGCCGCCGGCCCGCCGGTCTCGGAGGAGTAGCCGGTGCCCGGGAACAACGTCCGCGGAGACTCGTGCAGGCTGATCGTCAGCACCCGGGCGTCGTCGTAGAAGGCCGCCTGCACGCCGTCACCGTGATGCGCGTCGATGTCGACGTACGCGATCCGCTCGGCGCCGCTCGCCAGCAGCCAGGCGATGGCGATCGCCGGGTCGTTGTAGATGCAGAAGCCGCTCGCAGTGTCTGCCATCGCGTGGTGGAGGCCACCAGTGATGTTCACCGCGTGCAGGGCGGTGCCCTCCCAGACCCGTCGGGCGCCCTCGAGCGTGGCGCCGACGATGTGTGCGGACGCGTCGTGCATGCCCTCGAAGACCGGGTCGTCCTGCGTGCCGAGGCCGTGAGCGAGGTCCGTGTCGTCCGGCCGGTCGCTGAGCCGTTTGACGGCCTCCACGTACGCTGGCGTATGGACCAGGGTCAGCTCGTCGTCGGTGGCATGCGGCCCCCCAACGAGTTGGAGGGCGGGGTCGTCGAACACGCCGAGCGAGCGCGCCAGCCGCATCGTCAGGTCGACCCTGATGGGCGCCATCGGGTGACCGGCCCCGAAGTTGTAGCGCGACAGGCTGTCGTCGTACACGACCGCCGCGAGCCCACCCACCCTCAGACCCTAGCGGCCTCGTCGTGGCCGTGCGCCCTCAAGCACCGCTCAGCCCTTCGTCGCCAGACTCCGCACGAAGAAGGCGAGGTTGGACGGTTTCTCGGCCAGCCGCCTCATCAGGTAGCCGTACCACTGGTCGCCGTACGGGATGTAGACCCGGACCCGCTCGCCGGCCGCGGCCAGCCGCTTCTGCTCGTCTGGGCGGATCCCGAAGAGCATCTGGTACTCGTAGCTGCCCTTGGCCCGGCCGTCGGCCTCCACCAGCAAGCCGGCGATCTCGATCAGCTTGGGATCGTGCGAGGCGACCATCGGGTATCCCGCGCCGGCCATCAGCGCCTTGAGACAGCGGATGTAGGAAAGCCGCACATCGGCCTTGCCCTGGAACGCGACGGACTCCGGCTCCTTGTAGGCACCCTTGCACAGCCGGATCCGGGACCCGTCGTACGCGAGGTCCTTGCAGTCCTGCTCGGTACGACGCAGGTAGGCCTGGACGACGCCCCCCGTGGCAGGGAAGTCCTGCCGAAGCTCGCGCAGGATGGCGAGAGTGCAGTCAGTGGTCGTGTGGTCCTCCATGTCGAGGGTGACCGTGGTGCCGGCGTCGGCGGCCGCCTGACAGATCCTCCGCGCATTCTCGAGCGCGACCTGCTCGCCCTTGCCCGGCAACGCCTGACCCACGGCGGAGAGCTTGACGGAGACCTCCGCGCCCGGCGTCAGCCCGGCCGACGAGAGGTTTTTCAGCAGCAGCAGATAGGCATCGACGGTTGCCGATGCCTGGGCCACGTCGAGGGTGTCCTCACCGAGGTAGTCGAGGCTCACGAGCAGGCCACCGTCGATGAGCGCCCGGGTGCTTTCCACGGCGTCGTCGGCGCTCTCACCCGCCACGAAGCGAGAGACGATGCCGCTCGACACCGGCATCGTGCTCACCAGCTTCTTGACCCGGTCGCTGTCGGCCAACATGAGCAGGGATCGGCGCAGCACGGTGACAGGTTACTAGGATCGTGGGTGCCCGACCCCGAACCGGTGCCCGAACACCTGCCTGAAGGACGGCGATGAGCCACTACATCAACGCCGAGCTCGTCGCCAACGTGCTCAAGGTCGTCGCCAAGGCCGGCGATGTCGTGGTGGCCGACGACACCCTGGTGATCCTCGAGTCAATGAAGATGGAGATCCCGGTCCCCGCCGAGGTGTCGGGCACGATCGTCGAGCTCAGTGTGCGCGAAGGCCAGGTTGTCACCGAAGGTGACCAGATCGCCGAGATCGACGAGGACTGACCCGTCCTTCTTGCTGATTCGCCTGCATCGGCCCTGCGGTCCGGACCCGCTATGACGCAGACGAGTCGCTAGGAGTCCGCCACTGGCTAGGCCGGCGTCGCGAGATGCAGGCGCGTGAAGGCCAGCGACTCCACCAGGTCGGCCTGGCGGGCGTGGAGGTTCGCGGCCCGGCGGGTGTTGATCTCCACCACGACGTTGCCCTCGAACCCGTTCGCCGCCAGCAGCTCGAGGAGCTCGCCACATGGCTGGTTGCCCCGGCCGGGCACCAGGTGCTCGTCCTTGGCCGATCCGCTGCCATCGGTCATGTGCACGTGGTGCAGCCGATCCCCCAGGTCGAGCGCCATCTGGACCGGGTCGCTGCCGGAGGTGGACGAGTGCGACAGGTCGAGCGTCGTGTGCGCGTAGTCCTGCTCGACGGGATTCCAGCCGGGCTGGTAGACCTGCAGCTCACGCCGGGAGGCCCGCCACGGGTACATGTTCTCCACCGCGAACGCGACGCCGGTCTCGGCCTCGAGCTTCGCGATGCCCTCGACGAAACCCCTGACGTACTCGCGCTGCCAGCGAAACGGCGGGTGGACGACGACGATCCGCGCCCCGAGCGCCAGCGCCGCCTCGGCACTGCGCTGCAGCTTTCCCCAAGGCTCCGGCCCCCACACTCGCTGGGTGATCAGCAGACAGGGCGCGTGGATCGCGCACACGGGCACCTGGTGAAGGTCGACGAGGTGCCTGACTGCGGCGACGTCCTGGCTCACCGGGTCGAGCCCCACCATCACCTCGACCGCGTCGTAGCCGAGCGCCGCGGCGAGCTCGAACGCGCAAGCTGTCGACTCCGGGTAGACCGAGGCCGAGGACAGTGCGACTCGTGCTGCCGGCACCCGGACCGGTTCTGACCGGGCGTCGACCCGGTCCGCGGAGCGGTCGCCGGAGTCGTCGCTGGGGTCGGCAGCACTCACCCGTTCAGCCTATGGGGGTCACCGCTCGGGCAGCGAGTCGAGCGACTGCAGGATCACGCCCTCCCGCAGCGCCCACGGGCAGATCTCCAGCTCCTCGATGCCGAAGATGTCCATCACCGCCTCCGCGACAACCCCGCCTGCGAGGAGCTGATGGGCCCGCCCGGCCGAGACTCCCGGGAGTCGGGCCAGCTCCTCCCGGTTGAGCCTGGCGATTCGCGGCAGCCGCTTGGCAAGGGTGGACCGGGCCAGCGTGCGTCGTACGTAGTCGCCCTCTGCGGAGGACGACGCCCCGCAGACCCGCGCGAGCGACCGGAACGTCTTCGACGTGGCGACGGCATGGTCCTCGGACCCCGCACGCAGCACCGTGCCGGCACCCCGGGCGATCTGGGCCCGGACGTACTTGCGCAGGTCCCGGTAGTCGGACTCGAGGGGCACGTCGCCCCGCAGCCACTCTCGGGTCAGCCGGCCGGCACCCAGCTCGAATGACAAGGTCACGTCCGGGACCTCGTCCGCGCCGGTGGCGATCTCGAGCGACCCACCCCCGATGTCGAACACGGCGAGCCGCCCCGACGACCAGCCGAACCAGCGTCGCACGGCCAGGAACGTCAGCATCGCCTCCTGCTCGCCGCTCAGCACCAGGAGGTCGACGCCGGTCGCCGTCCGCACCAGTCGGAGGACCTCGTCGGTGTTGCTCGCCTCACGGATCGCCGAGGTGGCGAACGCCTTCACCGACCCGCACCCCTGGTCCTCAGCCTCCGCCAGCGCGCTGGCAATGAAGGACACCAGCGCGTCCACCCCGGACTCCGACAGGGCCCCGTCAGGGGTGAGGTGCTCCGCCAGTCGCAGCTCTCGCTTGACCGACAGTGCGGGCAGCGGCGCCGCCCCCCGGTGGGCATCCACCACGAGGAGATGAGCCGTGTTCGAGCCCACGTCGAGGACGGCTTCACGCATGCACCGAGGCTAACGGCTCGGCATGGGCGTCGCAGACTGCCGCTGGGACTGATGACTCGGCGCCGGCGACTACAGTGACCGGGTGCCCGAAGTCCCCCTCGACTTTCCTCGCGCGTGGGTCGAGTTCGTGGACCCGGCGGATGCCGACCAGAGGCTGCGCTGCGACCTGACCTGGCTGTGCTCGCGATGGTCCTGCATCTTCGGCGCCGGTTGCCCGGGAATCTACGCCGACCGACCCGACGACGGATGCTGCACCCTGGGGGCGCACTTCTCCGACCGCGCCGACGAGGCCCGGGTCGCGACGTTCGTCTCGATCATGACCCCGGACGACTGGCAGTTCCACGAGATCGGGCATCGCCGCAAGCGCTGGGTGGACAAGGACGAGGACGGCGAACGCAAGACCGCCGTGCACGAGGGCGCCTGCATCTTCCTCAACCGGCCGGGTTTCGCGGCGGGTGAGGGCTGCTCGCTGCACGCCTGGGCACTGCGCAACGACCGGCACCCGCTCGAGACCAAGCCCGACGTCTGCTGGCAGCTACCGGTACGACGTCTGTTCCGCGAGGTCGCGTTGACCGACGGGACCACCTACACCGAGATCACGATCACCGAGTACGACCGGCGCGGGTGGGGCGCCGGTGGCCACGACCTGGCCTGGTACTGCTCCGGCAACACCGAGGCCCACCACGCGGCCACCCCGGTCTACGAGTCCTGCGCGCCCGAGCTCGTCGAGCTGATCGGCCAGCCCGCCTACGACGTCCTCGTCGACCACTGCCGGGCTCACGTGGCCGCCCGACTGCCGCTCACGGTCCACCCCGCCGACTGACTGCGTACCGAGCCGGAGAGAATGAGTCGCATGCACCTCGACCACCTCTCCTACGCAGCCGGCCCGGACGGTCTGGCGGCAACCACGGAGCGGTTGTCAGAGGCGTTGGGCGAGAAGTTCGTGGACGGTGGCGTGCACCCGCGGTTCGGCACCACGAACATGATCCTGCCGCTCACCGGTCACCAGTACCTCGAGGTCGTCGAGGTACTCGACCACCCGGCTTCTGACAAGGCGCCGTTCGGGCAGGC